>NZ_JAQUWN010000018.1 GCF_028692895.1 Pseudodesulfovibrio sp.
CCTGCGCTGCGGCCTGGTCTGCTACGACCGCGACTCGGCGGGTGAGGCCCGCCACTTCATCAACCCGGCGGACCTGTAGGGAACAAAGAATCAGCCCCAAGAGGTCGCGTTCCGCCCCACCACCACCCCCAACCCCCAATGGAACGCGACGCGGGAGGGCTTTCCCCGGAAAGCCCTCCCTCCCTGGGGGAGAAAAGGACGAAAACCATGTCGAAGAGCCTGTACATTGCGGCCACCGAGCCCCGGAGCGGCAAGTCGGCAATCCTGCTGGGCGTCATGCAGTTGCTGCGCGCCCACGTCAAGCGGGTGGCCATCTTCCGCCCGATCATCAACGACCCGCTCAAGGACGTCCCGGACCACGACATCGACCTGGCCGTCCGCCACTTCAAGCTCGACATTCCCTACGAGCGGACCCACGCCTACACCCTGAGCGAGGCGCGCCGCCTGCTCAACCAGGGCAAGAAGGCGCTGCTGCTGGAAACCACGCTGAACAAGTTCAAGGAGCTGGAGAAGGAATACGACTTCGTGCTCTGCGAGGGCAGCGACTACATCGGCGAGAACGCGACCCTGGAATACGAGATGAACATCGCCATCATCTCCAACCTGGGCTGCCCGGTCCTGCTGGTGGTCAACGGCTGCGGCCAGGACGAGGCCGACCTCTGCGACACGGCCCAGCGCACCGTGGAGACCTTCGAGCAGCGCGGCCTGGAAATCCTGGGGCTGATCGTCAACCGGGCCGACCCCGACATGCCCGCCACCCTGCTCGACACCATCCGCGAGCGGACCGCGAGCACCCACCCGCTGCTGACATACATCATCCCCGACGACAAGCGGCTGGGCGACCCGACCATCCGCGACGTCATCAAGTGGCTGGACGCCACGGTCCTCTACGGCCACGGCCAGCTCGGCCAGCCCGTGGACAACTTCCTGGTGGCGGCCATGCACATCGCCAACTTTCTCAACTACGTGGCCGAGGGCAGCCTGATCATCACCCCCGGCGACCGTTCGGACATCATCCTGGCCGCCCTGACCTCCCGCCAGTCGTCGGCATACGGCAACATCGCGGGCATGGTCCTGACCGGCGGCATCCAGCCCACCGAAAGCCTGCACCGGCTCATCGAGGGCTGGACCGGCGTGCCCGTGCCCATCCTGAGCGTCAAGGACCACACCTTCCGCACCACCCAGATCCTCCAGGCCCTGCACGGCACCATCGACCCGGAGAACACGGCCAAGATCGCCTCGGCCCTGGCCCTGTTCGAATCCAGGGTGGACACCGAGGAGCTGCGCAAGCGGCTGGTGACCACGGTCTCGCACAAGATCACGCCGTTCATGTTCGAATACAACCTCGTCGAAAAGGCCAAGTCCCGGCGGCAGCGCATAGTCCTGCCCGAGGGGCTGAGCGACCGCGTCCTCCAGGCCGCCGAAATCCTTGTCCGGCGCAACGTGGCCGAGATCATCCTCCTGGGCGACGAGGCGGAGGTGCGCCAGGCCGCGAGCCGCCTGGGCGTGCAACTGGGCGGCGCGCGGATCATCAATCCCACGGAGTCCGACCGGTTCGAGGCGTACGCCACAGCCTACTTCGAGACGCGCAAACACAAGGGCATCCGCATGGAGGACGCCCGCGACCGCATGAGCGACCCCACCTACTACGGGACCATGATGGTCAAGATGGGCGACGCCGACGGCATGGTCTCCGGCTCGGTGACCACCACGGCCCAGACCATCCGCCCGGCCTTCGAGTTCATCAAGACCCGGCCGGGCAGCTCCATCGTCTCCTCGGTTTTCCTGATGTGCATGAACGACAAGGTGGTCTGCTTCGGCGACTGCGCCGTGAATCCCAAGCCGGACGCGGCCCAACTGGCCGAGATCGCCCTGGACTCGGCGGCCACGGCCCGCCTCTTCGGCATCGAGCCTAAGGTGGCCATGCTCTCCTACTCCACCGGCACCTCGGGCAAGGGCGAGGACGTGGAAAAAGTCATCGAGGCCACGGAGCTGGCCAAGAAGCTGGCGGCCGAACGCGGCCTGGACGTGCCCATCGAGGGGCCGCTCCAGTACGACGCCGCCGTGGACCCGGAGGTGGCCCGGACCAAGCTGCCCGACAGCAAGATCGCCGGGCACGCCACGGTCTTCATCTTCCCGGACCTGAACACCGGCAACAACACCTACAAGGCCGTGCAGCGCGCCGTGCCGGACTCCACGGCCATCGGCCCGGTGCTCCAGGGCCTGAACAAGCCCGTCAACGACCTGAGCCGGGGCTGCCGCGTGCGCGACATCGTCAACACCGTGGCCATAACCGCCATCCAGGCCCAGGCGGAAAAGGAGCTCTAGCATGAAGGTACTGGTCATCAACTGCGGCAGCTCGTCCCTCAAGTACCAACTGCGCGACATGGACGATGAATCGGTCCTGGCGAGCGGCGTGGTCGAACGCATCGGCGAGCCCATGGGCCGCATCACCCACACCGAGCTGCCCGAGGCCGACGAGGCCGAGAAGCACGCCGAGGAGAGGCCCATCCCGGACCACGTCGAGGCCATGCGCCTGATGGTGGAAAAGCTACTCGCCCGCGCCGTCTCGTCCCTGGACGAGATCGACGCCATCGGCCACCGGGTGGTCCAGGGCGGCGAGTCCTTCTCCCACCCCGAGCTGGTGGACGACCGGGTGGTGGAGACCATCCGGGCCAACATCCCCCTGGCCCCGGTCCACAGCTCCAACACCACGGGCATCGTGGAGGCGCGCAAGATCTTCGGCGACACGCCCAACGTGGTGGTTTTCGACACCGACTTCCACCTGACCATGCCCGACTACGCGTTCATGTACCCGTTGCCGCTCTCGTTCTACAAGGACCTCAAGGTCCGCAAGTACGGGTTCCACGGCACCTCGCACAAGTACGTGTCGCGCAAGGCCGCGCAGTATCTGGGCAAGGACCCGTCCGAGGTCAACCTCATCACCATCCACCTGGGCAACGGCTGCTCCATGGACGCGGTCAAGGCCGGCAAGTGCGTGGACACCACCATGGGCCTGACCCCCCTGGCCGGGCTGATGATGGGCACCCGCTGCGGCGACATCGACCCCGCCATCCTGCCCTTCCTGGCCAAGCACGCCTCCATGACCCTGGACGAGATCGACGCGGCCATGAACTTCAGGAGCGGCCTGCTCGGCATCAGCGGCACGGGCGACATGCGCGACGTGCACGCCGCCAGGGCCGGGGGCGACGACAACGCCCGCCTGGCCTTCGAGATGTTCGCCTACCGGGTCAAGAAATTCATCGGCTCGTTCCTGGCCGTGCTCGGCACGGTCAACGCCCTGGTCTTCACGGCGGGCATCGGCGAAAACGACGCCGACGTCAGGGCCGAGGCCTGCAAGGGGCTGGAACCGCTCGGCATCCGCATCGACCCAGTGAAGAACGCAAAACGCGCCTCCGGCATACGCGAAATCCAGGCCGACGGCGGCCCGGTGAAGATCCTCATCGTCCCCACCAACGAAGAGCTGGAGATCGCCCGGTCCACCGTGGCCATCGTCCGGCAAAACGCATAGCCGTCCCCCCCGGCGGCGCAAAACCACACAATGGAGACAGTCATGTCCAAGAAAATGAAGACCATGGATGGCAACACCGCCGCGGCGCACGTCGCCTACGCCATGAGCGAGACCGCGGCCATCTACCCGATCACGCCCTCCTCCACCATGGGCGAGATCGCCGACGAATGGGCCTCCCAGGGCCGCCGCAACGTCTTCGGCCAACTGGTCAAGGTGCGCCAGCTCCAGTCCGAGGCGGGCGCGGCGGGCGCGGTCCACGGCGCGCTGGCGGGCGGGTCGCTGACCACCACCTTCACGGCGTCCCAGGGGCTGCTGCTGATGATCCCGAACATGTACAAGATCGCGGGCGAGCTGCTGCCCGGCGTGTTCCACGTCTCGGCCCGCGCCATCGCCGGGCACGCCCTGTCCATCTTCGGCGACCACCAGGACGTCATGGCCTGCCGCCAGACCGGTTTCGCCATGCTCGCCTCGGCCTCGGTCCAGGAGGTCATGGATCTCGCCCTGGTCGCCCACCTCTCGGCCATCGAGGCCTCCCTGCCCTTTGTCAGCTTTTTCGATGGGTTCCGCACCTCCCATGAGATCCAGAAGATCGAGGTCATCGACTACGCGGACATGAAGCCCCTGGTCAACATGGAGAAGATCAAGGCGTTCCGGGCCCGGGCCATGAACCCCGAGACCCCGAACATCCGTGGCACGGCCCAGAACCCGGACATCTATTTCCAGGGCCGCGAGACGGTCAACGCGCTCTACGACGCCGTGCCCGGCATCGTGGAGGAGTACATGAAGAAGGTTTCTGCCCTGACCGGCCGGAGCTACAAGCCCTTCGACTACGTGGGCGCGCCCGATGCGGACCGCGTGGTCGTGGCCATGGGCTCGGCCTGCGAGACCATCGAGGAGGTGGTCAACCAGCTCACGGCCAAGGGCGAGAAGGTCGGCCTGGTCAAGGTCCGGCTCTACCGTCCCTTCTCGGTCGAACGCCTGTTGGACGTGCTGCCCCGGTCCGCCTCCCGGATCACGGTCCTCGACCGGACCAAGGAGCCCGGCGCACTGGGCGACCCGCTCTACCAGGACGTCTGCACCGCCTTCAAGCAGGAGGGCCTCTCCGCCACGGTCCTGGCGGGCCGCTACGGCCTCGGTTCCAAGGAGTTCACCCCGGCCATGGCCAAGGCCGTGTTCGACAACATGGACGCCCCCGCTCCCAGGGAGCACTTCACCGTGGGCATCGTCGACGACGTGACCCACACCTCGCTGCCCGTGGGCAAGACCCTGAACACCACCCCCGAGGGCACGGTCCAGTGCAAGTTCTGGGGCCTGGGGTCCGACGGCACGGTGGGCGCGAACAAGCAGGCCATCAAGATCATCGGCGACAACACCGACATGTACGCCCAGGGCTACTTCGCCTACGACTCCAAGAAATCCGGCGGCATCACCATCTCCCACCTGCGCTTCGGGCACAAACCCATCCAGTCCACCTACCTGGTCACCTCGGCCGATTACGTGGCCTGCCACAACCCGAGCTACGTCCACCTCTACGACGTGCTGGAAGGGATCAAGGACGGTGGGGCCTTCGTGCTCAACTGCGCCTGGACCGCCGCCGACATGGACCGGGAGCTGCCCGCCGCCATGCGCCGGACCATCGCCGAGAAGCACCTCAAGTTCTACACCGTGGACGCGGTGAGGATCGCGGGCGAGGCCGGCCTGGGCGGCCGCATCAACATGGTCATGCAGACCGCGTTCTTCAAGCTGGCCGACGTCATTCCCTTCGACCAGGCCGTGGCCCTGCTCAAGGACGGCATCAAGAAGGCCTACGGCAAGAAGGGCGACAAGATCGTCAACATGAACAACGCCGCCGTGGATAACGCGGTGGACGCCATCGTGGAAATCCCGGTGCCCGATGCCTGGAAGACCCTGGCCGACGACCCGGCCGTGGTCCGCGACGAGCCCGACTACGTGAAGAACGTCATGCGCCCGGTCCTGGCCCAGAAGGGCGACACCCTGCCCGTGTCCGCCTTCAGCCTGGACGGCGCCATGCCCGCCGCCACCGCCAAGTACGAGAAGCGCGGCGTGGCCATCCTTGTGCCCGAGTGGATCAAGGAAAACTGCATCCAGTGCAACCAGTGCGCCTTTGTCTGTCCTCACGCCGCCCTGCGCGCCGTGCTGGCCACGGACGACGAGCTCAAAGGGGCCCCGGCCGCCTTCGAAACGCTGGACGCGACGGGCAAGGACGTCAAGGGGATGCGCTTCCGTCTCCAGGTCAACACCCTGGACTGCCTGGGCTGCGGCAACTGCGCCGACATCTGCCCGGCCAAGGAAAAGGCCCTGGTCATGAAGCCCCTGGCCACCCAGACCGGCGACCAGGTCCCCAACTTCGACTTCGCAGAGACCGTCGCCTACAAGGACGCCTTCAAGCGCGAGTCGGTCAAGGGCTCCCAGTTCCGCCAGCCGCTCATGGAGTTCTCCGGGGCCTGCGCGGGCTGCGGCGAGACGCCCTACGTCAAGGTGCTGACCCAGCTCTTCGGTGAGCGCATGGTCGTGGCCAACGCCACGGGCTGCTCGTCCATCTGGGGCGCGTCGGCCCCCTCCACCCCATACTGCGTGAACCGCGACGGCCACGGCCCGGCCTGGGGCAACTCCCTGTTCGAGGACGCGGCCGAGTTCGGCTTCGGCATCCAGATGGCATACGCCAACCGGCGCGAGCGGCTGGCCCAGCTCGCCCTGGACGCCCTGGAAGCCGGGGTGGACGGCGAGCGGAAGATCGCCCTGGCGGGCTGGCTGGCCAACAAGGACAAGGCCGACGGATCGACCGAATGGGGCGCGAAGCTGAAGGAGGCCCTGCGGGGCGAGACCGACGGCGTGCTCGGCGAGATCGCGGCCATGACCGACCTCTACACCAAGCGCTCGCAGTGGATATTCGGCGGCGACGGCTGGGCCTACGACATCGGCTACGGCGGCCTGGACCACGTCCTGGCTTCGGGCGAGGACATCAACGTCCTGGTGCTCGACACCGAGGTCTACTCCAACACCGGCGGCCAGTCCTCCAAGGCCACGCCCCTCGGCTCGGTGGCCAAGTTCGCGGCCGCGGGCAAGCGCACCGGCAAGAAGGACCTGGGCCGCATGGCCATGACCTACGGCTACGTCTACGTGGCCCAGGTGGCCATGGGCGCGGACAAGAACCAGTTGCTGAAGGCCTTCACCGAGGCCGAGGCCTACCCCGGCCCGTCCCTGGTCATCGCCTACGCCCCCTGCATCAACCAGGGCATCAAGAAGGGCATGGGCAAGACCCAGTTGGAGCAGAAGCTGGCCGTGGCCTCGGGCTACTGGCCGCTCTACCGCTACAACCCGGCGCTGGCCGACCAGGGCAGGAACCCGTTCACCCTGGACTCCAAGGCGCCCGACGGCACCCTCCAGGAATTCCTCTCCGGCGAGAACCGCTACGCCATGCTGGAGAAGTTCCACCCCGAGGCGGCCGAAACCCTGCGCAAGCGCATCGAGGCTGACTACGCCAAGCGGTACGCCCAGTACGAGTACCTGGCCCGTGAGGACGCCGCGCCCGCCCCGGAGGAGCCCCTCCAGGCGTGCGAATCGACCAGCACGGCCGAACATTCCCGTCCCGGCGGAGGCGACGCCTGCGACGACGGACGGTAACCCATAGCTCGTCAGGCCCGGTTTTGGTGACCGCAACTCGCAAGACCACGGCCTCCCCAAGGACCGCATGGACCTGACCGGGTCCCGGCTCCGGCCGGGACCCACCCCGAAGTAAAAGGGGAGACTGCTGCCACAGTCTCCCCTTTTTACACGTGCGGATCGTCGAGCCAAGCCCCGGTCCGATCCTGCTGCGCTCCCTCCACGTCGCCGGATCACGCCGCAAGCCGGGCATGAAAAAAGGGAGGCTGCTGCCACAGCCTCCCTTTCGCCCTCGTGGGCGGAGCTATCGGTTAACGGGCGGAAACGGACTCCGCCTGCACCTCGGTGTACATGAAGTTGCGGACGATGTTGCCCTTGATCTCGACGTTCTGGCCGTTGGCGGCAATCCGCTGCTGGGCCGGATCGGTGATGTAGACCAGCAGTTCGCCGGTGCCGTCGTCGAAGAGATATTCGTTGCCGTTGATGTGCTTGATGACGCGGCCGTCCAGCCGGACGTCGGAATCGACGGCGGAAGCCTTGGCGTCGGACACGGTGGTGGACACCGGGTGGCCGGCGGCCATGCTCTGGGAAGCGGAAAAGGCGAAGGCGGCGACCATGGCCATCACGATCATGAAAGCGGTAAAGTGTCTCATAATTTTATCCCCGAAGTTTTGGTTTTTTGCTCGTCTCGCGGCCGGTCCTCCCCGGTCACGCCTCTTAAGTATCACGTTTTTTTCTTTGCTCAAGAAAAATGTTGAGCCATAATATGCTGTAATTAAATAATTTTTTAAAAAAGTTTGCAAACTGATTGATTGGTTAATCAAAATTGACCGTACGATCAATCAATCCGTTCCCGGCCTCGTGGAAAAGAGCGTCTCCCCCGCCATGGCGTCCGGGGGAGGAAGGGAACGCCCAAAACCGGAAGCCGAACCGGAAAAACCAGGTGAGCGAAGTCGGGGATTCGGGTCGCCGAACCGGGAGCGTCTGGCGCCGGAACCGGAAGAGGCGGACCGCAGGAATGAGACGACAAAAAGAAGCGACCTGACGAACGGCTGCGTCAGGGGAGCGCGGCCCGCCGATGACGGGGCGGCGGGATTGCCTGGGCCGGTCATCGTCCTTGAGCCGGATTCCGCCCTCGCCTCGTGAAAACGGGAGACGGGCCGGATGAAGTGAAAAGCCGCCTCCTTGTTTTCCCGGGTTCTTTTTCCGTCGGCATTATAAATATGAAGATAAAAAGCATAATTGTTACCAAGTCATGAATTATCACGTATGAGACAGAATACGGCCCATCCCAAAAGGCGTCGGCTCCGGGAACGGCCGGGCCGTCCCAAGCCCGGCCGTCCGGAGCGGCCTGCGGCGGTCCGCAACGGAAGGGGACGCTCACGAACAACATGGCGGAACCATGAAAAGAATCGACTGGTGGCTTCTCGATATCCGCAGTTTCCTTTCCACGGTTCTGGTGTTCTCCCTGGCCAGCGGCCTGGCCCTGCACCAGATGTACAAGATCGATGTCGACGCCGAGGGCAAATCCCTGCGCCTGAACGAACAGATGCACAACAACCTTGGCTCCAAGGTCGTCGGCATCGGGCTCAAGGACCTGTTCATCGACCTCCAACTGGCCTCGCACCACGTAGAGCTCCTGAACTACCTGAACGACCGGGACGAAACGAGCTTTCACGACATCCAGAGCGAATTCGTCAGCCTGTGCAACATCAGCAAGGTGTACGACCAGGTCCGCATCCTCGACCTCGACGGCATGGAGCTGATCCGGGTGAACAACAACAATGGCCGTCCGGCGGCCGTCCCGGCCTCGCAACTCCAGGACAAGCGGGACCGCTATTACTTTATCGAGGCGATGAAGCTGGGCAAGGGCGAAATCTACGTCTCCCCCTTTGACCTGAACATTGAGAACGGGGAGCTGGAGCGCCCGCTCAAGCCCATGCTGCGGGTCTGCACGCCGCTCTATGACCAGGCGGGGAAACGGCGCGGCATCATCATCCTCAACTACCTCGGCCAGCGCATCCTCGACGAAGTGGCCAGAGACGCGGGGGAGCGGGACCACACCATGCTCCTGAACATGGACGGCTACTGGCTGCTCTCGCCCGACAAGAGCCAGGAGTGGACCTTCATGTTCGATGACAGGAAATCCGTCTCGTTCGCCGCCCTCCATCCCGAGGCCTGGAAGCGGATCGCCGCCGAGGAGTCCGGGCAGTTCACCACCCCCGAAGGAATCTACACCTTTTCCACCATCCAGGTGACGCCCGGCGCTCACGGCCGGGAAGACGTGAGCGGAAACAGCTTTGTAAGCGTAAATTTTCTTAGCCTCTTCCAATCTTCACCATCTAGCTATCACACCAGTTCTTCAGGGGCAAGATACTGCGGCAACAAGCTTCTTCTCTCATCATCCGACTTCACGCCCGGCAGCTCTTCAAAGAGAAAGTGCAGATATCGCAATGGTTCCAGTCCATTGGCCTTCGCCGTCTCGACCAAGCTGTACAAGGCCGCGCTTGCTGCAGCGCCTCTGGGTGAACCTGAAAAGAGCCAGTTCTTCCGACCAACCGCAAAGGGACGGATGGCGTTTTCGGCCAAATTGTTATCTGGCAGCAAGATTCCGTCTTCAAGATACGTTTCAACTCGTTCCCACTGTCCCAAGGCATAGGCTATAGCCCGCCCGAGAAGGCTTTTGGGCGGCGTGGGCTGTCCCCGCTCCAGAAGCAAGGCCTTTATGGTGTCCATGATCTGACGGGACTGGTTCTGACGCATGGCCAGGATGCGATCCGCATCAAAGCCCGCTTGCCGGGCCTGTTTTTCCAGGCCGTAGAGTTGAGCAATAAGATCGACCACCTCCTGAGCCGTGCCGCGTTTCTTTGTCCCGGACTTGAGCACGTCCATGAATTTGCGTCGCACGTGCGCCATGCAGCCCACATGGATGATGCCCTCCCGCTCTCCCAGTGCGTTGTACCCCGCATAACCGTCGGTTTGCAGGTAGCCTGAAAAATCGCGCACCAACTCCTCGGCAATCTTGCCGGAACGCGAGGGCGAATAATGAAAGAGTACGCCGGGTTTTCCAGGAGGTCCGCCTCGGGCGAGCCACATATACGATTTGCTCGTGTTCTTCCGGCCAGGTTCTTTCAACACCTGCACCGTGGTTTCATCCAGATTCAAGACCGGCCCAGACAGAATCTCTTCGTGCAGAAGGCCCATGATCGGCTCACAAGCCTCGGCGACCCGCAGAGCCCAGCCGCACATGGTGCTCCGGGAAACATCCAGGCCCAACCTGGCGAACATGCGCTCTTGGCGATAAAACGGCAGCCCGTCCACAAACTTGGAAGCCAGGACATAGGCCAGGAGACCAGGTGTGGCGATGCCCTTGGGAATTACCTGCGGCGGCATAGGGGCTATCTTCACGGTGGGGCTGTCGTCCTCCACGCCCTCGCACTCGCGGCAGGCGTACTTGGGCCGGACGTGGCGCACCACCTGAATCTTTGCCGGAATGAAGTCCACCTTTTCGCTGACCTCTTCACCGATGCGGGTCAAAGGAGAGCCGCAGGGGCACGTCTTGTCCTCTTCAGGCAGGTCGTGAACAACTTCCACACGGGGGAAAGTTGGCGGAATGGGACGCCGACCTCTCTTCCTGCGGGTATGGCTGGGCACGGCGACGGTGCTGTCGTCGGCTTTCAGAAACTCAGCAGCAACAGCCTCCGCCTCGTCAAACAACGAATACTGCCGTTCATTGGCATTGGGCTTGGCTCGACGTTCCGAAGTCGCCGCATGAATGACGGCCTTGAGCCACCGGACCTGCTCCTGCAACTCGGAAATGTATTCGTCCCGGTCGGCAAGGATGGCTTTCAAAGCCTTGGGATCATTTGGCAGGACTGCGTTGCTCATGGAGGTTTTTTACATATAATATACTGAAATGTAAAGATAATAGTCAAAAAATAGTCGAATATTTCAGACTCGGATGGCCCTGCATCCGCGTGGGGTCGAGTCCTTCAAGGAGCCACGAAAGCTCACGTGCCCCAAGCTCCAGGGCCTGCTCCCTGGACTCGGGCCAAAAGAAGCGATGCTTCTCCAACCGCTTCTGCCATAGACAAAACCCGTTGCGATCCCAGTAGAGGATTTTGATGAGCGTCCGGCTTTTGTTGCAAAAGACGAACAGCTGCCCGCTGAAAACATCCATCTCTGGAAGACCGGCGACAAGGAGGGACAGGCCGTTGACGGCCTTGCGCAAATCAGTTGAGCCCAGCACGAGGTAGACCCGTGTGTTTGAATGCAGGATCATGCGAACCGGCCAAGGGTTTCAAGGAGCTTGACGAGGGTGCCCTGGCAAAAGTCGCCTGCCAGCTCTACCTGGTAGCCTGAAGCATGCAAAATGATCGGTTGCTGGATTTCCTTGACCGTGATCTGCTGAACCGGAATCGCAACGATGTCCGGCGTGTTGCCGGAAACATCTTCGCTTTGCTCTAGGAAACGCCGCTTCCAGTGATAAAACGCGCCTGCCGAAAGCTTATGTCTGCGGCAGTATTCGGCTTGCGTCAGCTTGCTCGCACGCCAACCATCGACATGCTTACGCCAAAAATCGGCTGAACGGTGCTTCTTCTGTTGTCGGGATGCCTTGGCCATGAATTCTCCTCCTTGATCTGAAGGGCATCATGGCATTGATGGAGTGGTGCTGTAAGAAGGGGTTTATCGTGCGCTTACGGGAAGACGCGTCCATCCGCAAATGGAAGGTCCTCTGCCTGCTGCCGCAAAGCGCCGTCGAGGCGAACATAGTCCCGCTGCGGGCCAACTACCTGCGCATCTTCCTGGGCGTCCTCACCCTCGTCCTCTTCGGCGCGGTAACCCGCGCGCGCTTCGTCCACGGCCGAAAGGCCGCCGCCGCCCTGCTGGAGAAGGCCCGGACCGAGGCCCAGGAGGCCAACCGGGCCAAGGGCGACTTCCTGGCCCGGATGAGCCATGAGATACGGACCCCGATGAACGCCATCATCGGCCTGACCCACCTGGCGCTCCAGACCGACCTCTCGCCCAAGCAGAACGACTACCTGACCAAGACCTACGCCTCGGCCCAGTCCCTGCTCGGCATCATCAACGACATCCTCGACTTCTCCAAGATCGAGGCGGACCGGCTGGATATCGAGACCATCGACTTCGTCCTGGACGACGTGCTGAACAACACGATCAACATGCTGGGCCTGCAGGCGGAGAAGAAGGGGCTCGAATTCCTCCTCATGGTGGAGAGCTCCGTCCCCAACCACCTGGTCGGGGACCCGCTGCGTCTGGGTCAGATCCTGCTCAACCTCACCGGCAACGCCATCAAGTTCACCCGGTCGGGGCAGGTGATCATCGGGGCGGAGGTCGTGGCCGAGGAAGAGCAGCGGGCCACCATCCGCTTCTGGGTCCAGGACACCGGCATCGGCATGAGTCCGGAGCAGCTCGCCGACCTGTTCGAGCCGTTCAACCAGGCCGACGTCTCCATCTCCCGCAAGTACGGTGGAACGGGCCTCGGCCTGGCCATCACCAAACGGCTGGTGAACATGATGGGCGGGACCATCTCGGTGGCGAGCGAGCCCGACCGGGGGAGCACGTTCACCATGGAACTCCCCTTCGAGCTGCAGGCCAACCGCGAGCCCCCCTACCATGCCTATCCGCGCCATGTGCGCGGCATCCGCATCCTGGTGGTGGACGGCGGCAAGCTCTCCCGCGAGATCACAGCCAGGACGCTGCGTTCCTTCTCCTTCGACACCCAGACCGCGACCAACGGGCACCAGGCCCTCCAGATGATCCTGGACAGCGACCGGCGCGCGCCCTACCGGCTCGTGATAACGGACTGGCGGCTGCCGGGCATGGACGGCCTCCAACTGATCCGCAAGATCCGGGAGGAGACGGGCCTGACCACCCGGCCCAAGACCATCCTCTTCACGGCCTTCGGCCAGGAGGAGGTGCGCCACCGCGCGGACGAGATGGGCCTCGACGGCTTCATCCTCAAGCCCTTCAACCGGTCCCTGCTCTTCGACACCATCATGAACATCTTCGCCGAGGGCGAGGGCGGCACCGTGCATCGCCGCACCCCCGAGGCCAGGCGGGGCCTCCCGGAAAACGTGGCCGGAGCGAGGGTGCTCCTGGCCGAGGACAACGAGATCAACCAGCAGGTGGCGCGGGAGATTCTCGAATCCGCAGGCATGAAGGTCGACATCGCCAACAACGGCCTGGAGGCGCTCTCCCACCTGGAAAAGAGCGAGTACGACCTCGTCCTCATGGACATCCAGATGCCGGTCATGAACGGCCTGGAAGCGGTCAAGTCCATCCGCAAGAATCCCAGGCTCAAGACGCTTCCCGTCATCGCCATGACTGCCCACGCCCTGGCCGGCGACAAGGAGAAAAGCCTGCTCTCCGGCATGAACGACCACATCACCAAGCCCATCGACCCGGACCTGCTGCTGCGGACCATTTCGGCATGGCTGCCCGACGGCGGCCGCCCCACGCCGGAACCGGCGAAACAGGCCGGACCGGCCGAACTGGCCGGTCCTCCCCCAGGCTTCCCGGACCTGCCGGGCGTAGCCACGGACAAGGGACTGGCTCGGGTGCGCGGCAACGAATCCCTGTACACCAGGCTCCTCGTCGACTTCGCCCGCGAGTGCGAGGAGGCGCGGATGACCCTGCCCGACCTGCTCGCCGGGCCGGACCACGACGAGGCCCGGTCCGCGACCCACGCCCTGAAGGGGGTGGCGGGCAACCTCGGGGCTCAGGCCCTGCACGCCCTGCTCGTCCGGATAGAGGCCCGGCTCGACCGGGACGAGAGTCCCGGCAGCGAAACGGTCCGTGATCTCCTGGACCAGTGCGACGCGCTGGCGACAGCCGTCTTCCGCGCCTTCGGCCGACCCGACGAGCCCGGCAGCCAATCCGTCCCCGTGGACCCGGCCGTCATGGAAGGGCTGCCGCCCAGGCTGGAGGAACTGCGCATCCTGCTCGGGCAGCACGACATCAAGGCCATCGACGCCTTCGGCGTCCTGCGCGGCGCGCTGGAGGCGGCGTCCCCCGGCCTTGCGGTGGAGATCGGCCGCGCCCTGGACAAATTCGATTTCGCCCGGGCCAACCAGGCGCTGGGAGCCTTTCTGGACCGAAGCCCGCGGGAGGAAAACCATGGATAAGGCGCGCATTCTCGTCGTGGACGACAGCCCGTCCAACCTGGCGATCCTGGGGGAGCTGCTCAAGCCGCTCTACAATGTCCAGTTCGCGGTCAACGGACTGGACGCCATCCGCCTGGCCTCCACCGAGCCCCGGCCGGACCTGCTGCTGCTCGACATCATGATGCCCGGACTGGACGGATACCAGGTCTGCGAGGCCCTCAAGGCCAAGGACGAGACCCGGTGCATCCCCATCATCTTCATCACCGCCAGAACCGGGACCATCAGCGAGGAGAAGGGGCTGAACCTCGGGGCCGTGGACTACATCGTCAAGCCCGTCATTCCATCCCTCGTCCTGGCCCGCGTCAGGACGCACCTGTCCTTGCACGACCAGACCCGGCTCCTCAAGGACACCGTCGACCGGCGCACGTCGGCCCTGCGCAAGGCGCAACTGGACGCCGAAGCGGCCAACAAGGCGAAAAGCGTCTTCCTGGCCAACATGAGCCACGAGCTGCGCACCCCGCTCAACGGCATCATCGGCATGACCCAACTGCTCCTCTCGTCCAGCCCATCCGAGGAGCAGCGAGAGTTCCTGGAGGACGCCCGGGCCTCCTCGACCCGCCTGCTGACCATGGTCAACGACCTGCTCGAACTTTCCTCCGCCGAGGCGGGCGAGCTGCGCCTCTCCCCGTCGGAATGCAAGCTCAGGCAGGGGCTGGCCTCCCTGGTCGCCCACTACCGGGAGCGGGCCGAGGCCAAGGGGCTCCAGTTGGACGTGTCCTTCGGCGACAACGTCCCGGAGCGGATCAGCCTCGATTGCGCCCGCATCCGCCAGGTGCTCATGAACCTGCTGAACAACGCGATCCAGTACACGGACAAGGGGTCGGTGAGCCTCTCGGTCAACGCCTGGGGCGAAGCGCGCGACGCCGGGACCTGCAACCTGGAGATGCTCTTCTCGGTCGCCGACACCGGCGTGGGAGTCGCCCCCGAGTACCGGGAGCACATCTTCGAGCCCTTCGTCATCGGCGAGAACTTCATGACCAAGCGATACAGCGGCGCGGGACTCGGCCTGTCCATCTCCAAACGGCTGGTCGAGCTCATGGGCGGCCACCTCTGGCTTGAGGAAAGCCGCGAAAACGGCACCGTGTTCAACTTCACGGTGCCCTGCCGGGAAAGCTGAGGCGTCCCGGCCGCGAAAAAAGGGCCTGCGGTCTCCCGCAGGCCTTTTTTTGCGTCGTCCGGTTTTGCGTCCGGCCCGGTCAGCCCACCCTGGTGATGCGCACGGGGATGCCCTGGCGGGCGGAGGCCCCGGTCTCGTGCTCCTGGAGGGTGGATGCGCCCCGGCGCGTCGGATCGTTCGGGACCAGGTCGTTGAGGTTGAAGCCGTTCGCCGCGCGCTCCCGCGCCTTGATGGTCCGGCCGTCCACCACCACGTCCGAGCCCCCCAGGGCCCGGTGGCCGAAGCCGTGCTCCACGGCCACGACCCCGGGCATGACCACGTCGCCCACCACGACGCGCGCCCGGACACTGGCGGCCGGGCTGGCGATCTCCACCTCGTCGCCGTGGGCGATGCCGAGCCTCTCGGCGTCCTTTCCGTTGAGCATGACCATGTTCAGGGGTTTGATGGCCAGCAGCCGGTCCAGGACCACGGAATAGGAGTTGATGAGGTTCGACTTGAACGAGGTCATCAGGAAGGGGTAATCCTTTTCGCTCCAGACCGCGCGCAGCTCGCGGCCGTCGCACAACAGCGGCGGCTTGAAGCAGGCCACGCCCGCATAGGGCTCGCCGGTCTGTGAGTTGACCGACGCGCCCACGGTCTCGTTGTAGATCTGGAGCGGTTTTTTCCACTGCCCGCCCAGCCAGTCGCCGTCATAGCTCTTGGCGTAGGGCGCGTACCGGCCGCCCCGGCTGTAGACGCAGGCCACGGGCCCGCGCTCCTCGGGCGGCAGGACCCGCTCGATGTCCGGCAGGATGCGGGCGATGCCGGAGAGCCGGACGTCCTCCTCCGTGGGGTCGGGCAGGACCTGGCCCTTGAAGTGGGCGATGTTGGAGGCGAGCCGCAGGTAGTAGTCCTCGGGCGCGTTGAGCGGATGGACCGCGCCGTCCGCGCCGGGGATGGCCCGGTCGCCGAAGCCGGGCAGGCCGAGCCGCCTGGCCGTCTCGATGACGAAGAGCTCCATGCACACGGGCTGGCCGTTCTTCGCCTTTTCCTGCCGGGGCTCCACGCACGGCCAGCGCGCCGTGGACATCTTGGTCAGCACGCCGGACCACGCGCCCGAGAACCCGCCCCACCCCTCGAACATGCACGGGTCGGGCACCAGGTAGTCGGCATAGGCGTTGGTCTCGTTGTGGAAGGTGTCGACGCCCACGATGAGCGGCAGGCTCTTCGGGTCCTTCAGCTCCGCGTCCACGGCCCGCTGGAGCCCGCCGTGGCCGTAGATGACGTTGCCCGTCCAGTTGATCCAGCACTTGTAGCGGAACGGATGGTCGTTGACGTGGGAGAGCAGGTGCTCGGCGGGCATGTTCGGCGGCGTGAAGGGATACCAGGGGTACGCCGCCGGGTACGGGTTCTGCCCCGCCGCCTGCTTCCGCTTGAATTCCGTGGACTTCTGGTAGGGCGCGCGGCAGCGGATGGCCGGGAAGCCCTTGGGCTTGATCTGGCCGGGGAAGGCGGCCAGATCATACTTCGGCCCCTGCATGGCCGGGCCGTGGAAGCTGCCCGCCGTGGCCGAGATGCCGCCCTTCGCGTTGATGTTGCCGATGAGCGTGTTCAGGGTCAGGCAGGCGAAGGTGGCGTTGGCGCCCGACGTGCTCATCATGCCGCCGTGCACGTCCACCGCCGCCCGCTTGCCGTGGGCGGTCAGCTCGCGGGCGAGTTCGATCATGCGCTGCACGGGCACGCCGCAGTGGCCGGAGAGTTCCTCCAGCGTGTGGGCATCGGCCTGCTCCCGCAGGAGCGAGAAGGCCGTGGCCGCCTGCACGGCCCCGCCCGAGGCCAGCGTCAGCTCGCCCCGGAATTCCAGGACGCCCTCGTCGCTCCCGGCCGCCGACGCGGGCTTGCCGGACGCCGCGTCCATGACCGCGTACTCCTCCGCCCCGCCCAGGCCCAGGTCCGCCGCGCGCAGGAACCTGCCCCGGCCCTCGCCGGACAGGGCCACCAGCCAGGTGGCGTTGCACAGGCTGATCTCGCCCGCCTTCTTCGCCGCCTCGGGATTGGGCCGGACCAGAAAGTTCCGGTCGTAGCGCTCGTTCTCGATGATCCAGCGGATCATGCCCATGGCCAGGGCCGAATCCATGCCCGGCACCACGGGCACCCAGTGGGCGCGCTCCCGGGCCGCGTTGGACGCGGGCAGCCGGAGGACCGGGTCGATGACCGCATAGCGCATCCTGCCCGAGGTCCGGGCCTCGGCCACCAGCCGGGCCGCGCGCTTGAAGGGGTTGCCCGCCTGGGTCGGCGCGGTGCCCCAGAACAGGGCGAACTCGCAGTTCTCGTAGTCCGGCTTGACGTGGGCGTTCTTGGCCAGGTCGTCCATGAACATGCCGGACCCGATGCGGAACGAGAGGCCGCAGTAGGCCCCGTGCTTGCCGAAGCTCTTGGTGCCGAAGGCGTTCATGCCGAAGCGGCGGTAGAAGAATTCGCTGCGGCCGTCGTCCACGGCGTAGGTCAGGAGCAGCCGGTTGCTCATCGGACCGAACTCCGGGCGCTCGGGATTGGCCGGTTCCTTGAGGTTGCGGATGGCGCGCAGGCCGTCCACATGCCCCTCGCCGAACAGGTCGCCGCCCTCCACGACCTCCTCCACCAGTTGCTCGAAGGAGATGGTCGTCCACTTGTTCTCGCCCCGCTTGCCCGCGCGCTTGAGGCAGCGGGTGATGCGGAACGGGTTGGCCGCGGCCTCGAACATGGCCGCGCCGCGCCCGCAGACCGTGGACCGCCCGGCGTGCCCGGCGTCGTCACGGGCCGAGAGGCGGGCCAGGGCGTCCTTGACCGGCAGGGACATGGGAAAGTGTTTTTCGTGGGAGAGCGGGTTGTAGGGGTTGCCCGCCATGCGGACCACCTCGCCGCTCGCCTCGTCGATGTGCACGCGCACGCCGCAGAAGGTGGTGCAGCCCCAGCACTGGTTGAAGGCTACGCGCCGGCCCTTTTCCGCCTGAACCGAGCCGTCGGCCGCGCAGCGGTATTCCGGGGCCAGGGACCGGGGCGAGAGGCGCGCGGGGTCGAGCCGTTCCGGTTCGGCGGCCGGGGCCGCCCCGGCCCTGACGGCCGCGCCGATGCCGATCCCGGCCATGCCGGCGGCGAAGAGCCCGGCCTTCACGAGAACACGACGTTTCTTATCCATGGGAATGCCCTCCCTGCGCCGCGACGGCGTTGGTGAAAAGTCCGGACAGGACCGCGCCGAGCGCCAGCAGGAACGCAAGGCTGCCGAGCACGGCCAGGACGGACGGAACGGAGACGAGACGGGCCACGGCCTCCGCGTCCACCGGGGTGAACGCGTTGCGGGGGATGGACTGGCCCAGGAAGATCACCTTGGCGTAGAAGGCGAAACCCGCGAGGTACGACGCCAGCCCGGCCACGGGCGCGAGCGCGCCGAGGCGCAGGGCCGCCAGGCAGAGCGCGGCCGCGACCACGCCGACCACGGCCAGCCCGGCCCAGAACGCGGGCTGGCTCGGGACGAAGCCCGTGGGCGGCGCGAACAGGCCGGTCGCCCCGGCGCAGAACAGGGAGGCCACGGCCGCCAGGGCCAGCAGCCCGGCCGGGACCGCCTGGCGGCGCAGCGCGCCGAGCAGGGCCGCCAGCCCCGCCCCGCCCGCCAGCCCGGCCATGGCGAAGGCCACGGGCAGGAGCTTCCAATGCCACATGACCCGCCCCTGCAGATAGCCCACCTCTCGCGAGGTGTAGGTCAGCACGCCCAGGGCCAGCAGCAGGGCCAGGGCCGCCGCGTTCCGCCGGGCGTGGCCGGTCGCGTCCAGGTACAGGGCCAGGCAGGTGGCCGCCAGGAACAGGGGCAGCAGGAAGGTCCCGAGGGTCGTCCAGGAGCTGAACGAGGGCGAGACCAGGAACATGTAGAGATGGAGCGGGCTGCCCAGGGACAGGGCGAGGGCCCCCATGCCGATGACGGTCGCGGCGGCGCCCGCCGAGAGGAGGAGGCGGCGGACGTCCGCGCCGCGACCGGCCAGGGAGAGGATTCCGGCGAGGAGCACGGCCCCTGCCGCCGCCGTGAGCAGGGCGAGGGCCAGCGGCTCCATGACGCCCCAGGTGACGGCCGGGGGCGCGTTGACCAGTTCGATGACCTTAGGCATGTTCACCTCCCGCCGGGCGGGCCCCCTCGGCCATGGGCAGGCCGACGTTGGCCGGGCTGGCCAGGAAGGCGTCCAGGTTGATGTAATAGACGTTGGGTTTGGTCTTCATTTCCGGGGCCAGGACCCGCGCGTCGTCCTTGTGCGCGTCCAGGGTCCGGCGGACCAGGCTCTCCGGGTCGTTCAGGTCCCCGAAGACGCGCGCCCCGCCCACGCAGTTCTCCACGCAGGCCGGGAGCAGCCCGGCCTCCAGCCGGTGAAGGCAGAAGGTGCACTTGTCCGCCGTGCCGGTGGCGGGATTGAGGTAGCGGGCGTCGTAGGGACAGGCCTGGACGCAGAAACCGCAGCCCAGGCACTTGGCGCTGTCCACCAGCACCAGCCCGTTCGCCGCCTTGAAGGTGGCATGCACCGGGCAGACCGGGACGCAGGCCGGCTCCTCGCAATGGTTGCACAGCCTCGGCAGGGTGGCCACCGTCGGGGTCCCGTCCTCGTCCACGAAGAACTCGCCCACCGTGGCCCGGAAGTGGCCCACCGGCACCCGGTTCTCCACCGAGCACGAGACCGAGCAGGACTGGCAGCCCACGCATCGCCGCAGATCGATGACCATGCCGTACCGGGGCTTTCGCTCCCCGGCGGCGCCGGCCGTCGCCGGAACCAGCCCGGCCAGGGCGGGCGCGCCCGCGCAGGCCAGCTTGAGAAATTTCCTTCTGTCCATGACGCCTCCGTGTTGTTCGCTAGTGCCCTCACCATGCGGCGAAACCGTGACGCGAACAATCGGGAGACTTCTGATTTGACGGTTCAAATTCGGCGCGCCCGGACAGGACTCGCAAAAATTTATAGCGTTAATTCAACGGATTGCAAAACAGGATCGCAGCCGGACGGCGCGGCGGACCGCCGGGGGTGGGGAATTTCCCCAGGGCGTGTGACGACGGCGCGTCAGACCGAGATGAGGCCGTGGCGGATGGCCAGCTTGGTCAGGTCCGTGGTGGTGGCCACGTCGAGCTTTTCCATGAGGTTGTACTTGTGGGTCTCCACGGTCTTGGGGGAGATGTTGAGCCGGGCGGCCGCCTCCTTGACGGACAGGCCGTCGGCCAGGAGCCGGAAGACGTCCAGCTCGCGCGGGCTGAGCAGGTCGAGGAGCGGGGCCTTGCCGTCGCGCTCCGGTGCGAGCTGGCGCAGGAGCGCGGCCGGGTCGATGGTGGTGAAGTAGGTGCCGCCGTGCATGACCGCCTCCACGGCCGCGCACAGGTCCGAGGGCGGCCCCTCCTTGAGGACGTGGCCGGAGATGCCCGCCTTGAACAGCTCCAGGATGAAGCGCTGGTCCGAGTGCATGGTGTAGATGACGATCCGGGTCCCGGGCGAGACCTCGCGGATCAGGCCCGCGGCCTCCACCCCGTCCATGCCCGGCATGGAGATGTCCATGATGACCAGGTCCGGCCGCAGCCTGCGGGCCAGCTCCACGGCCTCGGCCCCGTCCGTGGCCTCGCCCGCCACCTCCACGTCCGCCAGGGAGTCGAGCAGGCTGCGGATGCCCGCGATGACCACGCGGTGGTCGTCCACGATGAGCAGGGTGCGTCTAGGCATCGTCGGCCTCCGATATGTCCAGTTCGGCCAGGATCTGCGTGCCCCGGCCCGGCGCGGATTCCAGGTGGAAGGTCCCTTCGAGCTGGACCATCCGCTCCCGCATCAGGGTCAGCCCCAGGCTGCCCGAGCTCCCGGCCTGGGCCGACACGGCCTCGGGATCGAACCCGTCGCCGTCGTCCTCGATGGTCAGGCCCAGCCGGTGGTCGCGCAGGATGAGGCTGACGTGCACCTTCCGGGCGTGGGCGTACTTGGCCACGTTGGTCAGGGCCTCCTGGGTGATCCGGTATAGGGCCAGCTCCTTGCGGCTGTCAAAGCGCCGGGGCACGCCCTTGTGGAAGAAGTGGATGTCGAGGCCGGTGGCGGCGCGGTACTCGTCGAGCAGCGTGCCCACGGCCTGGGCGAGCCCCATGTATTCCAGGGTGTCGGGCCGGAGCCCCTTGGAGATGGACTTGATGTCGCGCTGGACCAGGGTGACCTTGTCGGCCGCGCTCTCCAACTGGAGGCGGCAGCCGTCGCCGGGCGAGGCCGGGGTCCGCTCCAGGGCGGCCTGGAGGTCCAGGCGCAGGGTGGTCAGGAGCTGGCCGGTGTGGTCGTGCAGCTCGCGCGCCACGTCCATGCGGCTCTCCTCCAGCAGGTTTATCAGGTTGCGCGACAGGAGCTTGCGTTGCTCGTGCTCCTGCTCCAGGCGGCCGTGGGTCTGGCGCAGGGCCTCGTTGGCCTCGGCCAGCTCGCGGGTCCGCTCCCGGACGCGGTCCTCCAACTGCTGGTGCGCCTCCTGGAGGGCGCGCTCCGCCTTGAGCCGTGCGTCGAGCTCGGCGGTCAGGTCCGCGGTCTTGGCGTCGATCTCGGACTCCAGCTCCGAGGCATGGACCAGGAGCCGCCCGGTGAGCGGCCGGAGCACCCGCCACAGGACGATCAGGCAGACCGCGTAGATGAGCAGCGAGTAAAGCGATAGCTGGATCAGGCGCAGGCGCAGCGGGTTGTAGAGCTCCCGCTCGTCGATGGAGATGGCCAGACCCCAGCCGGAGTCGTCGACGGGCTGATAGGCCGTGACCTCGTCCCCCGAGCCCAGAATGCCCGCATTCCCGGCCACGGCCAGGGCCAGGGCCTCGCGCCGGCTGGACGTGGGCTTCGGCAGCCCGCCCGCCGGGTCGGGAAAGAGGGCCGCGCCGCCGTCCGCCGCATAGCCGAGATTGGCGTCGCCCCCGCGATGGGTCCTCCCGGTCCGGTGCACGATCTCCAGCAGGCGGCCGATGTTCATGACCACCAGGTCGGTGCCGACGGGCCGGGATTCGCGATCGAGGATCGGCGCGGCGATGACGAGGCAGGGCGCGTCCCCCAGCCGGACCGGGGGAGAAAAGCGGGGACCGTCCCCGGCCGTGGGCAGGTGCGTCCGCAGGGCCTCCGGCACCGCCGCGCCGACCGAAACGACCTGCCGCCCCTCCCGGTCCAGCCGGGTGACGCCCATCAGCTCGCGGGAAAGGTTCATGGCGTCCTCAAGCTTGGGCCGGGTGAAGGCCGCCAGTTCCCCGATGGGAATCCGCCCCTCGTTGTAGGCGGCCAGCTCCTCGCGGATGCGGGTCCGGCTGGTCACCTGCAGGGCGAGGCTCCGGGCCAGACAGCACCATTCCCCCACGGCCTGGGCGCGGGTCCTGGCGATGTGGGCCAGCCCGTCCTCCTCGGCCTGCTTGAGCTGGCCGAATAGCGTGGCGACGAAGGACACGCCCACGCCCAGGGCGAGGACCAGCAGGGCCCCGGCCACGTACAGGAACAATTGCTTCTTGAGGCGCTCCGAGAGTCCGGAGCCGGAATTGGTTGCGGGCATGGTCTCCTGTCCTGGCGGATCGGGTGGTTTGCGTCCCCCCTCCATAACCGCATTCGCCGGTGGCCGCAAACCGCGCCGACGCCCGAGCCGATTCCTACGCCGTCCGGGCCGCCCGGGCGAGCGCCGCGCGCAACAGCTCGATGTCCACGGGCTTGGAAAGATAGTCGTCCATCCCGGCGGAAAGGAAGCGTTCCCGGTCGCCGCTCATGGCGTGGGCCGTCATGGCGATGATGGGGATGGCCCGGCTCTGCGCCCCGGCCTCGCCGCCGCGGATGCGCCGGGTCGCCTCCACCCCGTCCATAACCGGGAGCTGCACGTCCATCAGCACGCTGTCAAACGGCTGGCTGCGCAGCGCCTCCAGGGCCTCGCGCCCATCGGCCACGGCCACGGCCTCGTACCCCAGTCGCTTGACGATCTGGCACGCGGCGAAACGGTTGACGGGGTCGTCCTCGACGATCAGCACCCGCTGCGGGGCCGGGGACCGGATCTCGGACGACGCTGGTGCGACCTCGGCGACCGAAGCGTCCTCCGTCCTGCCGAAGGGGATGTCGATGCGGAACGTCGACCCGACGCCCTCCGCACTCTCCACCGAGATGGCCCCGCCCATGAGCCTGGTGAGGCGCGCCGTGATGGCCAACCCCAGCCCGGCCCCCTGGAACTGGCGGGAATAGCTGCCGTCCGCCTGGGTGAACGGGGAGAACAGCGTCCCCAGCGCCTGGTCGCCGATGCCGATCCCGGTATCCCGGACCGTGAACAGCAACCGGCGCTCCTCGGGCCGCGCCGGCGGCAGGAGGCTGGCCTCGACCTCGACGCTCCCCTCGTTGGTGAACTTGATGGCGTTGCCCACCACGTTGCTGAGGATCTGCTGCAACCGGACGGCGTCGCCAAGCACCCGCGCGGGCATGTCGGGGGCCATGCGGACGCGGAACTCAAGCCCCTTCTCCCTGGCGCTGGGCCCGAAAAGCTGGCCGATGGCGGCCATGGCGTCCCCGGGGTCGAAGCTCTCGCGCACGATTTCGAGCCGGTCCGCCTCCACCCGGGAGAGGTCCAGGATGTCGGAAAGCAGCCGGGTCAGCCGGTTGCTGGACTGGATGGCGGTCCCCACGTAGTCCGCCTGCTCCCCGTTCAGCGGGGTCGTCTCAATGAGTTTGAGCATACCCACGATGCCGTTGAGCGGGGTGCGGATTTCATGGCTCATGTTGGCCAGGAACTCGGATTTGGCCCGGTTGGCGGCCTCGGCCGCGTCCCTGGCGTCCCGCAGGACCCGCTCGCTTCGGCGCAGCTCCCGCGTACGCGCCTCGACCTGCCGCCGCAGGGAACGGTTGAAGAACGCCACGCCCACCAGCAGGACCAGAAGCACGCCCGAGAGGACCAGGATGGCCTGCAGGTTGCGTTCGAAAAAGCCCGGCGCGTGTTCGAGCCGGATGCCCACCCACCGGTTGTAGATCTCCCGCCGCTGCCTGTCGCCGATGGTTCCGAGCGCCTTGTCGAGGATGGCCCGCAACATCGCCTTCTTTTTGTTGATGGCGAAGCGCAGGTCCCAGTGCTGGTTGAGTTCGGTGTCGTACCGCAGGTTGGTGATGCCGTACTTGTCGGCCAGGTAGCTCGCGGCCATGTAGTCGACCACGGCCCCGTCGGCCGCGCCCGCCGACACCTTCAGCAGGACGGTCAGGTCGTCATCGCAGTCGACGATCCGGGCCCCCGGATAGTCGGCCCTCACGAAATCCAGGCTGGAATAGCCCTCGATGCCCGCCACCGTCATGCCGTTGAGGTCGTCCAGGGACTTCATGCGCGGGCGGTTCGTCCGGGTCAGCACCACCAGCCGCGTCACCAGGAATGGCTTGGTGAAGACAAAGACCTTCTCGCGCTCCTCGGTCTGCTGGCACGCGCCGACGAGGTCGAACTCGCCGGTCATCATGCCGTGGTAAAGGCTCTCCCAATCGCTGTAGCGAACGCGCCGGAACCGGACCCCGAGCTTTTGCTCGAATAGCTGGATGTAGTCGGCGACGACGCCCTTGTGCTCCCCGTCCTCCACGTAGTCGCCGGGAGGCCAGTTGGGATTGGGGGCGTAGAGGATGTCCTTCCCGTTTTCGGCGAGCCAGGCCTTTTCCTCGGGCGTGAGACGGAGGGCCGGGTCGGGCCCGGCGGCAGCGGACGTAACGGCCGCCAACAGGCAGCAGGCGAGCAGGACAAGGGCGGCCAGCCGCGCACGGCGCGGCCACGGCCCAGGCATGATGGCGCCGGAAATAACTGTTTTCAAGTGCCTCATAGGTTACCTGCCCGGCCCTAGGGCCAAGACCAGCGGCCGTTTCGGCGCTCCGCCGCAACCGCCGTCCCCCGGCTGAACCGAATTCGTTGCGCCCCGTCAAGGAAAGGCGGGACTTTCCCGATTACTTCCACCTGAGCAGAATTCGGCGACTATGTCCAGGCGGAAGCGACCGGTGGGCGACGAGGCGGACACGGAAAGGGCCGCCCCTTCCGGAGCGGCCCCCGCGTGCGCCATGGATGGTCCGCTAGCACTTGGACGGAGCCAGCGCGGGTTCGGCGTTGGGATCGAAGATCACGTCGCCGTCCTTGGTGACCTGCGGGTTGAGCTCCTCCATGAAGTCCTGGGTCATGCCCGGCACCTTGAGCATGTCCTCGGCGCTCTTGAAGTCGCCGTTGGCCTTGCGGTAGTCCACGATGGCCTTGGCCAGCTCCTCGGGGATGTCGATGTCCTCGATGGCCATGATCTGCTCGACGGTGGCCTTGTTGAAGCTGACGACGCCTCCCGCGAAGGCGGAGGCGGCGAAGAGCAGGCACAGGCCCGCCAGGCAAACGATGATTGCGGTCTTTCTCATGATGTTCTTTCCTTTCTCTTGTGGCGGACGGAGCGGCCTCGGGAGGGAGGCCGCCCCGTCCTTTGTGGGAGGTGTCCTTTTAACCGGCCTGGACCCGGAAGGTCGTGTTGTCCGGAGGCGTCACCTTGATCTCCTGGGGAGCCTTGAGCTGCGGCGCGTAGTCATACGGCACGCGCATGGCCCGGTAGACCAGGTTGTAGTTGCCGTTCTGCGTGTAGTACGGGCTGATGTATTCCCATACGATCTCGTGATCCGGGGTCACTTCCTGGAACTGGCCCACGGCCCCGTTGGTGATCAGCGTGTTGCCGTTGGGCAGGCGCTGGGCCGAGGAGACGTAGTCCGAGTAGAACTGGTACTTGTTGCGCAGGCCCATCTGCTTGGCCGAGTGCTCCCATACCACCTTGAGGGTGCAGGGGTCGAACTCGATCACGCGGGAGTAGTCGCGGCGGGCGTCGGACCAGCCCACGGGCGCTCCGGGGTTGCGCGCGCCGTAGCCCGCGTAGCCGCCGTTGTCGTAGACCAGGATGTTGCCCTCGCCCGGCACCCCCTTGGGGATCATGTGGGTGTGGTGCTGGCCGATGATCTGTCCGAGCTTGGACAGGGCGCGCTTGTACTCCTTGCCGCCGAACTTCCAGACCGAGTCGTTGTAGAACTCGGGTCCGACCTGCCAGACGACCTTGCCCGTCTTCTTCTCGATGATGAAGTTGGTGTTGGTCTGGCGGCAGGAGATGATGATGTTCTCGGGATTGAAGGCCGCGTACTTCTCCTTGTCCTCGCTCCACCACTTGTTGGGACCGAGGTAGGAGGCGGAGTTGACGTGGATCCAGTCGCCGCCCTTCCTGCCGGGAGTGCGGGTCATGGAGAACGTCGGGAACTTGTACATGGTCTTCTTGAACTCCAGCGGGAACTCCATTTCGTCGAAGTGCTCGGAGGCCGTCCAGTCCCAGATCACCTTTCCGTTCGCGTCCACCTCGACCAGATAGTCGTCATACAGCTCCTTGTCGGAGATGAACTGGTTGTGGGTGAACTTGTGGGACAGGATCAGGAGGTTGCCCTTGAAGTTGTCGAGCGGCATTCCGGGCACATGGTAGCCCACGGGGTTGCCCTCGAACTGGTAGTCGTGGTGCATGCCCGCCCTGGGGATGTTGCGCAGCACCTTGCCGTCCCAGTCCACCACCACCAGGTCCGTGGAGTCCGGATCGGCCCAGACGCGGCCCTTCTTCTCGGGGGCGGGGCGCTTGGAACCGGCCAGGAAGCCGCCCTTGAGCAGCTTGGGCGGGTGCTCGGCCTGGCAGATGTCCTTCCACTGCCGGACCACGTTGCCGTTCATGTCGATGAGCACCGTGCCCTCGGACTCGACCTCGGTGCCGAACACGGTGTAGCCGTTGAAGCACTTGTCCGGCTGATAGATGGTCGTTCCGTGGGGGAAGACCGTGGGGAAGGACAGCGCCTTCACCGGATTTATCAGCGCCGCCGTGACGGCCACGGCCGCGCCGGTGATAAACTCGCGTCGTTTCATCTCGTCTCCTTTGCCGCTCCTTGGGTGCGGCTCGGGCTGTGTTCTGTTGCCGCCGGGTCCGGGGGAATGCCCCCTGCCCCGGCGCGGAGGGCTCCGGCGCGCGGCCGGAACCCGTCGCCGATCATCAACTAGTAGGCGACCATGGCCGGTCCGTCGCCGCCGTCGTCGGAGGCTGCCTTGGCCGGAGCCTTGGCGGCCGCCGCCGGGGCCTGGACGGGCGCGGCGACCACTGCGCCCGCGTGATAGTCGCGGAAGAACCGCGGGCAGTCGTCGCCGCCGATGTACCCCTGCGGGGTGAGGGACTTGCCGTAGAAGGCGGGGTAGTCCTCGCCGTAGCGATAGGCGCGGTGCACCATATTGGTCATGGCGTCAAGGTGCGCGTCGGGCGCGAAGGCGTCGTTGTTGTTGACCACGGCCTTGATCTTGCCCGCGAATATCGGGCTGATGAACTCCCACACCACCTGGCCGTCCATGGTGACCTCGAAGATGTGGCCGCCGTGGGTGGAGGTGATAAGGGTATTGCCGTTGGCCAGCCGCTGGACGGCGCCCTGGCGGTGCGAGTTGAAGCTGTTGGTGTGCCGAGTGGCGAACTGCCAGACGATCTCGCCGGTCTTGGGATCGACCTCAAGGGCGCGGGACCGGCGGTCCTGGGGACGCTCGGAGCCGTTGTCGAAGAGGAGGATGTGGCCGTTCTTGAGCGGGGTCGCGCAGTGGTTGCCGAACATCTTCTGGGAACCGTCATCCCAGTAGCCGGGCTTGCGGGCCGTGGTGTCCCAGGCCGAAGGGTTGCCCCAGCGGTACTCGATCTCGCCGGTCTTGTGGTTGACGAAGTAGAACTCGGAGAGGTTGCGCGAGTTCAGGACCACGGTGTCGGTTTCGGGGATGTAGTTGACGGTGTTGAAGTGGGACCAGTCGTAGTTGGCGTAGGTGCCGCCCATGGGCTCGGGCAGGATGTAGTTGAAGTCGAGCTTCTTGGGGCCGGTGCCGATGTGGTCGGTGACGTGCCATTCCCAGACGGTCTTGCCCTCGGGGTTCACCTCGCGGACGAAGTCCATCCAGAACTTGTCGGTGGGGATGCCCTTGGACATGATCGGCTTGCGGGGGACGGTCACGGGGTTGCGGCCCAGCTTGATGGCCTCGCGGTTGGAGATGGTCTCCCAGCCCAGGATCATGGTGTTGCCGTTGGGCATGCGGCAGAAGGTGTGGTGCTGGATCTCCTTGCCCTTGGTGAAGAGCTTGTATTCCCAGACCTTGTTGCCGTCCCAGTCGAACTCCTCGATGATGCCGCCCGCGCCGCCGATGCCGCAGTAGCCTTCCTCGGCCTTCTTGGGCACCGCGCCGGCGCGCAGCAGGTGGCCGTTGGGCAGCAGCACGGAGTGCAGGCCCGCGGTGTACTCGCTGGTCCAGGTGTGGACGATGTTGCCCTGCATGTCGATCAGGTAGGTGGTCTTGCTGGCCACCGTGGGATCGAACAGGGTGTAGCCTTGGTAGGCCTTGGCCCGATCATAGAACAATACACCGGTCGGGCCGGTGATGGCTTCATAGGCAAAGGCCTGCGCGCTCAGTCCCATCAGCATGATCCCGAGCAGGAGAGCCATGTGCCATCGATGCAGTTTTCGCACTCTTTCCTCCTTTCTGTTTCCAAACACGGTTGTTGTCGACACGGACATCCCGTCCGGTCCGCACCGCCGCCGTTTCCCCCCAGGGCGGCCGCTCGGGAGAGCGTTCCGCCACGGGTCGGCGCCGGAATCACGGGTCGCCGTCGCCGCCAATGCGGCCGGGCGACCTCCCGGCTGTGACCTCACGAAATGCACCTGGGGTAAACCAAGTTTCATGCCACTGGCGTCGCCGTAAAAAAATACGGTTAATCCGCATTGTTACAAACATGAAACACCGGAGCCGCCCAGCCGCTCCGGGCGCATGCGCGCACACACTGTGCCGCCCCCCGCACAAACCGGTCCTTCAAGCGGCCGCCCCCGCGCAACCGGGCGGCCCCGGGCCCGAACCGGCGCTCCGGCCGAGTTGTTTTCGCCGCCCTCCCCCTCCCGCCCGGATGGCACGGCCCGATGCGGTTTTCCCGCCCGTTGCGGTCCGCGCCGCGCGTCCTGCCCGCAAACGGCCGCCGCCATCGCACCGCATCATGGAACGAATTTTGATTAACGGCGCGAACCCGTTGGCGATACCGGCCGACGGACCCGCCGCCCAGTTCGATCACGGGGATCCGAGGCTTCAGGCGGCGGGCGCGCAACCCCGGCCCGTGCGTCAGTCCCCCCGCCGTCCGCGCCGACCAAAAGGAGAATGAGGATGAACTGGTTACGAATGGGAGCGGTGACTGGCCTGCTGCTCGCACTGCTGCTGGGCCCGGCCCACGCCGAGGAGGCCGCGCCCACCGCCTGGGGGCCCGTGGGCGCGAGCTTCGGCCCGTGCGGCCTCAGCATTCCCGCGGGCGTCTTCGCCGTGGGCGGCAACGTGTCCTACGCCAAGAGCAACGGCATCTGGGAGAGCGACAGCCGGGTCAACGGCAACACCAAGACCACCAAGCTCAACGAGGTCTTCAAGACCCGCTACGGGATCATCGACGGTCTGGACATCCGCACCGCGACCCCGATCTACAACGTCCGCATGCAGAACACGACCACCTCGAACCGGGAGGTGTACGGCGTCGGCGACACCGCCGTGCTGCTGCACAAACGGCTCTTCGACCAGAAGGCCGGGGACTGGTTCTCCGTGGGCGTGGATTTCGGCGGGATCGTGCCCACCGGCACGGTGGGGCCCCACTCCTCCAACTCCGCGGGCAACGACGCCTGGGGCGTCATGGCGGGCGTGGGCGCCACCTACTTCCTGGGCGCCAACCGCTTCGACACCGAGGTCAACGCCGCCACCTTCACCGAGGGCGCGCGGGACTACCAGAAGGGCGACAGGTACCGCTGGAACCTGGGCTACGCATACGCCCTGAACGAATACTGGGATCTGGGCGTGGAGTCGTCCTGGGAAATGAGCGACGAGTCCAAATACCTGCACAACGGCCAGCGCGACGCCTACGTGGAATGGTACGCGGGTCCCAAGGTGGCCTACAAGTACAAGCCCTGGAAGCTGAACATGGGCCTGGTCGCCAAGGCCCCGGTCCATCGCTGGTATGAGAGCAACAAGGTCGGCTCCGACGACTTCCGGCTCGAATTCAAGCTGATAAAGGCCTTCAACCTCGGCGCCCTGTTCGACTGATCGGGCCGGGCGACAAACACCGGAGGCCGGTTCCCCGAACCGGCCTCCCTCCCGACCCGGCGGCGCGGATCACAGGTTGTAGGCGTCGATCTTGTCGTAGAGGGTCCGGCGGCCGATGCCCAGGATTTTCGCCGCCTTGGAGCGGTTGCCGTCGGCTGCGGTCAGGGCCTGGCGGATGGCGTTGATCTCCGCCTTCTCCACGGCCTGCTTGAGGGAAACCGCGCCCTGCCCGTCCTCCCCCGGCGTTTCGGGAAAGCACATGGGATGGGCGCAGAGGTCCTCGACGCTGATGGTCTTGCCCTCGGCCAGAAGCACGGCCCGCTCGATGACGTTCTCCAGCTCGCGGATGTTTCCCTTCCACGGCGAATCCATCAGGGTCTGCATGGCCCCGGGGGTCAGGGACTGGACCGACTTGTTGTAGCGCGCGTTGAACTTGCGCACGAAGTGGCCCACGAACAGGACCATGTCCTCCTGGCGGTGGCGCAGGGCGGGCAGGCGCAGGGGGATGACCGCCAGCCGGTAATAGAGGTCCTTGCGGAACTCGCCGGTCTCCACGGCCTCGTCCAGGTTGCGGCTGGTGGCCGAAAGGAAGCGCACGTCCACGCTGATGGGGATGTTGCCGCCCACGGGCTTGATCTCCTTCTCCTGGATGGCCCGCAGCAGCTTGACCTGGGTGGTGGGCGTCAGCTCGCCGATCTCGTCCAGGAAGATGGTCCCGCCCTGGGCCTCCTCCAGCAGGCCGCGCTTGGCCCGCACGGCCCCGGAGAACGCGCCCTTGACGTGGCCGAAGAGCTCGCTCTCCAGCAGGTTTTCGGAAAGCGCCCCGCAGTCGATGGTGAAGAACGGCTTTCCCGAGCGCGAGCTGGCGTTGTGGATGCGCTTGGCGAACAGGGACTTGCCGGTGCCGGTCTCGCCCTGGATGAGGATGGAGACGTCGGAGTCCGAGACCTTCTCCACCACGGCCATCATCTGCTGCATCACGGCGTTGTTGCCGATGACCATGGACTCGGAGTCCGACTCCTGGGACTGGAGGTTGAAGCTCTCCAGCTTGCGGTGGAGCTGCCCGTGCTCGATGGCCCGGCTGGCCAGCAGGGCCAGCTCCTGGGTCTTGAACGGCTTGGTGATGTAATGGTAGGCCCCGAGTTTGATGGCCTCCACGGCGGTCTCGATGGACCCGGCCCCGGTCATGATGATGAACGGCAGGATGTGGTCGATGGCCCGAATCTGGCGCAGCAGCTCCAGGCCGCTCATGGGCTCCATGGCAAGGTCGCTGATGACCAGGTCGTAGGCCGTCTCGGCCAGGGCCTGCCAGCCCTCGGCCCCGGTGGCGGCCGTGTGCACCACGTACCCATGGCGGGCCAGGGAGCGCTTCAGCGCCACCAGCAGGTCCTGCTCGTCGTCGACCAGCAATATCTTTTCGGGCATGGCTCAATCCTCCTTGGGCCGCGCCGACGGGAACTCCAGGAAGATGGAGGTGCCCCTGCCCGGCTCGGACTCGGCGAATATCAGGCCATCCATCCGCTGCACCATGCGGCGGGTGATGAACAGCCCCAGGCCGAACCCGCCCTTGCGCGACGAAAAAAACGGCTCGAAAATCTGCGTCAGCTTGTCCCTGAGGATGCCCTTGCCGCTGTCGCGGACCTCGATGCGGACCGTGCCACCGTCCTCCCCCCCGTCCCGGGCGGCCAGGATGCGGATGGGCTGATGGGCCTCGGACGCGGCCAGGGAGTTGAAGACCAGGTTCATCAGGACCTGCTGCAGGGCGCGCTCGTCGCCGCGCAGGTGGATCGGCTCGTCCGGAACCAGCACCTCCACCCGCTGGCGCTTGCTCTGGCTGCCCAGCAGCAGAAGCGCGTCGCGGACAAGTGCGCCGACCTCAAGCACCTCTATGCTCATGGGCCTCGGCGTGGCCGCCTCCAGAAGCCCCTTGGTGATCTCGCCCGCGCGGATGGCGTTGCGCTGGATGGCGAGCAGCCCCTCCTTGACATCCGGGGAGAGCCCCTCCTCGAAGACCAGATCCTCGGCGTTGGCCTGGATGACGCCCAGGGGATTGTTGATCTCGTGGGCCAGGCTGGCCGCCATCTTGCCGATGATGCCCAGCCGCTCGGACTGGATCAGCTCCTCCTCCATGCGGTTGCGCTCGGTGACGTCTCGGGCGAAGAGGCAGGCCAGCAGCTCGGCCCGGTCCGACCCCTGGATGATCCGCCCGGCCACCTCCACCTCCATGGGGCGGGAGGACGCGCCCTGCATGACCAGCTCGTGCTTGTCGCAGCCGTCGTTGAAGACCTTGTCCAGGAAGGCGCTGATCTCGTCCACGTACTCGCGGGTGACGACCTGCTTGAGGTTGCCGCCGACCACCGGGCCCGTGGGCCGGAGGAAGGCGTGAACCCGCTCGTTGGCGTGCAGGATGTCGCCCTGCTCGTTGACCAGGAAAATCATGTCGGGCGAGGACTCGATCAGGTCGCGATAGCGCTGCTCGGTCCGTCGCAGGTCCGTGGTCACCCGCTCCACCCGCCGCTTGAGCGAGACGTTCCAGATGACGATGACGACGAAGATGACGCCCGCCACGCCCGAGGCGATGCCCGCGTACCGGACGAAGGCCCGGATGTCCCCGGAAATGGTCGGCTTGCCGAACCACTTGTCGCGGAGCTGGGCGGCCAGCCCGGTCTCCTGGAGGTGCACGAAGGCCTTGCGGACCCGCTCGGCCAGCTCGGGCCGGTCCCTGGAGACCAGGATGCCCAGGGGGCTTTCGCCCAGGACCACGCCCTTCTTGATGATGTTCGGGATCTGATAGCGCTCGATGAGGTCGTCGGCCACCCGCTCGGAAGGGGCCACGAAGACGTCCATGATCCCCTGGCTGACCATGTTCAGCGCCTCCATGGGCGAGGCCAGCCAGACCACGTCATGGCCCAGTTGGATCTCCGGGCTGTAGGGCGCGGCCGTGATGGCCACCACCTTGCGGCCCGTGAGGTCGCGCAGGCAGGTCACTGAACGGCAGTTCTTGTTGACGTAGAGGTGGTGGCGCAGGCTGATGCCCACCGGGATGAACAGGGCGTTCAGGTCCCTGGCCACCAACTGCGAATCGTGGGCAAGGATGTCCACCGAGCCGTTCAGGAACATGTCCTGCCGCTCGCCCAGGTCGTGCAGGGGCTTGAACTCCATGTCCGCGCCCATGATCTGGCCGAGCATGACCATCTCGTCCACGGAATAGCCGCGCACGCCCTGCTCCCCATTCTTCACCGCCAAAAAGGAGAACGGCGGCGAAATGGCCCGGATGCCGACGCGATAGACCTGGCGGCACTCGCCCCGGCCGACAAGCACGGCCGCGAGGAGCGCCGCGCACAGGAAAAATGTCCGGACCAACCTGCTCATGGCGCGAAGGTATAGCAATCCGGCCCGACGCGCCAGCGCCATGCGGGCCGGACTTCCGGCGCGACGAATTCCCCCGGCGGGCGTAGCGCCGGGGGAATTCGAGGAGAGGGGGTTCGATGACGCTTGCGCGTTCATCAGTTGAGGAGGTTTTGCATGAAATTACTCGACCTTGCCCAGAAGCACCGCCTTGTAGCCCTTGCCGATGTCGTTGCGGGCGTCGGAGTGGATCATGACCACGTCCAGGAACCGCCCGGCAGAGGCCGGGGCCACGGAAAAGCCCAAGGGCGCGGACTGGCCGGGGGCCACGGTCAGGTCGCCGGACCAGTAGGTCGCGCCGGTCTTCTGGGACTTGACGGCCGTGACCTTCAGGGGCGCGTCGCCCGCGTTCCTGACCTGCACGGAGACCGGGTTGGCCTTGCCCGCCGCCAGGACGCCGACGTCCACCTTGCGCGGCTCCACCTCCATGACGCCCATGGGGATCGGGTCCACGTAGCCCAGGATGTGGATGACGTCCTCGGTCTTGCCGTCCGGGCCGGTGAAGACATGGACGGTCTTGTCGAACTTACCGGGATACTTGAAGGTATGGTAGGTGATGACCATGGTGGCCGTCTGGCCGGGGGCCAGTTCGGTCCGGTCCATGCGGGTGGTGGTGCAGGCGCAGCTTGTGGAGACGTTGGCCACCACGGCCCGCTCCCCGGAGACGTTGGTCAGGGTGATGGTCTTCTGCGCGTCCGGCCCTTCCTTCATGTTGCCGAACATGACCTGGGTGTCGCTGATCTTCAGTTGGCCGGCAAAGGCGGCCCCCGCCAGACAGAGCGCCAGGGCGCAGACCGGGACGATGATGCGAAGTTTCATATTCCTTTTCCTCACTTTTCCCCGTGCACGAGCCGGGATTTGACCGTGTAGTCGAAGTTGCGGTCCTGGCCCTCGGTGTGGCAGGTCCGGCAGGCGGCCTCGCCCGGCCTGGCGACGATGTCGGCCGGGTCCTGCGACGCGGCGTGCTTGCGGCCGGGGCCGTGGCAGGCCTCGCACTGCACGTCCTTGAGCTCCGGGGTCAGGTCCATGTCGATGAACCCGCCGTCGGCGTCCATGGCCACCACGTGGCAGCGCACGCAGCCCGGCACGGACTGTTTTTCCTCGCCCTGTTGCTTCAGGTCATCGAAGGCGTTGGCGTGGGGGGTGGTCTTCCATCCCTTGACGACGTCGGCGTGGCACTCCGCGCAGGCGGTGTAGCCCATGTAGTCGCCGAACAGCTCGGCGCGAACCACGGCCGCCGCGAGGGAAACCGCGAAACAGGCCAGGGCGACAATCAGGAGCAGGCGGTTCATGGCGCTCCCCTAGCAGTTACAATCCGAGGCGGGCTCGATGTAGAGGACCTTGTCGAGCTTGCGCAGCAGGGTGTTGTCCACGCCCTCCACGTCCAGCAGCTCGGACATGTCCACGAACTCGCCGTTCTGCTTGCGCAGGGCGATGATCTTCTCGGCCAGCTCGTGGCTGACGCCGTCGATGGCCTCCAGTTGCTGCACCGTGGCCACGTTGAGGTTGAGCTTGCCGTCGTTGCCTCCCGCGAAGGCGGGGGCGGCGGCGATGGCCATGGCCAGCAGCAGGGTAAGGGCGATAATCAGTTTTTTCATGGAAGAACTCCTCAAAGGTTTACCAGCCGAGATACTGGTGGCTGTACATGAAGAACCAGGCCAGGCAGGCAAGGGCCCCGCTGGCCACTCCGGAAAGGGCCTTCCTGGCGGCGGACGCGCCGTCGCGATGGGCCCGGAAAACGCCCATGTAGAGGGCGGCCGTGGTCAGGAGGACCAGCAGGACCGCAAACAGGGGCAGGATGACGTAGTAGATGCCGTGCATGATCTCCTCCTACAGCAGTCCCAGGTACTGGCTGACGGTGACGCAGGCCATGACGGCCAGGGCGAAGAGGATGCCGAGGCAGTCCCGGTCCTGCTCCTCCCGGCCCGTGTTGGCCATGAAGTCGAAGCCGTGTTCGTCGGTGGTGTGCGGATGTCGGCTCATTGTTCCCTCCCCTTAGGCCGGCAGCAGGCCGGTTTTGACGCAGACCAGGATGGCGGCCAGCAGCAGGGCGATGCGGATCAGCCCGGCGATGCAGGTCACCGCGAACCCCTTGAAGCCGTGCCCCGCTATCTCGCGAAACGACAGGGACAGGCCCAGAGCGGCGGCCGCCAGGGAGAAGTCCCACTTGACCATGGCGAAAACGGCGTGGTGCGCGGGCTCCTTGAAGACGTGCAGGCAGGCCAGCACCCACAGGAAGACGAAGACGCCGAGCCAGACCGGGAAGGTCTTGACGCCCCGGGTGGCGAGCACCTCCGGGTCGTTCCGGCGGCGCAGCTTGCGCACGAACATGACGATGAACACGTACAGGAACCCGGCGGGCATGATGACGTGGCGGCCCACATCGAACCAGGTGGCCCAGCGCCCGGCCTCGTAGCCGCCGCCGAAGGCCGCGTAGAGCGCCTGCGAGCCGTTGCCCACGCCGACCACAGAGGCCAGGCCCAGGTACTTGGGCGGGATGCCGACCCACTCCCCGAGCACGGGCAGGAGCTGCATGGCGATGAGGCCGAAGACGATGACGCAGGCCGTGGCGTGCACCACCTGGCCGCCCTTGGCCTTGATGAGCGGCATCAGGATGGCGCAGGCGTGCGGGTCGCCGGTGGCCAGGCCGCCCGCGATGATGGACCCGTGCCGGTCGTCCAGCCGGAGCAGCCGGGACACCCACAGGGTGACCGTGGCCGTCAGGAAGAGGAAGGCGGTGCAGATCAGGATGGGGGCCGCGCCGAGCTTGAAGGCGTGCCCGACCATGAAGTGCGGGGCCAGCATGATGATGCCGAGCGGCATGAGCATGTGGATGTAGGAGAGGCCGCGCTTCCAGCAGTCGGGCACGCCGAACACGTTGCCGAGAATCAGGCCGAGGAGCAGCGGGTTCCAGACGAAGTTGGAGTTCATGATCTGGAAGAACGACTGGTGGTGCAGCGGGCCGATGACCCCGTCCAGCCAGGCGAAGAGGTTCTCCAGGGTGAACGGGTTGGGCACGCCCGCCAGGTTGTTGCTGAAGATGGCGATGAAGAACATCGCCAGCAGGCCGGGGAGGACCTCCCGCAGGCCATAGAGCGAGCTGAACCAGGACTTTCGGTTCAGATCGTAGTTTATTGCCATGCTATTGGTATTCATTGTTTTCCTCGTGATTTCTCTTGACCGTCGGCTAGCGGCGGATGTGGGCCGAGCCGCCGGTGTTCACGGAGCCGCTCAACTTCTCGTGCGGAGCCCTGGAGCCCACGCGCCAGTGGTCCATGAACCCGAGGCGCGGCAGCATGGACAGGCGCAGGAAGCCCTCGATGGTGCCGTTGACGCCCACCAGCACGTCCACGTTGTTGCGCGGACGGAAGGCCAGGTTGTCGGTGCGCTGGAGCTCGTCCTTCTCCCCGGTCTCGATGTGCCAGGCCTGGACCATCTCGCCGTCGAAGCTGTCGATGACGATGCGGAACAGCGGCTCGCCCTGGGCGTTCTTCGGTCCTTCGAAGACCGGGTGTTCCCTGTCGAGGACGATGGGCTCGGGGTTGTCCAGCAGGACCTCGTTGAGCTGGTAGCAGTGGCCGCAGACGTCGGGCCGGACCATGAAACGCGGGTCGAACTCGAACGGGGTGTCGCGCTCCAGCTCCTGGATGCCGGTGTAGAGCCAGAGGTTGGCCTTGCCGTCCTTGAAGGGATGCTTCACGTCCAGCTCGGCCATGACCGCGCCGACCTTGAACTGCATCCTGCGGGCCGTCTCCATGTGCTGGGGCAGCAGCCTGCGCGCCGCGTCGTCCAGGGGACCGACGGTCTTCGAGCCGACCACCGCGCCGGACTTGTCGAGCAGGGCCAGGTTCAGGGTCCCGGCCTGCGGGTCCACCGCGTCGCAGCGCAGGGTGAACGTGCCGAGCCCGGCGCTCTCCCCCGCCCCCAGGGCCAGGGATTTGGGCTTGTTGTAAGTGTAGCTGATGCTCTGGAGCGACGGCGTGCCGAACTCCCTGATCTTCACGTAGTTGGAGCCGATGTACTCGGGCTGGATGTAGGTCGCGCCCTCGGAGAAGAGGTCGGGCATGAAGTAGCGGTCGCCCGCCTCCTTTTCCTTGTCGAACCCCTGGGCCAGGTAGAAGTGCGCGCCCCAGCGGTTGCCGGAGTACTTCATCAGCGAGAGCGAGGCCACGGGCCGGTCGTCCAGGTAGGTTTCGCCGGTGTAGCGCAGCGCCTTGTTGCGCTCGCCGAGCAGCTCGTCCTGCCAGTACATCAGGTTGCCGTCGCCCATGGGCTGGTTCTTCCAGAAGTCCAGGTCGAAGTCCTTGCGCACGAAGGTGCCGGACGAGAAGGTCGTCAGGTAGGCCCGGCGGCCGAGCAGGAAGAAGCTCTCCCCGGCCAGGGTGCGGATGTTGCGGGCGTTGCGCGAGGTGTAGCACAGCCCGGCGGGCGGGATGACGATGCGGCCGTTGCGGTAGTCCACGTAGGACCCGCGGATGACCACGGCCTCGGCCGAGAGCAGCCGCTCGTTGTTGCGGTTGCGCGAGACCTTGCGCATCAGCCCGCCCAGGCGGGGCACGAAGGGCGCGGTGTGGTCCGGCTCATAGAACGAGGCGTCGGAGATGACCTTGGGATAGGAGCTGAACCGGGACTCCTCCACCACGGTGCCGTAGGAGGAATCGGCCAGCCGGGTCAGGAAGGAGCGCTCGATGATCGGCTCCAGCACGGGCGAGGAGCCCAGGAAGAAGTCGATGTCGGCCTTGCCCTCATTGGGCCACATGACCATGTTGTCCGTGCGCATCCCATAGTAGTCGCGCACGTAGATGTTCCGGGCCACGTCGCCGTCCAGGTCCTTGACCACGACCTTGAAGGCCGTGCGGTTCCAGACGTCGGAATACTTGACCGGGCCGGCGTAGGCGTCGTGGTCCTTGTCGAAGGTCACGGGCTCGTTGTTCTCCAGGACCAGACGCTGAAGCATGCCGGTCTTGAGGTTGGGCTCCAGGACCACGTTGTAGCGCTTGTCCAGGGGCCAGGGCTGACCGTTCTTCACGGTGACCAGGTCGCGGTAGACCACGAAGGAGAAGTAGCCCGAGGAATAGCCGTGGGCCTTGCCCGTGGACCAGGGCACGAAGTCCGAGTCCTTGAGGAAGGCGGGGTCCATGACGATCTCCACGCGCATGTCCAGCTCGGGGATGGTCAGGTGGTACTTGTCCAGTTGGTCGGGCCGGGTCTTGTACTCCTGGGCCGTGACCGGCTTGACCAGCTTCTCGGCCAGCACCTGGCCGCCCGTGAAGTTGGTGACCCGGATCAGGAAGCCGTCCGGCCGGCGGAAGGCGTAAATCCGCTTGTTCAGATAGAAGCGGTAGTCCTCCTGCCGGACCTCCAGGATCACGGGCCGCTGCAGGGAGAAGGTCGCCTCGGTGATCTCCGGGAACGCGATGGACGAGAACTCGGCGTCGTCGAACCCGACCTTGCTCGCCACGTAGCGGCTGGCCCCGAAATAATAGGTGTTGTCCAGGTAGAACTTCTCCAACTGCGGGTTCAGCCCCTCTTCGAGATGGATGTCGCGCACCTCCTCGCGCTTCGGGAACTCCGAGGCGATGGGGAACTCCAGCGGGAACCCGCCCGAGGGCGAAATGACCGCGAACTCGGCGTAGGGGACCTCGTAGTGGTCGGTGGAGTAGTCGAACCAGAGCCGGTAGCCGGAGTCGCCGAGCGGCGCGCGGTCGCCCTTGTTCAGGGCCACGTCGCGGTATTCGCGCATGGCGGTCTTCAGGTCCACCAGGCAGGCGTGCTCGCCCAGGACCAGAAACGGGTCGCGCATGAGCGGCCGGGCGTCATGGGAGGTCTCGGAGAGGTAGAACAGGCCGCCCGGCTGTACCGTGGCCGCGCCGTCCTTGATCTCGCTGCCGCGCAGCACGATGGCCTCGGACAGGCTTTTCTTCTGTCCGTACTGATTCTTGTAGGTCTTGTTGCGCAGTCCCGCCAGGTGCGGCAGGAAGGTCATGTCCGCCGACGGCGAAAGGCCGTGCGGATCGGTTGCGGCCCAGCCCGCGCCCGGAAGCGCGAACAGTACGGCCAGTGTGATGGCCAGAAGTCTGAGTGCGTGTTGCATGTTCCTGTTTCCCTAAAAGGTGATTCCAAAATCCACGGGACATCGTGCCCCCAGGGAAACAAGAAGCGTACCAAGCGCGCTGCCTGCGCTTCATTCAAATCTTTTCAATGTGTTATGCGCCACCCCTTCTCGGGCCGCCCACCTCATGTGTGCGCCATGCCGCACAATATCTTTCGTCCCTGTTCAACCCCGCGCACAGTTGCCGGGTTCCGCCAGGGATGGCGGACCGCTCCCCGGACGCGGCCAAGAAAAAGGGGCCACCGGATGAAAATCCGGAGCCCCCTGGGGTGCGTCGGCAAAGCGGAAACGGGCCGAAAATCAGCCGTCCAGCCCGGCCACGTAGTCGATGATGGCCCGCGCAGAGCGTTTGGACAGGCTCACGGCCTCGGCCACGGTCTTGGCCCCGGTGACCACGTCGCCCGAGGCGAACACGCCGGGGCGGGTGGTGCGGCCCTCCTCGTCGGTGATGACCAGGCCGGTCTTGCCCACCTCCAGTCCGGCGAGGTTGCTGCGCGGGGCCTGGCTGACCGCGATGAACACGGAGTCGGCCTCGAACAGGGACTCGGACCCCTCGACGGGCTCCACGCGGGTTCGGCCGTCCTCGCCCACCACGTTTCGCGTGTCCATGACGACCACGCCCTTGTCGGTGATCTCCACGGGCATGGTGTGGAGCCGGAAGCGGACGCCGTCGATCTTGGCGTACTGGTATTCATAACGGGTGGCCGAGATGTCGTCCTCGCCCCGGCGGTACAGGATCGTGACCTCCTGGGCGCCCTTGCGCAGGGCGGTGCGGGCCACGTCCATGGCCACGTTGCCCGCGCCGATGACCGCCACCTTGCGTCCCAGGGAATAGACGCCCGGGTTCTTGAGGTAGTGGATGGCGTAATGGACGTGCCCCAGGGTCTCGCCCCGGAGCTTGAGCGGCCTCGGGTTCCACACGCCCGTGCCGATGAACACGGCCTTGTAGTCGTCGCGGAACAGGTCGTCGATGCCGATGACCGGCCCGATCAGGGTGTTGGGGCGGATCTTGACGCCCAGGCCCAGGAGCTTTTCCTTGAGCTTCTCCAGAATGTCCTTGGGCAGGCGGAAGTCGGGAATGCCGTACTGAAGCACGCCGCCTATGCGCTCCTTGGACTCGAACAGTGTGATGTCGAACCCCTGCCCGGCCAGGAGGAAGGCCACGGTGATTCCGGCGGGGCCCGAGCCGACGATGGCGATGCGCTTGCCGTTGTTCCCGTTGACCGGCCGCTGGGGCTGGACCTGCTCCAGGTAGTAGCGGGAAATGTACTGCTCGATGTCGCTGACCTGGACCGGCGCGCCCTTGCGGCCGAGGACGCAGTGCCCCTCGCAGAAATTCTCGTGCGGGCAGATCAGCGAGCAGACGGCGGTCAGGGGATTGTTCTCGAACAGCATGGCCCCGGCCTTGCGCAGGTCGCCCTCCAGCAGGGCCGCGATGACCTTGTTTGCCGGGGTCGAGACCGGACAGCCCTTGCTGCACAGCGGCTTCTTGCACTGCAGGCAGCGCGACGCCTCTTCCAGGATGTGCTTTCCCATTCCTTTCCTCTCGGTAGCGGTGACTCCCCGCCGTCACGCGGCGGAAGGAGCGGTCCTATCCCACTTGGGCGAAACACGCAAACCTGTGCAAGCCTGCCCGGCCCGCCGATCAGCAAAGGGCTCTGCGCCGGAAAAAATGATCCAGCCGATACCTGTGCAGGAGTTGGCTCATTGAATAATAGTATATGGATTCGGCTTTGAACATTGCCGCGAAATCATGCACATTCGCGTACAGCTCGACCTTGATGCCGGATGTCGCGATTACCGTTGCCGTAAACGCCTTTCCCCTTAGCGCGGAGAGGGACGCGTCGAGCGCCATCCCGCGCTCTATCTTCCCGCCGGGAAGCGGAGCAAAAAAGTCGACCTTTTCACGAATGGAATCCGGCGTCCTGCTGCTGCCGAGCAAAGAGACCCGACCGCCCAACCCCATGAGACGATCCACCAGAAAACCTGTCAAAAGCGTCGGCGCCGTCCCTATCAACAAGCAGTCCCGCACATCAGCGGCATCCCCTCCAACCCAGACAACGGCATGACCGTCCAGCAGGCTCGTCTTGGGGGTGATTCTTTCCAGATTCCTCAATGAAGCATCAAACCTGGCGTTCTCGAAAAGCGTCACGCTCTGCTCCTGTATGGCGGTATTCCGGGAATCGACATCCCGAGCTACATTTTCCGCCTTATTGAACGCTTCCAACGCCTCATCATACTGCCCGTTCTTCCTGAAATAGACTCCCCGCGACTGCAACAGGCTGAAGCTCCTGGCTTTCGCCCGCAAAAACACCGCTTCCGCCTCCTCAAACCGATTCGCATCAATCAGAAACGAATAAATCCGCTCGAACAAAAAGTCGGCATCCCCTTCGCCGACCTTGCCGATGACGTCTCTCAAGGCCTCGCAACAGGCGTCCCAGTTGTAATATTGAAGAATGCCGCATGTGGCCCCAGCCAGGTCAATGACCCTGAAAGAACTGCACCTCGTCGCGATTTCATATACACGAAAGGCTTCTTCAGCCATCCCGGAATTGACAAGCAGCCTCGCCAACGTACACGTCGCCTTGAATTCAGTGAAATCCTTCAACGGGATAAACTTGTCATAAGGCTCCCTGGCCACCTCACGGCCCGCGGCAGGCCTTGAAGAAACGATCTCCTTCACCACGTCATCCCATATGGCGCCCGGCAAGTGCTCTACATCAACGACCTTTCTTCCATCGACATAGATGGTCTCATACGACTCACTGTCCCGACCGGGACAGGCGGGAATGAAATCGTCCAGAAAGACAAATCTCAATCCGTCAAAACGGCTATTATTCAGGACCTTGCGATTGAATTCCTCAACATGGTCAGCCCAATCGTCAAACCAACACGTGCACAATCCGTCCTGAAACCATTTCCCGGACGCCCTGACAACAACCGTGAGCCGGGAAGAGGGGTACGCCGATTTCAACTGGTCGATCAAATTGACATACGAGTCCACATACCCCATCGGCGGTTCATATTGGTCGCACTCGATGCCAAGCTTTGAAACATTGAAATTACTCCCGAGATACGCATCGCCGATCTTATGTATTACCCGCTTGTGAGGAATTGTTATGACAATGTTTTTGTAATCGTGTTTTATCAGATCGCCCAACGACGGAATAGGCAAGACTATTCCAGACTTCATATAAATCCGATACAACGTTTCGCCAAAAGCCTCGATCAAACATTCACGCTGAATGTCGATGCCAGCATTCGGGAAAAAACCAGGGTAGGAAAGAATGTAATTCTTAACTGAATGGCGTCCCGTCAATCTAGTGGCTATTCGGCTAGACTGGCAGTTACCTAAGACCAGATAATCGTATAGCATGGCTCTTCCTTTACGCGCGGCTTGGAACTATTGACGATAGCTACACGCTGCCGCGGAAGATGACAACAACCGGCGAATCGAAAAGTCAACCCCCCATGGCCGCCCGGCAACCGCGGCCTCCGCACTCCCCGCGAACCACCATGGCCCTGCGCGCCGTCCGCACCGACGGGCGACCGGCAAACGGGCGTAACATCGCCACGGGATGGCCGTATTCCACGCCAAGCCTATCGGAAACGCCGAGGCATGTTGTTCGGAAAGCGCGCCAGGTCGCCGCGTTCGCGGTGTCGGCGAAGAAGCGGGCTGACGGCGGACACGGACGGCGCGGTCCACCTCCCGGCCTTGCGGGCCGGGCTCCGGCAGAAGGCCGCAGGCACGAAGGGGAAGGCCGCCCCCCCCAAGGCCTGGCGAGATGACGGGCGGCGGGCGTTAGGCGGAGGGCCGGGACCGGCCCTCCGGATCAGGAGCCGACAAGCTGGCCGGCAATGTCATCGATATCCAACGTGAAGGTGCGGGCCGGAGCTTCGAACAATCGGGAGGCCTCGACCGCGGCCGCGGGGATATCCTCAAGCAGCTTCCGGGACAAGCCCCTGTCCAGGCGAACGGTGGGCACCGAGCAGCTTATGGTCGCCAGAATGCGCCCGGAATCGTCGAACACCGGCGCGGCGACACAGCGGATGCCCTTGAACAACTCCTCGAAATCCAATCCGATTCCACGCACCCTGGCGACTTCCAGCTCCCTGTAGAGCCAGTTGATCTTGTCGCTGTCCACTCCCGCATCGGTCCGCCGCAGCTCCTTGATGAAGCTGCGCAGGTCCTCCTCGGGCAAAAAGGCCAGAAAGGCCTTGCCTGAAGCCGACAGGTAGGCCGGGAAAGACGTTCCCACAATCGAATCCATTTGCAGGGCGTGGTAGGATGTCTTCTGGTGGATCACCACCATGTCCACGCCGGAGAGCACGCTCAGGTTGACGGTCTCGTTGACCCTGTCGCGCAAGTGCAGCATGACGGGCCGCACCATGGACACGATGTCGTTCCGCGACGTGATCTGCTTTCCCAGCTTGTAGAACTTCAGCGTCAGGGCGTAGGCCCCGCCTCGTTCGACCTGGCGCACATAGCCGAGATCCTCGTACGTTCTCAGAATTCGCTGCAGCGTGCCCTTGGGCATGGAGCAGACCGCGCTGAGGTCCTTCAGCTCCCATTTGCTCTTTGTGGCCATGGTTTCGGCAACGAAAAGCGCCTTTTCCAGGGAACGCACCATGTAATACTTGTCGTCTGTTGCCATCGTCTCCTCAGAGGCTCTTTATCCGGCGAATTTGCAGGGCAGGGAATTCAAATGCCCTTCGGTTGAGAGAAGGGCATTTGAATATTAGCCGTTACCGGACTCACTGTCCAGCCAATTCGGTTTCTTTAATAAATATATTCCATCTTTTACAAGCGATACGCACATGCCGAACGTGAACAGCATCATGGGGAACCCGGCAAGGGAGATGAGCCCCCGGACGGGCTCGATCCCGCCCGCTATGCACAGGACATACGCCACGAGCCCGACGATGACTCCCCAGAGCACCTTGAGCCGCTTGGGAGGCTCCTCGTCCGCGCGGACGCCCTTGGTCGAAATGATCGCCAGCGTCGCCACGAGGGAGTCGGTCATCGTGGCGAAGGAAAACACGATGGTGACGACGAACAATCCCATCAGCATCTTGCTGTACGGGAACTGCGAGAGGATGATGTAGACCATGGACTCCATGCCGAACTTGTGGATTCCGGACCAAACGTCGACCAGGCCGCTCCACTGAAAGAACACGGCGGTCCCGCCGAAGGTGGATATCCAGAAATGGCAAAACACGGTCGGCGGGATGACGTTGATAAGGATGAACTGGCGAATGGTCCTTCCCTTGCCCATGCGCGCCAGGAAGTGGCCGAGCAGCGGGGCGAAGATGAAAAAGATCTCCATGTAGGGGACGAGCCACTGCATGGGCCAGATGTCATTCCCCTGCATGGTGTTCAGCAGCGTGCTGTTCCGGAAGAAGTTGTTGGCGAAATAGCCGAACGACTCGACCCCGATGCCGAGGATGAACAGCGTCGGCCCGACGAAAAGGACGATGGCCATGAAAAAGAAAAAGGCCCGCGTGGTCCCGGTGGAAAGATAGCACATGCCCCGCCTCAACCCCGAATACGAGGAAAGCACGTAAATCGGGATGATGACGGCCGCCGCGACGCCCCAGGTCACCGGGCCCGGCGTGTAGTCGAAGATCCTGCCCGTGCCGCTCCCTATCTGCATGAGCCCCGCGCCCATGCTGGTGGCGACGGCGCAGCACAACGAGAAGAGGCAAATGGCGTGAACCATCGGCGTCAGGATCGGACGCAGCCTTTTCGGAAAGAGCGCATACATGCCGGCCGCCACGGACAGGGGATAGTGCCTGTTGTAGCTGACCAGGGCGATGGCCACGCCGCAGACCGAATAGAAACAGTACTGGGCGATGGTCCAGTGCAGCGTGGTCTGGGCGATGGCGAAAACGCCCGCGTCTTTCGTTCCGGGTTCGATATGCAGGCTGAGCGGTGGCTGCATCATATGATAGATGGGCTCGCCCATGGCCCAGAACAGAATGCCGATGCCGATGCAGCCGCAAAGGGACAACGCGAACCACTGCCAAAAAGAGAACTCCGGCTTGGCGTCCTTGCCGCCCAGCCGGATGTTGCCGATGGGCGAAAAGGCCAGCCCTGCGGTGAACATGACGATGATGATCCCCAGGGAGACCTCCAGCCATCCGAAATTCACATGGATCCATGACATGGCGCACGCCAGCAGATCGGCAAGCCGCTGATGGTAGATCAATCCCAGGGCTATGCCGCCGAGCAGCAGGACAAAACCGGGCCAAAACGTATAGTGATTCAACGACCTTCTGTCGTCATCCGTTTTCCCATCTGGCATAGGAGCCTCCTATTTCCCTGTAAAACGCCGCTCGGGTCGTGGACCTGACGTCTTTACACGATGCGATATACGCCTCACAAGGCTATGGTGATTCGATTTTCATGAAACGTTGTACCACTTTGTGGTAGGCCTACCGCATGAATCGAATGTTGTCAATCCGTGACCCGCAAAAGATTCGTCAAAAAACATTCGCGAACTATTTGCAGCAAAATAACAAGATTTTCAGATGATTGTATGCCAAAATTCATTTTTGACAACTTTTTCTTCGAAATGGGTTGACGCAGCCCCTAGCCCCGGTTATTTTGATTTTACAAAACACTGTACCGCATTCCGGAACGTAAACCCATCGCTTCTAAACGTTTCGCTGCAATAGTGGTACGCCGTACCGGATTACGGTTTTTAGATTGAGGCAAACACTGAAGCAAACCGCAACAAATTTCATTGAGGTGCATATGGCCCAAGAAACTTTGTTCTTGAAAAACACGGAGGCCTTCGCCGAGAGCCTGGCCCGGTGTGGAGTGAAATACCACTTCGCGTACCCGATCACCCCGGCGACGGACGTGATGAAGCGCATGGCGGTCATCCTGCCCGCCTATGGCGGGGAAATGATGCAGATGGAAAGCGAGCTGGCCGTGTCCAGCGCCCTTGCGGGCGCCGCGTGCACCGGCAAGCTGGTGGCCACCTCCAGCTCCGGCCCCGGACTGACCCTCATGCATGAGGCCATCGGCTTCATGTGCGCGGCCGAACTGCCCTGTCTCCTGGTCGACTCCATGCGCGTCGGCCCCGGCGACGGCGACATCCTCGGCGCCCAGAGCGATTATTACGTCGCCACGCGCGGCGGCGCCCACGGCGACTATCACACCATCGTTCTCGCCCCCTCCTCCGGGCAGGAGATCGCGGACATCGTCCCCACCGGCATCAAGCTGGCGTACACCTACAGAACGCCGGTCCTCTTCGTGATCGACGGCGTGAGCGCCCAGACAACGGAATCCACCACCCTGCCGGCCTACCACGACTACTCCGCCGAGTTCGACACCGCCGGCTGGGCCTTCACCGGAACGCAGGACCACCCCAAGCGGGCGCTCATCACCGGCAGCTACTCCCACCAGGACGGCTATGACCTCAACGAGAAGCTGCGCGCCAAGTACGCGACCATCCGCGAAAAGGAACAGTTGTGGGAACAGGAACAGACCGAGGACGCCGAGATCGTGGTCGTCGCCTTCGGCATCCACGGCCGCATGTGCCGGGACCTGGTCGCCAAGATGCGGGCCGAGGGCAAGAAGGTTGGCTTCATCCGGCCCATCTCCCTGTGGCCGTTCCCCGAACTCGCCTTCGCCGGGCTTCCGGACTCGGTGAAAAACATCCTCGTTGTCGAGATGAACCACGGCCAGATGGTCGACGACGTCCGGCTCGCCGTGAATGGACGGATTCCCGTCCACTTCCTCGGCAAGACCGGCGGCGACATGCCCATGAACACCCTGGCTGAGATGATTGCCGAAGCAAACCGGATCCTGGGGGAGTAATCACATGGAAAATCTGAGCGCCAAATACGGAAAAACGCTGAACCTCGACAAGCTGACCAGCTACTGCCCGGGCTGCGGCCACGGCATCGTGACCCGCCTGGTCGCCGAAGCCATCGAGAGCCTGGGCATCATGAGCCGGACCATCTCCATCGTCGGCATCGGCTGCGGCGGCTTCTCGCACCACTACATGGACATCGACGCCATCGAGGCCACTCACGGCCGGTCTCCGTCCTTCGCCATCGGCTACAAGCTGGCCCGGCCCGACAACATCGTCTTCACCTACGCGGGCGACGGCGACACCTGCGCCATCGGCCTCGGCGACTTGATGCACGCGGCAAACAAGGGCATGCCCATCACCACCATCATGGTCAACAACACGGTGTTCGGCATGACCGGCGGACAGATGTCCCCCACCACCCTGGAGGGACAGGTCACGACCACCACGACCAAGGGGCGCGCGGTCCCTCACCAGGGCTACCCCCTCCTGGTGCCCGAAATGATGCGCGCCATGCCGGGCGTGAAGTACCTGGCCCGGGAGTCCGTGGCCACCCCCAAGGATGTCCGCAAGGCCAAGAAGAGCATCCGCAAGGCGTTCGAATGCCAGGTCAAGGGCCTCGGCTACGCCTTCGTGGAGGTCATCGTCCCCTGCCCCACCGGCCTCAAGATGAACGTCAAGGACTCCTATGCGCGGTGCGGCAATGAAATGACGGACTATTTCAAACCTCAGGTCTTCAAAGACGAAACGGAGCAGAGCGATGTTGCATAAGTGCATGTTTTCGGGGTCGGGCGGCCAGGGGTCCGCGCTCATGGCGAAGATGGTCTGCCTGGGAGCGATCAAGGAGAACCTGAAGGTCGTCATGACCCAGACCTACGGCATCGAACAGCGCGGCGGCGACTCCACGGCCTACGTGATCGTATCCGACGAACCCATCGGCAGCCCCATCGTGGAGAACGACGCCGACATCGCGGTGGCGCTCAGCCAGTCCATCTACGGCAACTGCTTTGCCGGGGTGGTTCCCGACGGCATGCTCTTCACCAACAGCTCGATGGTCGACAACCCGAAGGAAAGCGACGCGTTCAAGCAGGTCTTCCTCCCGGTTTCCGACACCGCCGTCCAGCTCGGCACCGTCCGTTGCGCCAACATGGTGATGCTCGGCGCGGTGCTGGCCGGAACCGGCCTGCTCAAGCTGGAGACCGTCGAAGAGGTCGTGCGGGAAACCATCGGAAACAAGAAGCCTCAACTGGTGGAGCTGAACATCGAGGCTTTGCGCAGCGGATATTCCGCCATGAAGAAGGAGTCGTAGAATGAGTGAGAAACATCATGTCATCGACGCCCGCCGCTGCAAGGCCTGCGGGCTTTGCGTGAGCAACTGCCCCAAGGCGGTTCTTGCCCTCGGCGCCGCGATCAATGCGCAGGGGTACAACTACGTCGTCCAGGAACACCCCGAGAACTGCGTGCTTTGCGACATTTGCGGCACCATCTGCCCCGACATGGCCATCGGTGTCGTCGTAGACCAATAAACGCCCAAGGCGCCCGCACCTCGCGGGCGCCATTCAAGGAGTATATTCATGAGTGATCTTGTTCCCCTGTTTCAGCCAAGGAGCGTCGCGCTGATCGGCGCTTCCTCAAACTCGAAGAAATACGGGTATTGGACGGCGAAAAGCCTTATCGAGAACGGTTTTGAGGGCGATATCCACCTCGTTTCCCGCACCGGCGGGGAAATCTTCGGACGCCCGACCTATCCCGACATCCTCGCCGTCCCCGGCGAGGTGGACCTGGCCATCATCGCCATCGCGCCCAAGCACATCCTGCCCATCATGGAGCAATGCGTCGAAAAGGGCGTCAAATGCGCCATCGTCGTCTCCACCGGGTTCGGCGAGACCGGCCCGGAGGGCAAGGAGCTCGAACGCAAGATGCTGGAGATAGCCCGCAAGGGAAACATGCGGGTCCAGGGCCCGAACTGCATGGGCACCTACAGCTCGGCCAAGAGCATGAACGCGAGCATCATCGACCTGGCCCCCGGCCCCATGAGCCTGGTCCTCCAGAGCGGCAACTTCGGCATCGACATCAACTTCAACGCCAAGTCGCGCGGCCTCGGCTATAGCTGCTGGGCCACCATCGGCAACCAGATGGACATGCGCTTCCACGACTTCGTGGAGTACATCGAGGAGGACGAAAACACCAAGGTGCTCCTCCTCTACATGGAAGGCCTGCGGGTCGAAAGCGAGGAAGACGGACGGAAATTCCTGGAAGCTGCCAAGAAGACGGCCGCCAGGGTGCCCATCGCCGCCATCAAGATCGGCCGCAGCGCCGCGGGCGCCCGCGCCGCCGCTTCGCATACCGGCTCCCTCGCCGGCAGTGAAAAGATATTCGACGCGGCCCTCCGCCAGGCGGGCATCATCCGGGTGGACAGCCCCGGCCAGCTCCTGGACGCCGCCGAGGCCTTCTCCAAGTGCAAGCCCGCCAGGGGCAAGCGCATCGCCATCCTGACCGACGGCGGCGGGCACGGCGTCATGGCCACGGATTTCGCCGAAAAATACGGGCTCGAAGCGCCGGTCCTCTCGGAAGCCACCCAGGCCAAGCTGCGGGAAATCCTCATGCCCCACTGCCCGATCAAGAACCCCGTGGACCTGGCCGGCACGCCCGAGGCGGACATGTGGGTTTTCGACCGCTGCCTGGACGTCCTCATGAAGGACCCGGACGTTGACGGCATCGTCATCGTGGGTCTCTACGGCGGATACGCCGACCTCTCCGAGGAGTTCCGGGTCCTGGAGATGGACGTGGCCAAGAGCATGGTGGATAAGATCACCGCGGGCGACAAGCCGGTGGTCATGCACTCCATCTACCAGCCGCAGCATCCGGAATGCCTCGACTATATCAGCGAGCACAGCATTCCCGTGTTCGGCGACGTGGACACGGCCGTCAGGACCATGGGCGTCCTCTCCACCTACAGCGACCTGAAAAAGGCCCTCAAGGAAGAGTCCGGCAACGAGCTGCCGAACATGCCCGCCGACCGCCGGGAAATGGCCGCCGCCATCCTCAGGACCGTCCGGGAGTCCGGCCGCACCAACCTCGTGGAGACCGAAGCCCGCAGCGTCCTCCGCTGCTACGGGCTCGACATCGCGGACGACTACCTGGCCACCACGGCGGATGAGGCCGCGGCCTTCTACGCCAAGATCGGCGGCAAGGTCGTCATGAAGATCGTTTCGCCCGACATCCTGCACAAGACGGATGCCGGCGGCGTCGCGCTGAACATCGATTCCGAGGCCAAGGCGCGGGACACCTTCACGCAGTTGGTGAAAAACGGGCGCACCTACAAGGCCGACGCCGACATCTTCGGCGTCATGCTGACCCCCATGCTCCCCGGCGGGGTCGAGTGCATCATCGGCTCGAGCCACGACAACACCTTCGGGCCGACCGTCATGTTCGGCCTGGGCGGCATCTTCGTGGAAATACTCAAGGACGTCGCCTTCCGGGTGGCCCCGGTCAACATGCCCGCCTGCCGGAGCATGATCCGGGAGATCAAGGGACTGGGCATGCTCCAGGGCGCTCGCGGGAGCAAGGCGTGCGACCTGGAGGCCCTGGCCGAGGCGGCCTGCATCATCTCCCACCTCGTGTCGGAGCTGCGCGAGATCGCGGAAGTCGATCTCAACCCGGTCTTTGCGTTGGAAAAGGGTCTGTCCATCGCCGACGCAAGAATCATTTTACACGGGTAACAAACACCATATAAACTTTATATTCAAAGGGTCGGACCATGAAAGACGTAAAGCGTTTTCCCACAACGACAGGGCAGAGCTGGCTGGAAATGTCCGGGTACAAGTCCCACCAGTTCAAGGACCACTCCGAGCTGCGCGACGAGTACGACTACATCGTCATCGGCGCAGGCTACGGCGGACAGGGGGCGGCCAGGCACCTGTCCGAGCTCCATCCCGATGCGAAGATCGCCGTGTTCGAGGCCATCAAGATCGGCGACAATGACAGCGGCAAGAACGCCGGCTTCATCATCGACGTGCCCCACGACTTCGGCGACCAGGGAGCCTCCTCCTTCGAGGAGAACCAGAAATACTTCCAGCTCAACACCTTCATCATCAAGTGGATGGAGGACACGATCAAGGAAAAGGGCATCGAGGACGTGGACTGGGACCACTGCGGCAAGTACCTGTGCTGCTCCGAGACCAAGAGCTTCAAGCTCATCGACCACGAGATCGAAGAGCTCAAGCGCATGAACTGCAACTACGAGGTGGTCGAGGGCGACGAGCTCTACCGGCGCACCGGCACGCGGTACTACAAGAAGGCCCTCTACACGTCCGGCACCGTGCTCATCAACCCCGCGGACGTGCTGCGCGGGCTCTTCAGCGTCATGCCGGAAAACGTCGACGTCTTCGAGGAATGCCCGGTCATGCGCATCGACGAGGGCAGCCCGAGCAGCATCGTCCTCAGAAGCGGCAAGCGGGTCAAGGGCAAGTTCGTCCTGGTGACCGGCGGCCCGTTCATCCCCGAGTTCGGCATCGGCAAGAAGGTCTTCTGCCCCGTCCTCTCCTACGGCGCGTTCACCCGCCGGTTCACGGACGAGGAAATGCGGCATCTGGCCGGGGTCAAGCCCTGGGGCTGCACGGCCGGGCATCCGGCCGGGACGACCGTCCGCTTCACCCGCGACAATCGCGTCTTCGTGCGCAACGGCTTCTCCTTCGCCACCCACCTCACGACCTCGCACCAGCGCATCCAGCGGGCCATCCCCAAGCTGCGGAAGGCCTACGAGAACCGCTTCCCGGAGCTCAAGCACGTCAACTTCGAGTTCGTGTACGGCGGCATGATCAACATGACCATGAACTACCGCCCCCTGATGATGCAGCAGCATCCCACCGTGTTCGCCTCGGCCAGCGGCGAGGGGGCGGGCGTCGCCAAGACCAGCCTCCTCGGCTACTACCTGGCGGAATGGGTCAGCGGCATCAGCAGCCAGAACCTCGACTTCCTCAGAAGAATATCCACGCCCAAACGGCTGCCCCCCGAACCCTTCCTGACCATGGGGGCCAAGGCCCGGCTCATGTTCGAAGAGTTCAACGCCAAGACGGAAATCTAACACCACCCTAGCCCACTCCTGCAATATGGAAAGGATGCCGTGAAGCCCCTCCGGCATCCTTTCCGCAGGAGTCAAACGCCCAAAGGAGTTTGACATGGAGTTCATCAATTCGCCCGAATGTTCTGAAGTCATAGGCCCTTACAGCCATTGCGTGAAGGCCGGCAACACCTACTACATCTGCGGCCAGGTGCCCTTCCACCCCATTTCTGGCCAGGTCGTGGGCACCACGATCAAGGAACAGGCCTTCCAGACCCTGTTCAACCTGAAGCTGGTTCTGGACGCCGCGGGCCTCGATATCACCGACATCGCCAAGACCACCGTTTTCCTGACCAGCATGGATGATTTCAACGACTTCAACGAGGTCTACGCCGAGTTCATGGGGGACCACCGCCCGGCGCGTCTCTGCCTCGGGGCCAGCGAGATCGCCCACGGCTGCCTGCTGGAAATGGATGCGGTCGCCTACAAGGAATAGATGCCAAACGCGTTGTGGCCTTTCAACCTTTCAACAAACTACTGCCCTTACTGTGAGGTGTACGATGGTGCCTAATGGACAGAGAGGTGTTAATTTTGACCATGCCCCGTTCTCGCCCGTGCATAGAAAAATCGCGGTCGGGACCTTCATGGGCCAGATCTGCGACGGTTACATCCTGGGCATTGTCGGCATTGCCCTGACCTATGCCACGGGAGCCCTCGGGCTGAACGGCTTCTGGATGGGACTGATCGGAGCCGGCGCGCTCTTCGGCATCCTGCTCGGCAGCCTGCTCGGCGGAATCATCATCGACAAGGTCGGCAGAAAGACCGCCTATTCTTTTGTTGCGGTCTTCAGCCTGGCGCTGTCCGTCCTGCAGTTTTTCCTGTCCGATCCCGCAACCCTGGTGGCGGTCCGCTTCCTGCTGGGCATGTGCGTGGGCGCGGACTACACGGTCGGCGTGGCCCTGCTCAGCGAGTGGACCCCGGAACGGATTCGGACCAAAATGATGAGCTGGCTCATGGCCGCCTGGACCTTCGGCTACATCATCTCCTACTTCGCCGGTCTGCTCATCGCCTCCAAGGGCGGCGACATGGGTGAAAACGGCTGGCGGTGGATCATTTCCTCCTCCGCCGTGCTCGCCCTGCTCACTCTGATCGTCCGCGTCGGCTCCCCGGAATCCCCGAGCTGGACGCTGGCCAAGAGGGGCTCCCATGCGGCCCTCGAACTGATCCACCGCCAACTCGGCGAGGGCTACGCCCTGCCGGAAAAGAAGGAGCAGGCGCCTTCCGCCTCGTTCTTCCGCCTCTTCAGCCCCGAGCTGTGGCGCAACACCATCACCTCCTGCACCTTCTTCCTCTGCCAGGTCCTGCCCTTCTTCGCCATCTCCATCTTCCTCCCCGTGGTCGTCGAGGGGCTGCACATCGCCAACCCCCACGCCTCGGGCATGATGTACAACGGCTTCACCATGGTCGGCGTCATCATCGGCATCCTGATCGCCGACGTCATCTCCCGCCGCGCGTTCCTGTTGTGGACCTTCTACGGCGCCGCGGCCATCCTGACCGTCATGACCGTCTGGCAGAACATGCCGCCCACCCTCGCGTTGATCCTGCTGGGCGCCTTCTCCACCGTGCTGGCCATCTCCATCGTGGCCGAATGGCTGTATCCGCCCGAGCTCTTCCCCACTGAACTCAGGGGTTCCGGCGTGGGCCTGACCATTGCCGCCAGCCGCATCGGCGCCGGCATGGGCACCTGGATGCTGCCGGTCGTCATGGAGCAGTACGGCGTCACCGTCACCCTGGGCTGCTGCATCGCCACCCTGGTCATCGGCGGCATCGTCTGCCAAATCCTGGCGCCCGAGACCTCGCCCCGGTTCATGAAAGCCCGTTCCCAAGCCACACCCGCAACCTCCGTCTAGCATGCCGGGCACGTCTTAACCCCGGCATGACCCGTCCTCACGATGTCCCCCGGCACGCCTTCCTCCGGGGGACATCGCCTTTTTTCGGAGTCACTATCCATGTCCACCCGGACCATGCACCTGTCCACACTTTCCTCCGGTTACGGCTTCACCGTCCTGGCCGCCTTCAGTTGGTCCCTGATGACCCTGTTCGCAAAGGCCATGCTCGCGGCGGGCCTCTCCCCCATGGAAATCTCGTTCTGGCGGGCGGCCATCGGCGGCCTCTGCTTCATCGCCTCCGCCGCCTCCCTCCGCACGCTGCGGATTCCGCCGGCCCGTGCGCTGCTTTTCATCCTCTGGGGAGTGCTGAGCGTCGCCGGGCTGTTCTACGTATTCCTGACGTCCATCCAGTACAACGGAGCGGCCATGGGGGAGATACTGCTCTACACGGCTCCGGTCTGGGTGGCCGTCTTCTCCCGGTACATCTCGGGCGAGAACGTCTCGAGACGGAAATGGACCGCCATCGCCATGGCCCTTTGCGGCGTGGCCTTCGTCTGTTTCTCCGGCGGCAGCATCCGGGGCGGGTTCTCCCCGGTCGGCATCCTCTGCGGCCTGGCCTCGGGGCTGTGCTACGCCATGCAATACCCGTTCTTCAAATACTGGCAGAAGCATCATAGGACCGAGACGATATACGCCTACATGGAAATCGGCGGCGTCCTGGCCATGCTGCCCTTCGTCCGTTTTCACACGCCCTACGCGCCGCAGACGTGGTCGATGGTCGTGCTCATGGCGTTCTTCACGGGCTATCTCGCGTTCTGGGCCTACGGCCAGGGATTGCGGCGGCTGCCGCAGGTGCATGTGGCCGTACTCTGCAACCTGGAGCCGATCCTGGGCACGGCGTGGGCCTGCTGGTTCTTCGGCGAGAACTTCACCCCGGCGGGGTGGGCAGGGTTCTCCCTCATCCTCGTCGCCGTCCTGATCCTGGCCACGGAGCGGGCCCGACATGCCGGGTAACATCTGGATCAATTGCAGCGAGGCGTCCGGCGACATGTACGCCGGGGCCCTGGCGGGCGAGCTGCTCCGCCTGGACCCCCAGCTCGAAATCGGCGGCCTGGGCGGGCGGATGCTGGCGCTCGGCGGCGCCAAGGTGCACTTTCCCATGACCAGGCTGTGCTTCGCCGGGTTCATCGACGTGCTCCGCGGTCTGCCCGGCATCTTCCGCCTGCACCGCGAGATCGTGCGGGCATGGAAACGGAGCCGCCCGGACGTGGTCGTCATGATCGACTGCCCGGACTTCAACCTGCCGCTGGCCAAGGCCGCCCACGCCATGGGCATCCCGGTTCTCTACTTCATCGCCCCGCAGTTCTGGGCCTGGAAGCAGCAGGGGCTGAACACCCTTCGGCGCTGCGTGCGCAGCACGCTCTGCGCCCTGCCCTTCGAGCCCTCGTTCCTTCGCGGCAAGGGGTGCCGGTCGGCGTATGGAGGCCACCCCCTCCTGGACGTGATCCCCCTGCAACGCCTGGATCGCATCACGCCCGACCGCTACCAGGTGGGCATCATGCCGGGAAGCCGGAAAAAGGAGGTCGCCTTCCTCCTGCCCGAATTTGCGGAGGCGGCGGCGCGCCTCCACCGCGAAATGCCCTGGATCTTCTTTTCCATCGCCAGGGCCCCGGGCATCAGCCGACGCTATCTGCGCCGATTCTGGCCGGACGGCGTCCCCGCCGTCATCGTGGAGCCCGACGAGCGGTTCGAGATGATACGGCGGTCCGGCATGGTGCTGGCGGCGTCGGGGACGGCGACGCTTGAAACCGGCCTGATCGGGACTCCGACCATCGTCGCCTACAAGATCGATCCCCCGGCGGCCTACCTCCTGCGCAGGCTGGCCACGTCGAAATGGATCAGCCTTACCAACATCCTGTTCCGCGAGGAGTTGTTCCCGGAATACCTCCAGGAGCGCGCCACGGCGGACAACTGCCACGCGCAAATGGCGGCATGGCTGAACGACCCCGGCATGCTGCTGAACATCCGCAACAAATTGCAAGAGCTGCGCCGCATCGCCGGCCCCTCGGGAGGAATCCGGTTCGCGGCGGAAACGATTCTTGCCCAACGAAAAGGAGAACGGCAATGAACATCGGCTTCATCGGAACGGGCAACATGGGCGGGGCCATCATCCGGACGCTCGGAGACATGGAGGGCGTCACCGTCTTCGGGGTGAACCAGACCAGAAGCAAACTGGAGGCGCTGGCCAAGGAAACCGGGCTCATCCCGTGCGCCGGCATTCGGGAGCTGACGGAGAAATCGGACATCGTCGTCCTGGCCGTGAAGCCGCAGCACGCCAAGGGGGTATGGCCCGAAGCCATTCCGGCCTTGACAAAGGACAAGTGCCTGGTTTCCATTGCGGCGGGCCTGACCCAGGAGGACCTGCGGCGCGGCGTGGACGGCGTCTGCCCCGTCGTCCGCACCATGCCCAACACCCCGGCCCTGATCGGCGAGGGCGTCACCGCCGTGTGCTTCGACGACCCCGGCCTGACCGACCGGCAAAAAGAGGGCGTGCGGGCCGTGTTTCAACACACGGGAGACGTCCACGTCCTGCCGGAGCCGCTGTTCGACGTCTTTACCGCGGTGATCGGCTCGGGCCCGGCATTCATCTTCTACCTCATCGAAACCATGATCGAGTCCGGGGTGGAATTGGGGCTGGAGCGGGAGAGCTCCTCCCGCATGGTCAAGAAACTGTTCCGGGGCGCGAGCCTCATGGCGGAGCAGTCGGACCGGCACATCGCCCTGCTCCGGGAGATGTCCGTGGCCCCGCGCGGGACGACCATCGCCGCCCTGGCCCATTTCGATCGCACCGCCGTGCGCGGGAACATCATGGATGCGATCCGGGCCGCCTATGACCGGAGCGTGGAGATGGGCGGCGGCTCCATGTCCTAGGCTCACCGGCGAGGTGCCGGAAACAACCGCCCGCGCCTCGGCGCAGGGCAACGTGAACGGACATGAAACAGGATAAAAGAGGCCGGCAGGCCGACCGGGAAGCGCTCCTCGCCCTGGCCGTCTATGCCCTGTATTTCGCCTGGTGGTACGCCTGCGGCTACGGCCTGGGCTCGGGCGACCCCGAAACGTACGACTACGTTTTCGGGTTCCCCGCCTGGTTCTTCTACAGTTGCATCGTGGGCTATCCGCTCATCACCCTCCTGCTCTGGGCGGTCATCCGGTTCCTCTTCAGGGATATGCCCCTGGACGCCGACGGCCCGGCCCCGGAAGAGAGAGACGGCAAGCAATGAACGCGTCGACCCAGATCGTCATCCCCGTTGTCGTGTACCTGGCGGCGTCCATCGGCATCGCCCTGTGGGCCCGCGGGCGCTCCGACGGCGCAACCTCGCAGGGGTTCATCGAGGAATATTTCCTCGGCAGCCGGTCCATGGGCGGCTTCGTGCTGGCCATGACCATCGTGGCCAGCTACGCCAGCGCCAGCAGCTTCGTCGGAGGCCCCGGCGTCGCCTACCGGCTGGGCCTCAGTTGGGTGCTGCTCGCCATGATCCAGGTCCCCACGGTCTTCCTCACCCTGGGCATCCTGGGAAAACGGTTCGCCATCGTGGCCCGCGAGACCCGCTCCGTGACGATCACGGACTACCTGCGCGCCCGATACCGCAGCGACACCGTGGTCATCCTCTGCTCCCTGGCGCTGATCGTCTTCTTCATGACCGCCATGCTGGCGCAGTTCATCGGCGGAGCCCGGCTCTTCCAGACCGTCACGGGCTACCCCTACGCCGTGGGGCTGGCTCTCTTCGGCCTCAGCGTGGTGCTCTACACGGCCGTGGGAGGATTCCGCGCCGTGGTCATGACCGACGCCATCCAGGGACTCGTCATGACCACGGCCGTCGTGGTGGTGCTGCTGGCGGTCATCAAGGCCGGCGGCGGCGTGGCCCAGTGCGTCGCCACCCTGCGGGATATCGACCCGGGACTGATCTCGCCCACCGGACCGAACAACGCGGTGCCCCAACCCTTCACCCTCTCCTTCTGGGTTCTGGTCGGCATCGGCGTCCTGGGGTTGCCGCAGACCGCGCAACGGTGCATGGGCTACCGGGACTCCCGGGCCATGCACCAGGCCATGGTCGTCGGGACCCTGTTCATCGGCTTCATGATCCTGTGCGTTCACCTCGCCGGGGCCTTCGGCCGCGCGGTGTTCCCGGAGCTGCCCGCCGGCGACCTGGCCATGCCCACCCTGATCGTCCAACTGCTCCCGCCGGTCTGGGCGGGCATCTTCATCGCCGGGCCCCTGGCGGCCATCATGTCCACCGTGGACTCCATGCTGCTGCTCGTCTCGGCGGCCATCATCAAGGACCTGTACATCCAGTACAGGCTGCATGGCGACGCTGCGGCAATGCCCGTGGCCACGCTCAAGAAGGCGAGCTTCGCCATCACTGCGGTGGTGGGCCTGCTGGTGGTCGTTGCGGCCATCGAGCCGCCGGACCTGCTGGTCTGGATCAACATTTTCGCCTTCGGCGGGCTGGAGGCGGCGTTCCTCTGCCCCATCGTGCTCGGGCTCTACTGGAAGAGGGGCAACGCGGCCGGGGCCATCACCTCCATCCTCGGGGGCGTGGGCGCCTACATCATCCTGTCCCTGATCAAGCCGGACATGGGCGGCTTGCACGCCATCGTCCCCACGACGCTGGTCAGCGCGGTGGGCTTTGTCGCCGGTTCATTGGCGCACCCCGGCAAGGAAAACTGACCGAACTCCCGAAAAACAGGAACGCCCTCGATTCCCCGCACCACCGGACGGAAATGGCGGGAGAGACTGGCGCCCGGCCATGCCGCGCACAAGAAAGGCAGCGACAGGGCCGAAACGCCCCCCTCTGCGCCCCTATACGGGGGAACTCCAAAGCCACCATTGCCATCGAAGTGGATGGCGAGGTCAAAGCCGTCTGGGTACCCCCAGCGATGTCGAATCATACAGGGAAATGATCACCCGCGCGCCCCCTGTCCGCATCGCCTGCCTTGGCGACAGCCTGACCTTTCCTTGCGCATATAAGTATTTGTGCACACAACAGGTGACGAAGAAATGATGTTTCGACGTATGGCTCCAGCCTTTTGCTCAACCTTGCCATCCAATCCGGACACAACATCGGGACAAAATTAATGTGGATGTGTTCCACGTCCGTATACCCTGCGGTTTTGCACCAGCGCATCAATGTCGATGAGGTGAAGGACTGTTCCTCGTGTTGCCGATGGTAGGGGGACAACTTTTCAATCACCTTCAGAAGAGGGCTGTTGCCATTCGGCTCGGTAATCAGCAGCGTATCGCTCCACTGCGTTGCGAGCCGGATAGCTGTTTCCGGGTCCGAAAGGTGATGCAACACACCGGTGAAAAGGACACTGTCGAACCTCTCGTCCAACTGAAGCTCATACACACTCGACACTTGGAACTTTGCCCGGTCGGCGACACCGGCCCGCAGCGCCGAGTCGTTCGCCTGCGCCACTGCGGAGTCCGCAGGGTCGATCCCAAGAATGGACTTCGCTCCAAACGGCAAAAGCGCAAGGCTGTACACGCCATCGCCGCATCCCAGATCAAGCAGACGCTTCCCTGCCATGGGATGCAACTGCGTCAGGCCGCGCAGGATTCTCGCCTTCGCCAGTTCCGTTGACAGCCGCCCCAGGTTATACGAATAGTTGCCCTGCTTTTGGACGTCTTCATTGAACCGGCTGACGTTCTCTTTGGTCTTCGGTTTCATGCTCGACTTCCCTGCCGATCTTGCGGCCAGTCACGAAAATGTTGCCCACGGGCAAGGTGACCCGAATCTTTTCCAGGCCCATACGCTTGATGAGTCGACCGGCGGCGTTTTTCAAACATACCGGCAAAGGAGTCAACCGCAGCCAGTAGGACGGCGGGTAAGAGTTGCTGAAGGCCTTGATGGACACATCAACGAAGCCTGCGCCCTCCAACAGCGCCTGTACTGACCTTCTGCTGAACAACTGCAAATGCTCTATGTCGATTATGGGGGAACGCTGGCCCAAGGCGCGATTGAGCCAGGCCCGGCGGTCATGCACCACCAAGGCGATACGTCCGCCTGGCGCCAGCGCGGCAGATGCCGCACCGACAAACTCCCGGGGGGACGGCAGGTGCTCCAACGTCATGAAGGAGCACACGAGTGCGGGGGCACGCCCCTGTAGCCACTCCGCCGAGAACACGCCGCGCCGCAACATTGGCCGGACATCCGAAGCCGCCGCATTGATCGCCGAATCGGACGGCTCTATGCCCGTCACCTGCGCAAAACCGGCATCCCGCAGATGCCTCAGGAAGGCCCCGTTCCCGGCGCCAACCTCCACGGCAAGGCCAAAGTCTGGCATCCCCCCCAGATACGGCCCGAGGATGCGGGCATACGTCTGCGCCGCGCAACGGGCCTCTTCGCCCGAACCATATGCAGCTTGGGCGTACTGCTCCTCCAAATATCCCGAGGCGGGAGGCCTCGGTGTATACACCACATCACACGCCGGGCAATGCACAAGCCTATGCCGCATGAATTCGGGGTTCTTGCGTGAAGCATATGTTTGCTCGGAGATGGCCTTCGGATCTATCCTCTCGGGCAGATACGGTTCATACTCCCGGCTTCCGCAAACAGGGCAAGGCCTTTCGTCCGAGGCGGTGCTCACGGCCAGGTCTCCTTTCGGGCGCTGGAGGCGCCCTCCGACCTTGTTTCGCCGTCCATGATGAGGTGCCGACGAATAAACGGAGGCCTGGCTTTCGTCTCTTCAAGGACCTTGCCGAGATACTCTCCCAAAATGCCAAGCCCGAGGACGGACGCGGAGCCAAAGAACATGACAAGCAGGCTGATGAACGTGGTGCCCTGGGGCGAGGACTCTGGAGCGACCACCTTGGCGACAATGCAGAAGAGCATGGTCAGGCAGGAAAAGACAAAAGCCATACCCCCAAAAGCCGTCAACAGATGAAGCGGCATTTTACTGAAGGAAAAGATGGCCTTTTTGGCCCAACCGAGATTCCGGATCAGACTGTTGGTGCTGCGCCCGAACAGCCTTTCCGGACGGACATAGTCCACGCCGACCTGCTGGAACCCGACATATGCCCGCAATCCCCTCAAGAAGGAGTCCCGCTCCCGGCACTCCAGGATGTGCTGCACCACAACCCTGTCCACCAGCGAAAAATCTCCAGCGTCCCTGGGAATGGGTATTTCACTCAACCTATCGAACAACATGTAAAAAAGCCTATAGAAAAACTCCAGCCATCCCGGCATCTCCCGCTTGAGGCGGCGGCCATACACAACATCCGCCCCATCCCTCCATTGCTTTACGTGTAGTGGTTCATACTTGATCTGACAGTCTGCCCCTTTTGATGGGCCGCAATTGTCAGATTAATTCAGCTTTGAAACGTGTTCCGTCCAGAGCTGCTTTCCGTCAATCCTAGTTTCCATGGG
>NZ_JAQUWN010000077.1 GCF_028692895.1 Pseudodesulfovibrio sp.
TTTCCTGCGCGCGGACAAGGAGGTGGCCTACGGCCTGGTGGTCCGGGTCATGGGCGACGTCAAGGCCGCGGGCATCGACCGCCTCGGCATCGTGGCCGAGCCGGAAAAGGAACAAGGAAAGTAGGCCCGGCTGGGCGGTATCGACATGCGCCTGAGTTTAGGACTGGTCATTTCCATCCTGTTCCACGCCTCGCTGGCGTGCGTCGCCCTGTTCTGGATGGGCGGCCCGGCGGTGCGCGTGAACATGGACCGGCCCGTCTACACTGTGGACCTGGTCTCGCTGGCTCCGCCCCCGGCCGAGGTGCCGGTGGTCAGCCCGGCGCCGCAGGCCGCCGCCGAGGCGGCCACCCCGGTGGTGGAGGCCCAGGCAGAAGCCCCGGTGGAGGTCAAGGCCGCGCCTGTGGTGGAAGCCAAGCCGGAGCCCAAGCCCGAGCCCAAAGAGCCGGAGGCCAAGGAAATCAGCCCCAAGAAGGTCGAGAAGAAGCAGGTAGTCAAAAAGGAAGCGCCCAAGAAGGAAGAACCCAAGGAAAAGCCCAAGGAAAAGCCCAAGCCGAAGCCCAAGCCGCAGAAGACGACCCAGCAGCTCCTGGCCGAGGGACTGGCTGCCGCCAAGGCCGAGGCCAGAAAGGAGGAGCAGCGCAAGACGCAGGCCCTGGCCCGGGAGCTGGCCGCCCTCAAGAAGCAGGAGGGCGCGGAGGTCTATGCCCACGGCGGGCAGCCGGGCGGGGTGGCCGGCGGCGTGGCCGGGGGGACCGGTTCCGGCCTCTCGGAGGTCTACGCCCTGATCGTGGGTGCGGCCATCAAGAAGAACTGGCGCTACCCGAGCTTTGCGGGCGAGGCGAATCTGGTGGCCACGGTGGAGATCGACCTGGCCCCGGACGGCAAGATACTTTCCTCCAAGGTGCTGGAGTCCTCGGGCAACGCCGAGTTTGACAGTTCCACGCTCCGCGCCATCAAGGAGACCGAATACGTGGAGCGGCCCAAGGTCGAGCGCGACCGGGTGATCCGCATCAACTTCAACAGCCAGGAACTTTCGGAATGACGAATTTGAAACGCATCCTGATCCCCGCCCTGTGCGGTCTGGCCGTGCTCTTCTCGGCCTGGTCCGCCTCGGCCGCCGGGCCGCTCACCGTGGACATCCACGGGCCGGGCCAGCGCATGGTCAACATCGTCCTGCTGCCGCCCAAGCCCCTGGAGGGGAGCGCGCTGCCCGAAGCGCCCGCCAAGGCCTTCGAGGAGCTGGTGGCCAACGACCTGAGCTACATCCCCTTCCTCAAGCTGGTGCCCGCGTCGTCGCTGCTGGGCGGCGACCCGAGCAAGGGCGTGGGGCGGACGGACATCGACTTCAAGCCCATGCAGCTCGCGCGCATCGACCTGTGCATGACCACGGGCTGGAACGGCAACACCATCGAGGCCCGTGTCTTCGAGACCTTCAGCGGCCGCCGCATAGTGGGCAAGCAGTACCGCGACGTGGGCTCCATGACCCTGGCCAAGGCGGCCGACCGGTTCTGCTCCGCCTTTCTGGAGGCCCTGACCGGCAAGAAGGGCTTCTTCGACTCTCCGTTGGTCTTCGTCCGCCAGGATGGCAAGACCAAGGAGATCTACACGGTCCTGCCCCAGGGGCGGGAGCTCAAGCGGATTACCAGTCTCGGCGGCTACAACCTGAGCCCGTCCTGGTCCATGGACGGCAGCCGCATCGTCTTCACCCACATCGGCAAGAAGCGGCACGAACTGGGGCTCTTCGACAGCAAGACCGGCAAGATCACCCTGATGACCCGAGGCCTCGGCGACACGGTCATCAGCCCGGTCTTCGGCCCGGACGACCGGGTCACCGTGGCCCTGAACCAGGACGGCGTCACCGACATCTTCGAGCTGGACGCCGCCTACAAGCCCAAGCGGAGGCTGGCGAGCAGCCAGTACATCGACGTCTCGCCGAGCTTTGACCGCACGGGGCGGCTCATGGCCTTCACTTCCGGCCGGGCGGGCAATCCGCACGTCTACCTCATGGACGTCAAGACCGGCGAGGTCCGCCGGGTGACCATGACCGGCAAGTACAACACGCATCCCTGTCTCAGTCCCGACGGGCGGTACATCGCCTATACCCACCGTACGCCGGACGGACACCGCATATTCCTCCACGACTTGCAAAGTGGAGGCGAAAAGCAGCTGAGCTTCGGGCCCGGCAACGACGAATACCCCGCCTTCGGGCCGGACGGTTACTTCGTCGCCTTCGCCTCCAACCGGTCGGGAGAATACAAGATATACCTGACCACGCGACACGGCGACGCCCCGAGGAGGATCTCCACGGGCAAGGGACAGGCCTTCGCCCCGGCCTGGGACACGTCGCTGCAGTGGTGATTTGTCACGTGGGCGGGGTTGATTTTTCAAGGGAAAGAGGACAGGTTACAAGGACGGTAAACCCCGTCATGAGCAAGCATACCAACGGCCGGGCATCGGCCGCATCGGAGGAGTGGGCATGAAATCGAAATGGTATCCGGTATTGTTGTTCGTCGTCGCCTTCGCCATGATCCTGAGCGGGGGCTGTGCCACGAAGAAAACCACCAGCACCCCTCCGGGTGCGCAGGTGGAGGTCAAGGACGAGTCCAAGTGGACGCCGCCCGCGCCCGAGGAGAAGCCTGCGGTTGACGAGGCCGCCCTGGCCGCGGAGGCCGAGCAGAAGGCCAAGGCCCAGGCCGTGCAGGAGTTGACCAGCGTCACCATCCACTTCGACTTCGACTCCTACGAACTGAGCCAGGAGGCGCGCTCCACCCTGGCCCTCAAGGCCAACATCATGCGTCGTTTCCCGGACGTCCGCGTCGTCATCGAAGGCCACTGCGACGAGCGGGGCACCGAGGAATACAACCTTGCCCTGGGCGAGCGCCGCGCACGGGCCGCCTACGAGCACCTGGTCATCCTGGGCGTGACCCCGGAGCGCATGTCCATCGTCAGCTTCGGCGAGGAGCGCCCGGTGAACCCGGCTCACAACGAAACCGCCTGGGCCGAGAACCGCCGCGACGAGTTCGTGGTCCAATAGGGCGCGCGATCGATTCGCAAAAAAAACGCCGTCTCCCTTCCGGGGGGCGGCGTTTCTTCGTTTTGGAGGATTCCCCTACAGGACCATGGCGATGAGGTGCAGGCAGGCCAGGGCGTAGAGCCCGGCCACGCCGTCGTCCATCATGACGCCCAGGCCGTCGGGAAAGGCTGTCTCGGCCCAGCGCACGGGCCATGGCTTGAAGATGTCGAAAAGGCGGAACAGGACGAAGGCCAGAAGCAGGAAGCCGATGGGCAGGCCGGGGAAGAAGAGCAGGGCGAGCCACTGGCCGAAGAGCTCGTCCAGGACCACGCAGCCGGGGTCCTTCTTGCCGTAGAAGACCTCGGCCCGGCCGCAGGCCCAGGTGCCGACGGCCAGTATGGCCAGGAGCGCGAGGACGCGCCACCACAGGGGCATGGCCAGGAAGAGCCAGGGCGCGGCGATGACCGCCGCCAGCGAGCCCCAGGTGCCGGGGGCTTTGGGAAAGTGGCCCACGGGGCCGAGGGTGGCCAGGGCCACGGCCAGTTTGTCGAGAGGGGATTGGCGGTTCATGCCGGTTGCTCCGTAAGAATGGGGTGTCGGTTTCCTTGCCCTGTGGCCCGGAATGCCTGTATTGATCAATGACTCGCGTCGGACGGCTTGGACCGACTGCTTGCGAGGTTGTAAGGCCGCATCGCAACGTCTCTTTGTTTCGCAGACCATTACAGCGACTCGGCCGGATAGGCAAATGGCGATATCCGATGCATCGTCGCCGGGTGGGGGATATGATGAAAGTGAATGGTGAATTCGGGGAGGAAATCCCGCACCGCCGCCGGTTTTCCGACGGCATGCTCGACAACGACCGCATCCTCGGGGAGCTGGACCTCCGGCCCGGGCAAGTCGTGGCGGATGTGGGCTGCGGCAACGGCTACATGTCCATGCTCTTTTCGCGGGCCGTGGGGCCCACGGGCCGGGTCTACGCCCTCGACCTGTGCATCGACGTCTTTCTGGCCACTTTCCCGGACACCGTCCCGGCCAACGTGGAGGCCCTCCAGTGCGACTTCACCGAGCGCAGTCCGCTCGAGGATGGGTCGGTGGACCTGGTGTTCATGTCCACGGTCATCCATTCCCTGAAGCGCGACCGGATGCCCGGACTGGCGGCGGAGCTGCGCCGGGTGATCCGTCCCGGCGGCATGTTCGCGGCGGTGGAGCTCGCCAAGCGCGAGACCGGCTTCGGCCCGCCCATATGGCGGCGCTACGCCCCGGAGGACCTGCGGGCGGCCTTTCCCTTCACGCCCCTTGGTACCGTGCCCGTGGCCGAGCATTTCTACCTCCAGACCTTCCGCGTGGAATAGCAAACAGAAACGCCGACTCCGAAGAGGCGGCGTTTTCCTTTTCATGGCCGGGCCGTGCTAGTAGGTGCGCAGGATCATGTCGTCCGGGGACTGGCGCCATCCCTTGGGGTGGATGTCCAGGCCGGGCTTGGCGTAACCCACGGCGATGAGCATGGGAATCCAGTAGTTGTCCGGGATGTCGAAGGCGGCGCGGATGCCGTCGTGGTCGAAGCCGTCCATGGGGTGGGTGTGCAGCCCCAGGTCGCTGGCGGCGTACATCAGGGACATGGCGAACAGCCCGGCGTTCTTGTTGGCGAAGGCCTGGCCGACCATCTCATTCGTGCCGTAGAGCCCCTTGGTGGTGTTGACGAACCACTCGCGCTTGTCCGGGGTCATGGCGTGCTCGAAGAAGTCTTCGAAGGTCTGGTTGCCTTCCCGCCAGCCGTCGCGGTCGCCCAGGATCATGAGCACAACCGGGGCCTCGCTGACTTTGGGCTGGTCAAAGGCGAGCTTGCGCAGTTCGGCTTTCCGTTCCTTGTTGCGAAAGACCATGACCTTCCAGGGTTGGAGATTGAAGCTGGAGGGCGCCTTGGCCGCTTCCTCCAGGACCTCGCGCAGGGTGGCGTCGTCCACGTTGCGTTCGGGGTCGAAGAAGTTGATGGCCCGGCGGCGGATGAGTATGTCTTTGAAATCCATAACGTTACCAACCTTGTTGGAGTGTCGATCTTCGATTCCGTTTTACAGGTTACGGTCGGAAGATATTATTATAAATCCGTCGCCGGATTTGTCCACCTCCGAGAGGGTTCATGGCGTGAGATCCGGGGCGGGGGCGCACTCTTTGTTTGCGTCGCGGCCTTCGCGAGGGTAATTTCGTCGCGCCCGGACGGAAAGGATGCCGGGCGGAAGGAGCCTCCCCCATGCGCGACGCCACTGATGCAGATTTGCCCCGCATCGTCGGGATATACAATTCCACCGTGCCCACCCGGCTGGCCACCGCCGACACCGAACCGGTCAGCGTGGAGAGCAGGCGGCCCTGGTTCCTGGCCCATACGCCGGGCAGGCATCCCATCCTGGTGCACGAAGACGCGGGGGAAATCCTCGGCTGGGTGAGCTTTCAGCCGTTCTACGGACGCCCGGCCTACGACCGGACCGCCGAGATCAGCATCTACCTGGCCCCGGAGGCCAGGGGAAAAGGGCTGGGCAAGCGGCTGCTGCGTGAGGCCATGGACTTGACGCCCGAGCTGGGCATCAAGACCCTCCTCGGCTTCATCTTTTCGCACAACGGGCCGAGCATGCGCCTCTTCCGCGGTTTCGGCTTCGAGGACTGGGCCAAGCTGCCTGACATCGCGGAGATGGACGGCCGCGAGTACAGCCTCTCCATTCTCGGGCTGCGCCTTCGGCCCTAGCGTTCGGCTCTACTCCGTCCCGGCCGAGCGGGGCAGGTGGGCCGCCAGTTCCTCGCCCGCGTCCCGGATGTGCGTCCTGAGGGCGGCCTCGGCTCCCGGCGCGTCCCCGGCCCTGAGCCGGGCGAGAATCTCCCGGTGCCCGGCGTCGGACTTGCCCTGGTAGCCCAGCTCTCGCCAGACCGTCCGAAGGTAGCGCTCGCTGTGCAGGCCCAGCTCCCCGATGGCCGCCAGCAGCCGCGCGCGGCCGCAAGGCGCGTACAGGGCGTGATGGAAGTCCCGGTTGGCTTCCACCAGCACGTCGATGTCCGATGATCCCTCGGCCCGGTCCAGCGCGGCCCCGGCCCCGGCTTGGTTGATGGTTCCGCTCCGCGCCGCCAGCCGCAGGGCCAGCGCCTCCAGTTCCACACGCATGTCCATGATGTCCTCCACGTCTTCGACGCAGAGCGGGGCGACCACCGCGCCGCGCCGGGGCCGGTAGACCGCCAGGCCCTCGGATTGCAAGGTCAGCAGGGCCTCGCGCACCGGGACGTGGCTGGACTGGAATTCGGCCGCGATCCGCTCCTGGCGCAGCGGGCTGCCCGGTTCTCGCCGTCCGGTGATGATCTCTCTGGCCAGGGTGGCGGCGATGGCCTGGCTGACGCCCGTCCTTGGCGTTCGCATGGCGGCTCCTTTTGCTGCGCCCATCGGGCGGTTGACATTCCTTCGGCGGAAATATTATCTATTATCTACGATTATTAAAGGAGCGTCAAATGGCGGAACCATTGCAGCAGAGCGCTTACCGCGTGCAGGCGTATCTGACGGAAAAGGGACATGATTTCGAGGTGAAGGAAATGAGTACGTCGACCCGGACGGCTCAGGAGGCGGCGGACAGCATCGGTTGCGCGGTTGCGCAGATAGCCAAGTCGCTCGTCTTCGAGGAGAAGGGGACCGGGAGGCTGATTCTTGTGGTGGCGTCCGGGGCAAACCGTGTGGATGTGCGGAAGGTCGGCGCGGCCATGGGGCGCAGCCTGCGCCAGGCCAAGGGGGACATGGTCAAGGAGAAGACCGGCTTCGCCATCGGCGGCATTCCGCCCGTGGCCCACAGCAAGCCCCTGCCGACCATCCTGGACCGCGACCTTCGGCAATACGAGATTATCTGGGCCGCCGCCGGGACGCCCCACGCCGTGTTCCAGCTTACGCCCGACTCCCTCGGCTCCCTGACGGGCGGGGAGTGGATGGACGTGCGCGAGGAGAAATAGGAGCGTTCGCCCGGTTGCCTCCAGCGCCGCGGGGGCGTATCGATTCCCGTCGGGGCGATTGCCGCCCTCGGATCGCAATCCCTCGCGAGGTAACGCAACATGGCTTTCGGCTCCTGGTTCACATACTGCCTGCTCATGACGGCCATCGCCTACACGCCAGGCCCCATGACCATGTTCTCCATGTCGTCCAGCGTGCGCTATGGTTTTGCGCGCACGCTGCCCGCCATCGCGGGCGGGTCATGCGCCTACCTGACGCAGATGCTCATCGTCTACCTGGGGCTCGGCGTGGTGGTCCAGGGCTCGGCCCTGGTCTTCAACGCCATCAAGTGGGCCGGTGTGGCCTATCTGCTGGTGCTGGCGGTCCGCAACTGGCGCAGCCGGGGCATCGGCTCGAATGTCGAGGTCGAGGCGACGCCCTCTCCGCCCGCCAAGCGATGGCTCATGGGCTACGTCACCGGCATGTCCAACCCCAAGTCCATTCTCGTCTTCACGGTGCTTTTCCCGCAGTTCATCGAGCCCGCCCGCTACACCCTGCATTTCGTCATCCTGGCGGCCACCTTCTTCGTGCTCCAGGGGAGCAGCGCCGTCAGCTACGCCCTGTTCGGGGCCCGCGTCTTTCGCTGGCTCCGCAGCCGGTGCCTGACCCATCTCCAGACCAGGCTCACGGCCGTGATCCTGCTTTGCGCGGCGGGCGTGCTGGCCACCAGCGAGAAGTAGGGCGCCTTTCGGCGGTTCGGAGCTTTTTCCCCAGGATGTGATGACCTTGCAGAAACACGAATGAAATCAACGCATAGATGGGTGCCGTTGAATTGGCCTGCGCCAATCGAACGCCGCGAGTCTGCACCTTCGCCAATGGAGCATGGCCAATGATGCTCTTGTAAGAATTTCAACCGGAAAGGACAGGCGTCGCGTCCTGGTCCCGGCTGATCCTGGATGATGATTCCCCGGGGTGTTGGGTCCTCCAGCACCCGGGCCACAGGCAGACCGGCTATGTGGACAGTTTTTTCTGCAGCAACTGTCCGGATTCACTTGATGCGGGTTGTGCGGGACAGCCCAGGCTCGGATTTCCCGGCTTTGCTGTCCTGAAAGCATCTGTCACAGCCAGTATTTGCGCTGGCCAAGGGCATTGGCGCAGCTTACCACCCCGTAAGCGCTTTTCATTACGCCGGGCCGTAGTTCCTTTACCATCCAGGCGTTAAAATACTCTTTGGGAAGCGGGTGGGGTGCTTCAAGTCCATAAGGCCCGGCGGCGGTGAAACCATGCCTTTGATAGTAAGCCGGATCGCCTAGAACAAAGACCAGGCCGACTCCTTCCTTTTGAAGACGTTCAAATCCGGTTTTTATGAGCTGGCTGCCGATTCCTTTTTTCTGATACTCGGGATGAACGGCAAGTGGGGCAAGGATTGAAGACTTGATCTTGGTTGTCAAATTCTTCAGGTGCGTCGCCGTGAACAAAATATGACCAACGATATCCCTGCCATTCGTTGCCACCAGTGAAAGCGCCGGGCGAGCGCTTTGGTCTTTTTGCAGATCACTTACAAGAACAGAGATTTCTGGACCTTCCTCGTCGCCAAATGCGGCGTGGATGATTCGAAGGATGATCGGTTCATCTTCGGTCCGGGCGGAGCGAATATTCCAATTCACATTATTGCTCGCGCTATTTTCTGAGAAAAGCTTTTATAGCTGCGCCAAGCATGATAAGCATCCCGACACCAATAAAAAATACGGAAAGAGGAAGGAATATGCTGTCGTGCAGGAAGCCATCTGCATCAATATACCCGTAAAACAGCCGTTGTATGGCTCCAAACAAAATGCCTATACACGTTACAATAATCCCTGTCACAAGAATTTTTTTATGCATGTCGTGAACCAACTATGGCTACAATTGGGCAAGGCCCCACCAATTTTATTTTCCCGCATCCAGACATGGAAAATCCTTCCTGTTGGCTTCAAGGATACATCCCCGGTCCGTTTTTGGGAAGAGTCCTCCCGCCCGACCATGTGGGAATTGGGTGGGGAGTTTGTCAGGAAGATATCGCCGATATACGATTCGTTAGTCTTGCCTTGGTACGATAACACCCCAAGATGCTAGTGTTTCCAGCACCCGCGCCACCGGAAGGCCGACCACGTTGGTGTAGGAGCCGCGAATCGCCGTGACCAGGAAGGTGCCGACGCCCTGGATGGCGTAGGCCCCGGCCTTGTCCATGGGCTCGCCCGTGGCGATGTAGCTCCGCAGCTCCGCCTCGCCCGAGACGCGCATGTCCACGTCCGTGCACACGCTCTGCGTCACGGCTTCGCCCCCGGGGAGGATGGCGCAGAAGCCCGTCACCACCTGGTGGGTCATGCCCGAAAGCCGGGTCAGCATTGCCAGGGCGTCCGCCTGGTCTTTGGGTTTGCCCATGATCTCGCCGCCAAGGACCACGATGGTGTCCGCGCCGAGCACGGTCCGGTCCGGGAACAGGGCAGCCACATCGTGGGTCTTGAGCTCGGCCATGCGCCGGACGTAGTCCAGGGAAGGCTCCCCGGGCAGGGGAGCGGGCTCGGGCAGGGCGCTCGGGCACACCTCGAATTCCAGGCCGAGGTCGGCCAGCAGTTCGCGCCGCCGGGGTGAGCCGGAGGCAAGGACCAGGGGGGAGACGGTCCGGAACGGACCTGTGTGTTTCGTCGTCATGCCCGGTTTACTCCACCAAATTCATCCAGACGTCAACGCGGCGGTGCGACGGTTTTTTGTCATGCTCCGCGTCTTGACAAAACAGATGTTAAATATATTTGTAAATTCAATAAGATATAAGATTGGCAGCTTTCTTGCTTCTGTCCGTGCGCGTGAATGCGCGAAACCAGGACGGGAGCGACATGGGCGAAAAAACGGCGCGAGAGCTTTTCGGCTTCGAAGGAAGCGAGGACCAGGGCGGGCAGGGGATGCAGGACTGGGCCGTGCCCTGGGCCGACCTGATGATGGTCATGTTCGTGCTCTTCGTGGTCCTCTACGTCTACGCCTCGACCCACCAGGACGTGAAGGTCCTCTTCAGCCGCAGCAGCGCGGAGCAGGCCCAGGCGTCCAGCACGCTTGACCCCCTCATCGGGCTCATCGGCCAGATCGCCAGCCGGGCGGACGGCACGGCCTCCTCGGATGTGGTCCGCATGGCCGACAACCAGGTGGTCTACCGCTCGCGCGGCAACGGCGTGACCGTGCTGCGCGAGGGCGGGCGGCGGGTGCGAGTCATTCTGCGCGGCAAGCTCTTTTTCGACGCGGGAGAGGCGGCGCTCAAGCCCGGCGCGGACCAGTATCTGCAGGAGGTGGCCGATGTGGTGCGCCTCAGCGTGGGCGCGGTCCATGTCATCGGCTACGCCTCGGCCGACGAGGCCGGGGAGGGCAACGGGTTCGCCCTGTCCTCGGGCCGGGCGGCCGACGCCGCACGTTATCTCATGGAAAAATTCGGGGTCGACCCCAAGCGGATCGTCATCACAGGGGCCGGGGCCAACCGTCCCGAGCTGCCCGGCACCAGTGCCGACAACCTCTCCCGCAACCGCCGGGTCGAGATCGTCATAACCAACCAAATGTGAACAGGTCGGAGGACGACATGAACAAGAAGAACCTCATCGGCGTGACCCTCAGCCTCCTGATTTTCGTGGGCAGCTTCCTGCTCACCGGGGCGGCGGCCGCCTACCTCAACCTGGCCGCCTTCCTGGTGGTCGTCTCCGGCCTGGCCGCGGCCATGTTCATCAGCTATCCCATGGAGCATGTGAAGAACGCCTTCACCGTGGCCCGAAACGCCTACACAGCCCGGCACGCCACCTCGGACGAGATCGTCCACACCCTGCTCGACATCTCGGTGCGCAGCAAGGTGGACGGCGTGCTCTCCCTGGAGCGGACCGAAGCCGAGGCCACCAGCACCTTCCTGAAGAACGCCCTGATTCTCCTGGTGGACAACTACAAGGAGGAGGAGATGCGCGAGACGCTGAACGCGGAGATGTCCTTCTTCAACCTGCGCCGCCGCGAGAGCGAGCGGTTCTTCCAGACCCTGGCGCGCACGGCCCCGGCCTTCGGCGTGGCCGGGTCGGTCATCGGCCTCATCGGCCTGCTCATGGGCATCAACGACACGGCCATCATCCTCAAGAGCATCCCGGTGGCCTTCATCTCCACCCTCTACGGTCTGATCCTGAGCCATCTCGTCTTTTCGCCCATCGCCGAGAACATCAGTTATTCCACCAAGGCGGAGCTGCTCAACCAGAAGCTAGTCCTGGAGGGCATCGTGGCCATCAGCAAGGAGCAGAACTCCTACAAGCTGGAGCGCAAGCTGACCTCCTTCCTCAGCCCGAGCGAGCGCCGGGGCAAGGTGGACACCCTGCGGCGAATCACCCGCGAGTACATCGACCGGCGCAACGGGCCCGTGGAGCCCGCCGGGTTCGATCCCGAGTCCCTTCTCTCCGATTCGAAGCAAGCGGCATAGCTCCCCCGGGGAGCGATCATACGGAGGAAAGGAGCCGAGAGGCTCCTTTCCTTTTTGCCGGGTTGTGCTAGTCTGCCCCTCACGCGAGGAGGGGACATGCCGACGATCCTTACCGCCGACATCGGCGGCACCAACAGCCGTTTCGCCCTGTTCGAGGCGCGGGGCGACGCCCTGGAAATGGTCGATTCCATCTGGCTGGAAACCCACGGGTCGGCCAGCTTCCCCGAGCTGCTCAAGCGGCTGTGGCAAAGCCCGTTCCGGGCCGAGCCCGGCGAATTCGACGTTTCGGTCATGGCCGTGGCCGGGGCCGTGGAGCACGGCGTGGCCTGCCGCGTCCTGCCCAACGCGCCGTGGGGGGTGGACCTGCGCGAGGCGGACCTGGGCGCTCCGGCCTGCCTCATCAACGATTTCGCGGCCCAGGCTTATGCCTGCCGCACCCGCGCCCTGGACGGCGCGGAGGTCATCCAGGAGGGAAGGGCGGACGACGGCGGGACCATCGGCGTCATCGGGGCCGGGACCGGCCTCGGCTATTCGGCCCTGCTGCTCACCGGGGCGGGGTGGTTCGCGCTGCCGTCCGAGGGCGGGCACATGGCCTTTCCCTTCACCGGCATGGCGGAGGCCGAGTACGCCGAGTTCAACCGGCGCGAGGCCGACCGGCGCTGGGCCGAGGGCGACAGCGTGGTCACCGGCCTGGGCCTGAGGCTTGCGCACAAGTACCTGACCGGCGAGGACCTGCCCCCTCGCGAGATCGCGGCGCGCATCGGGCCGGAGAGCCCGACCACCCGCTGGTACGCCCGGTTCTACGGCCGGGCCTGCCGCAACTGGGCCCTGGCCCTGATGTGCTCCGGCGGCCTGGTCATCGCGGGCGGGGTGGCCGCCAAGACGCCCATGCTGGTGCGCGCGCCGGAATTCCTTGAGGAATTTCACAACACCCACGTTTACGGCGACTTCCTGCGCAGCGTGCCGGTCCGCCTCAACGCCAACGAGGAGAGCGGCCTGCTCGGCGCGGCCTTCTACGGGGCGCAGATGCTCTTGGCCGGAGCGGGCAATCCGCTTGATTAATCGGGAGGACAGGGGTAATGCACCTCAGCCCCGGCCACGGGGGCAAGCAAACAAGGAGAACGCATGGGCGACAAGAGCCGTTACCGCAAGATGTATCCCGTCTCCTGGGAGCAGTTGCAGCGCGACTGCCGGGCCCTGTCCTGGAGGCTCATGGAGAAGGGGCCCTGGAAGGGAATCTTCGCCATCACGCGCGGAGGGCTGGTGCCCGCCGCCATCATCGCGCGCGAGCTGGACATCCATCTCATCGACACCATTTGCCTGTCCAGCTATGACTGGAAGGACCAGGGCGAGGCCCGCGTCCTCAAGCCGGTGGAGAACGGTGGCGAGGGCTGGCTGCTCATCGACGACCTGGTGGACACCGGCAAGACGGCGAAGATTGTCCGCGAGATGGTGCCCGGCGCGCATTTCGCCACGGTCTACGCCAAGCCCGAGGGGAGGCCCCTGGTGGACACCTTCATCACCGAGGTCAGCCAGGACACCTGGATTCTCTTCCCCTGGGACGCGGGGTCCCAGTTCGTGGAGCCGATCATTTCGGCCACTGATTAGGCGCAAAAAAGTTTATTTGTTATTTGAACGAGATGCGTTCCCGCGCATGCGACCGGGTGTTGCCCAAAGACGCCTGCTCGGGTAAGGGCATCGGATATCAACCAGCATTGGAGAGGTGACCATGAAAAAGCTGTTTTCCGTACTAGCCGTCATGATGTTGATGCTGTCCCTGGCCGCCTGTGGCGGCGCTCCCGAGGAGAAAAAGGCCGAGGCTCCGGCCAAGACCGAGGAGGCCGCCGCCCCCGAGGCTCCCAAGGAAGAACCCAAAACCATCAAGGTCGGTTTCGTCTACGTCTCGCCGGTGGGTGACGCCGGTTTCTCCTACGCCCACGACCTGGGCCGCAAAACCGTCGAAGCCCTGCCTTACGCCACCACGGCCTTTGCCGAGTCCGTGCCCGAGGGCGCCGACTCCGAGCGCGTCATCCGCAACATGGCCCGCAAGGGTTTCAACCTGATCTTCACCACCAGCTTCGGCTACATGGACCCGACGATCAAGGTGGCCAAGGAATTTCCCGACGTCGCCTTCATGCATTGCTCCGGCTTCCAGAAGTCGGCCAACGTCTCCAATTACTTCGGCCGCATGTACGAGGCCCGCTACCTGACCGGCCTGGTGGCCGGCGCCATGACCAAGACGGACAAGCTCGGCTACGTGGCCGCCTACCCGATTCCGGAAGTCATTCGCGGCATCAACGCCTTCACCATCGGCGCGCGCGAAGTGAACCCCAAGGCCGAGGTGCGCGTGGTCTGGACCAAGACCTGGTATGACCCGGCCCTGGAGAAGGACGCCGCCAAGTCCCTGCTCGACGCCGGCTGCGACGTCATCACCCAGCACCAGGACTCCCCGGCCGCCCAGGAGGCCGCCCAGGAAGCCGGCGCCTACTCCATCGGCTACAACTCCGACATGTCCTCCTTCGCGCCCAAGGCGCACCTGACCTCCGCCGTCTGGAACTGGGGCCCGGAGTACGCCAAGATCGCCGAGCAGGTGTACAACGGCGCCTGGAAGGGCGACGAGTCCCTGTGGTGGTCCATCAAGGATGGCGTGGTCGACATCGCGGCCATGTCCCCGGCGGTTCCCGAGGACGTCAAGGCCATGGTCAACGCCCACCGCGACAAGATGAAGGCGGGCGAGGACAACGTTTTCGCCGGTCCCGTCAAGAACCAGAAGGGCGAAGTCGTCGTGCCCGAAGGCTCCAAGCTCTCCGACAAGGACATGCTGGGCATGACCTGGTTCGTGGAGGGTGTGGTCGGCACCACCGAATAACGCCGTAACCGACCGTG
>NZ_JAQUWN010000078.1 GCF_028692895.1 Pseudodesulfovibrio sp.
ATGGCCACCGTGTGCGTACCGCACACCTCCATGAATCGAAGCTCCCCGTCCAGTTCGGCCCCCAGCCGGTCCAGCAGCTTGCGGCACAGCGCGGGGTCACGGAATTTTCCCAGTAATTCGAAGCTCAAAACTCAATCCTCTCCGTAGGTTGAACATCCCGGCTCCGCCGGTCAGCACCTTCCATATACCGATTATATCCTGCGGGCAAACAAAATCCCCCCGATCTTCGGGACTTGAATTCTTTTTGAACATACGTTCATTTTATCCTTGACATCCGCCCGGTCGGGATTAGAGTTTGTTTTGAACATACGTTCATAAAAGTTCAAGGAGAACGGTTTGGGACGCAGAAAGATTCTACGGTTGGTCCGGGGGCTCCCCGAGGCGGTTTTCTTCAAGCCGCAGGGGATTCCCATGAAGGAGCTGGAACGCCAGTCGATCTCCATCGAGGGGTTCGAGGCGCTCCGTCTGGTGGACGCCGAGGGGATGATGCAACAGGAGGCGGCCGACCTGATGGGCGTCTCCCGCCCCACCCTGAGCCGGATACTGGCCGAGGCGCGCAAGGGCGTGGCCACGGCCCTGGCCAACGGCTGGGCCATCGAGATCGAGGGCGGCGAGTATCACTGCCTGGACCAGTACTGTCCCAAACGTCAACCTTCAGACCAAGGAGGGGCTGACATGCCCAACATGGATGGAACGGGTCCCCGAGGGGGACGTGGCGGAGGTCGAGGCGGCATGGGCCGCGGTACCGGCATGGGCCAGGGCGGACGCGGTTGCGCGGTCGGCCGGGGCCAGGGCGGCATGGGTCGCGGCATGGGGCCGTGCGGCCAGGCCGGCGATCCCGGCGCGGCGGCCGCCCAGGGCGGCCAGGGCAACCGGCAGCGCAGCCGGGCCGTGCAGAACTCCAACTCCAACCTCAATACGGGAGTCACCGTGACCAAAATCGCCGTAACCAGCGAGGGCCCGACCCTCAACGACCAGGTGGACCCGCGCTTCGGCCGGGCCGCCGGTTTCGTCATCGTCGACCTGGAGACCATGGAAACCACCTACGTCGACAACGGCGCTTCCCAGGCGCGCGCCCAAGGCGCGGGCATCCAGGCGGCCGAGAACGTGGCGGGCGCGGGCGCGCAGGTCGTGCTCAGCGGCTATGTCGGCCCCAAGGCCTTCGCCGCTCTCACGGCCGCCGGCCTGAAAGTCATACAGGACGTGGACGGCATGACCGTTGGCCAGGCCGTGGAGAAGTTCAGGAACGGCGACGTGACCGTGGCCGACACGCCCAACGCGGCGGGCGGAGCCAACAAGTGATCTACGCCATCGCCAGCGGCAAGGGCGGCACGGGCAAGACCACGGTGACCGCCTCCCTGGCCGCCCTCTGGGGCGGCCCGGTCACCGCCGTGGACCTCGACGTGGAGGAGCCCAACCTGCACCTCTTCCTCAAGCCGGAGGGGCTCGCGGGCGAACCCGCCTGGATCGAGGTCCCGGTGGCGGACGAAGCCAAGTGCACCCGCTGCCGCGCCTGCTCGGACATCTGCCAGTTCAAGGCCATCTCGGTCATGGGCGACTACCTGCTCACCTTTCCCGAGATGTGCCACGGCTGCGGCGGCTGCCTGGAGGTCTGCCCCGAGGGCGCGCTCACTCCCGGCAAGCGGGAGCTGGGCGAGATCCTCATGGGCAAGGCGGGAAACGCCGACTTCCTGATGGGCCGCCTGCGCATCGGCGAGGCCATGAGCCCGCCGCTGATGCGCCAGGTCATGGCCCGCATGCCCGAGTCCATGCGCAAGAACGACGTGCTCATAGACGCGCCTCCGGGCGTGAGTTGCCCGGCCGTGAGCGCGGTCATGCACGCGGACTGCGTGGTCCTGGTCACCGAGCCCACGCCGTTCGGCCTGCACGACTTCAAGCTCGCCTGGGAGGCATTCTCCCCCATGGGCAAGCCCATGGGCGCGGTCATCAACCGGGCGGGCGTGGGCGACGACGGGGTGCAGCGGTTCTGCCGGGACAAGAACATCCCGATATGGGCAGAAATCCCCTTTGACCGGGCCGTGGCCCAGGCCTATTCGCGGGGCGAGGTGCCCGGCGTGGCCGTGGCCGCGCTCCGGGAGACCTTCGCCGCGCTCAAGGACCGCATGACGAGGGCGGCCAGGGAGGCGAGCCATGCATGAAGTCGTCGTCATCAGCGGCAAGGGCGGCGCGGGCAAGACGTCCGTGACCGGGGCCTTCGCCCGGCTGGCGGAAAACGCCATCCTCTGCGACCTGGACGTGGACGCCCCGGACCTGCACCTGCTGCTCGCGCCCGAGGTGAAACGCACCGAGGAATTCCGCTCCGGCAACGAGGCGGTCATCGACCCGGAGCGCTGCACGGGCTGCGGCCGGTGCGAGGAGCTGTGCCGGTTCGAGGCCGTGCGCCCGGACGGCGACGTGTTCCGCATTGATCCCCTGCACTGCGAGGGATGCAAAGTATGCGTCGCCCTGTGCCCGGCCCAGGCCATCGACTTCCCGGAACGGCACTGCGGCCACTGGCATGAATCGGAAACCCGGTTCGGCCCCATGGTCCACGCCCAGCTCTTTCCGGGCGAGGAGAACTCCGGCCGCCTGGTCACCCTGCTCAAAAAGCGGGCCAGGGAAATCGCGGAGGAGGAAGGTTACGACCTGGTCCTCAGCGACGGCGCGCCCGGCATCGGCTGCCCGGTGATCAGCTCCCTGGCAGGGACCGACATGGCCGTCATCGTCACCGAGCCGACCCCCTCGGGCCTGCACGACCTCGGACGGGTGGCAGAGCTCTGCGACCGGTTCCGGACCAAGGTCACGGTGTTCATCAACAAATTCGATCTCAACCCCGACCAGACCGAAGCCATCGAGGCCTATTGCCGGGAACGCGGCTATGCGGTAATATGCCGCTTTCCGCACGACAATGCGGTCACCGAGGCGATGGTCGAGGGAAGGGTCGTCAACGAATACGGTGACAACGCGGCGTCCCGCCTGCTGGAAACCGCGTGGAACGACATGCTCAACCTTTTACCAAGCAAGAAATAGTTCAAGGAGAATCCGACATGGATACGATTGTTGCCATTCCCTCCGCCCTGCCCGGCGGCCTGGACGCGTCCATTGACGCCCACTTCGGCCACTGCGGCATCTACACCCTGGTCGAGGTCGCCAACGGCCAGATCAAAAGCGTGAAAACCCTGGAGAACGTGCCCCACCAGCAGGGCGGCTGCATGGCCCCGGTCAATCACCTGGCCTCCAACAACGTTCAGGTCCTCATCGCGGGCGGCATGGGCTTCCGGCCCCTGCAGGGCTTCCACCAGGTGGGCATCACCGTCTACCACAACGGCGGCGCCCCCTCGGTCGGCGCGGCGATCCAGGCCTTCCTGCACGACAGCCTGCCCGAGTTCACCGTGGACCAGACCTGCGGCGGCGGGCACTAGAGCGGGCCGCCATGGCGATACCCTGCATAGTGGTCACCCCCCGGGCGGCGGCCCTCGCGGCATTCCTGAAGGGCTTGTCCGCGTCGGGCGAACTGGCCGTGGAAGTGGCCGATGACGGCGCCTCCGCGCTGGAAAAGGTCAAGGGCGGCGGCTCCGGCCTGGTGGTCGTGGACGAAGGGTTGCCCGACCGGGACTCCCTGGCCATGGTGATCGACGTGCTCATGGCCAACGCCATGTTCAACACGGCCATGATCACCTCGATGACGCCCGAGGAGTTCGAGGACAAGAGCGAAGGCTACGGCGTGCTTCGGGGCCTGCCTTTCGAGCCGACCGAACAGGACGGGCGGGAGCTTTGCGGCCAGGCCGTCGGGGTCATCGGCTGCCAGTAGCCCGCGTCTTCATCCCCAAAGAACCAAGGGGCGTCCGCCATGCGGCGGGCGCCCCCTTTTTTCCGCCCTCCCCGCTTTATTTTTCCCCCGCGTCCTGATAAACTTGATCATGCCGGGGGGCAATGGAGCCCCCCGCCATCCCCACGCCAGAGCATGACCACCGAAAAGACACTCGACCTGGCCGAAGAACGGCCCGTCTCTCCCCTCCCGCCACCACCGCCCGTGATCGCCGACCCGGCCCTGCCCGTGCCGGACGACCGCGAGTGCGAGGCGCACTGGGCCCGCTTCTCCATGCTCGACAACGTGGCCGCCCACAGCCGCCAGGTGGCCAGGGTGGCGACCTTCCTCGCCCGGCGCGGGCGGGAGCTGGGCATCCATGTGGACGCGCCCACAGTCCACGCCTCGGCCATGCTCCACGACCTGGCCAAGACCTACTGCATCCGGCACGGCGGCAACCACAGCCAGCTCGGCGGGGCCTGGGTCATGGAGCTGACCCGCAATCCGGCCGTGGCCACGGGCGTCACCCATCACGTCTTCTGGCCCTTCGCCATGGACGTGCCCCGGTACCTCACCCCCCTGGCCGTCATCTATGCGGACAAGCGGGTCCGCCACGACAGGATCGTCAGCATCCAGTCCCGATTCGAGGACCTGATCGCGCGGTACGGCGTCAACGACTACATCCGGGGACGGATCGAGATCACCAGGGCCCAGGCCCTGGAGCTCGAAGCCTGCCTGGAAAAGACCCTCAAGGTGGATCTCAATGCATGTGATTTTGATAGCGGGCGGCTGGTCTGACGAGCGGGAGGTCTCCCTCTCGGGCGCCAGGAAAATCCACTCCGCGCTGGAGGAGTTGGGCCACGAGGTCACCTTCCTCGATCCGGCCCTGGACTTCCACCGGCTGATGTCCGTGGCCGCCAAGGCGGACTTCGCCTTCCTCAACCTGCACGGCTCGCCCGGCGAGGACGGGCTGATCCAGGCCATGCTCGACAAGGCGGGCTGCCCCTACCAGGGCGCGGGCCCGGCCCCCTCCTATTTCGCCCTGAACAAGGCCGCGTCCAAGGCGCTCTTCGACTCCCTGGGCGTGCCCACGCCCGAATGGCGGCTCATCACCTTCGTGCAGGGGCGCGACGCCGACCCCGGCCTGCCCTTCCCCCTGTTCGTCAAGCCGGACAAGGGCGGCTCCAGCCTGGGCATGTCCCTGGTCCACACGGCCGACGAACTGCCCGAGGCTCTGGACAAGGTCTTCGCCATGAACCAGTCCGCCCTGGTGGAGCGGTACATCCCCGGCGTGGAGGTGACCTGCGGCATCCTGGGCGACCGCGCCCTGCCGCTCATCATGATCCGGCCCAAGACCGGCGCGGAATTCTTCGACTACGAGAACAAGTATGCCGAGGACGGGGCCGAGGAGATCTGTCCCGCCCCGGTGGACGAGACCGTGGCGCAGGCCGTGCAGGAACGGATGCTCGCCGTGCACCGGGCCCTGGGCCTGACCGGCTACAGCCGGGGCGACTTCATCCTGGACAAGGATGGCACCGCCTGGCTGCTGGAGATCAACACCCTGCCCGGCATGACCCCCACCAGCCTGGTGCCCCGCGCGGCCGCGGCCGTGGGCCTGGGCTTCAGCGCGCTCATCGCCGAGCTGATCCGGCTCGGCCTCCAGCGGAAGGCGGACTAGATGGCCGCGCCCCTGCCCGCATCGGTCAGGTTCGCCCTGGCCGCCTACGGACTGGCCTGGAAGGCGGCCCTGCCCCTGCTCCGCTTCAACCACCGGCTGCGCGAGGGGTGGGACCAGCGCACCGGCAGCGGCGGACTGCCCGCCCCGGCCCACCTGTGGATACAGGCGGCCAGCGGCGGCGAGGCCTACCTGGCCCGCGAGGTCCTGGCCGCCCTTGAGCCGATGGGGAGCGAGACCCTGCGCGTGCTCGCCACCACCAACACGGCCCAGGGGTACGAGACCCTGGTCCGGGCGGCGGACGAGCTCCATGCCGGGCGGACCGGCCTGGCAATCCAGCCCTGGTACTTCCCCTTTGACGCGCCGGACCTGATGCGCCGGATGGTCGCCCACGTCGCCCCCCGCGCGGCCCTGATCCTGGAGACAGAAATCTGGCCGGGCTTCCTGAACGCCTGCCGGGTGAACGACGTGCCCGTGCTCATCGCCAACGGCCGGATGACCACCAAAAGCCTGGGCGGCTACATGGCCTGGCCCGACCTGTTCCGCGCCCTGGCCCCGGCCCGGGTCATGGCCGTGTCCGAGGCCGACGGCCGCCGCTTCGGCACCCTGTTCGGCCGCGAGCGCATCTGGGTCATGCCCAACATCAAGTTCGACCGCATGGCCGGAGCGCGCCCCATGGCCCGCAAGGACAATCCGCTGAAGGACCTGCTCCCGGCCAGCGCCCCCTTCGTGGTCCTGGGCTCGGTGCGAAGGGAGGAGATCGAGCCGGTCACCCGCCTGGCCGCCGGGCTCGTGCGCCAGCGGCCCGGGGCCGTCATCGGCCTCTTCCCCCGCCACATGCACCACGTCCCGCTCTGGGAGAAGGCCCTGCACGGCGCAGGCCTGAACCTGGTCCTGCGCTCGCAGCTCACGGGCGCGGCCGGGCCGGGCGCGGTGGTGGTCTGGGACGCCTTCGGCGAACTGGTCCCGGCCTACGGCCTGGCCCGCTGCGCCTTCGTGGGCGGCAGCCTGGCCCCGCTGGGCGGGCAGAACTTCCTGGAGCCGCTCACCTGCGGCGTCACCCCGGTGACCGGCCCGCACTGGACCAACTTCGCCTGGGTGGGGCGCGAGATCGTGGAGTCCGGCCTGGCCGTGGAGGCCCGGGACGCGGACGAGGCCCTGGCCGCCCTGGTCCGGCTCCTGGACGACGCCCCGGCGCGCCGGGAGGTGGCCTCGGCGGCCGCCGCCTACATCCGGGGCCGCAGGGGCGGCGCGAAAGCCGTGGCCAAACAGGTTGCCCAATTCCTCAATCCGGTTTAAAGCCACTACACGCAACACCATGAACGCATTTCCCGAGTGTCACGGCATCATCCCGGCGAGGTACGAGTCCTCGCGATTCCCGGGCAAGCCCCTGGCCGATATCCTGGGCAAGCCCATGTTCTGGCACGTCTACGACCGGGCCAGTCGCTGCCCCCAGATGCGCAGCGTCACCCTGGCCACGGACGACCGGCGCATCTTCGACGCCGCCACGGCGCTCAACGTGCCGGTGGTCATGACCTCGGCCGAGCACCGGAGCGGCACGGACCGGGTCCTGGAGGCGGCGCGGACCCTGGGGCTCGACAACGACGCGGTTGTAGTTAATATCCAGGGAGACGAACCGGCCCTGGAACCGGCCATGCTCACCGAGCTGGTGACGCCCTTCTCGCGCCCGGAGGTGCGGGTGGCCACCCTGGTCGCCGCTCTGGGACGGGAGGAGGCGGCCTCGCCGGACCGGGTCAAGGTCGTGGTGGCGCAAAGCGGACGGGCGCTCTACTTCTCGCGCGCCATGATCCCCTTCGACCGGGATGAAAAGGTGCACGGATTTCTGCTGCACATCGGGCTTTACGCCTTCCGCATGGAGGCGCTGGAACGCTTCGGCGCGCTGGACCCGAGCCCATTGGAGAAGCGGGAGAAGCTGGAGCAGCTCCGCCTGCTGGACAACGGCATCGACATCTACGTGACCGAGACGCGGCACGCCTGCCACGGAGTGGACAGCCCCGGCGATCTCGAAACCGTGAAGCATATTTTGGAGAACCACTGATGCAAGCGATCCTGGCCCTGGAAGACGGCACCATTTTCAAGGGAGAGAGCTTCACCGGCGAGGGCGAAGCCTGCGGCGAGGTCATCTTCAATACCGGCATGACCGGCTACCAGGAAATCCTGACCGACCCCTCCTACACCGGGCAGATGGTCACCATGACCTACCCGCTCATCGGCAACTACGGCGTGAACCCCGAGGACGTGGAGTCCCACAAGGTCCAGGTCGAGGCGTTCATCGTCAAGGAATGCTGCAAGAAGCCGAGCAACTGGCGGTCGAGCATGTCCCTGCCCGAGTACCTGCAGCAGGTGGGCGTCATGGGCATCGAGGGCATAGACACCCGCGCCCTGACCCGGCACCTGCGCATCCACGGGGCCCAGCGCGGCTATATGGGCGCGGGCGACGTCAAGCCTGACGAGCTGGTGGACAAGGCCCGCTCCATCGAGAAGATGGAGGGCCTCAACCTTGCCGACCGCGTCTCGGCGGACCGGCCCTACACCTGGGACGGCAAGCAGCCCGTGTTCATGGACGACCTGAGGGACTTCGCCTGGAAGGGAACGGGGCCCAGGCTCGCCGTCTACGACTTCGGCATCAAGTGGAACATCCTGCGGCTCATGGAGGCCCAGGGGTTCGACATGGTCGTCCTGCCCTCCCACTACACCGCCGCCCAGGTGCGCGAGACCGGGGCCGAGGCGGTCTTCCTCTCCAACGGCCCCGGCGACCCGGCGGCCGTGACCACGGCCGTGGACGCGGCCAAGGACCTGTGCCGGGACATGCCCGTGGCGGGCATCTGCCTGGGCCACCAGATCCTCGGCCTGGCCATGGGCGGACGGACCTACAAGCTCAAGTTCGGCCACCACGGGTGCAACCACCCGGTCATGGACCTGGAGACCGAAAAGATCGAAATCTCCTCCCAGAACCACGGCTTCTGCGTTGACGTCGAAGGGCTCGATTTTCTTGAAAAGACCCACGTCAACCTGAACGACAAGACCCTGGAGGGATTCCGGCACCGCGAGCTGCCCATCCTGGCCATCCAGCACCATCCGGAAGCTGGCCCCGGACCGCACGACAGCCGCTATTTTTTCAAACGTTTTCGTGATATGGTGAAGGAAAGCATAGGCAAGTAGCCCGACCCCGGCTCCGGCGAATCCTCAAAAAAGGACGCAAGACCATGTCCAACGACCTCATCAACGCGCGCAAGAAGCTCAACTCCATCCCGTCGCTGCTCAAGCAGGGCAAGTACATGCCCGCGGTCCAGTCGGTCCATGACGGGCTCATCCTGTTCATGAAGAACCCGGTGATGAAGGGAGAGCGCAAGGAGTTCGAGGACATCCTGGAAAAGGTCACCATGGCCCTCAACGCCGACGCCAAGCTGCGCAAGATCTATCCCCTGGTCATCAGCTACAAGCCGGGCGACGAGCGCGCCCTGCTCGACGCCATGCGCGAGCTGCTCCAGGAGCTCCAGAACGCCATGAGCGACGGGGCCAAGGACCAGATGCAGGCCATCCTGGCCCAGAAGAAGCAGGCCCTGGAAAAGGGCCAGCAGCACCTGGACAACCAGGAATGGGACCAGGCCAAGGCCTCCTTCGACCAGCTCATCAAGGAATTCAGCGGCGACGCCGACCTCAAGGCGGACATCGCCGACCGCTACCTCAACGCGGGCCGCTACCAGGAAGCCTTCCACATGCTGGACGACGCCCTGCGCGACGACCCCAACGCCATCCACCTGTACAACCGCATCGGCATGGTCCTGCGCAAGATGAAGGACTACGACACGGCCGAGAAGTACTACCTCAAGGCCCTGACCCTGACCGACAGCGACGAGTACCTGCACTACAACCTGGGCCGCCTCTACTTCGACTGGCGCAAGTGGAAGAAGATGGCCCAGTCCGCCCAGAACGCGGTGAACCTCAACCCGAAGTTCGCCGAGGCGGTCAAGATGCTCAATTTCGCCAAGAAGAAGCTGGCCGAATAGACGGCCTCACGCCACAACGACAGGGACGGCTTCGGCCGTCCCTTTTCATGAACATTGCGGACATGCGAAGAAGAGAGCCGCCGGCGGAAGCTGGCGGCTCTCTTGTCATCTTGTCTGGATTGCCAAAGTCAAAAATGGAAGTTCCACGCCCCGTCATCCTTCAATGTCAATACGATCGGCCTACGGACGCCAATGACCAGGTTGATGCGGATGGCGCCTGCTTTATCCCGGTTGTTACCCGCCATGAATTCCCATCTCCCAACCGGATCTCGGACAACCCCAAATAACCTTTGCTCTGCCACGAGGCGCTGTCCGGCATCCCGCATAATTCATGCGCCTGTTCCCGAGTCGCCCCCAACGGCGCATCATCCCATACGCCGGGACAACCCATGACAAAATAAGCGGCAAAGGCGGCGCAGAGAATCGCCAGGCCCAGCAGAACCGACTGCAATTTTTGTTTCATCATACCTGCATGCATTTTCTTGCAACCTACCAACATACATGAAGTAAGGCATCTTTGGAATTACCCCAATTGGCGCCCCCCCGAAATTACTTTATTTGCCCTCTCAGTTGGGGCAGGGGCTTACCTGGGCTGGCAATGCCAAATTCTCCCATTTTGACCTTTCGATTCCATTGGTATTTTTCCCCATCAAATTTCCACAGGTTGTCATCAAACACGTAATCAGGCATCCCATTTGTGCTTGTGCCTGTCTTCTGGGGGAGGCGGTGCAATGAAGGGAAGCCCAGATCAAGTAATTCCCATCCTTGCGGCGTCTTTTTGAAAATATCGACACAGCACCCCCCGGTGCCGCAATAGGCGGAGTGACCAATAGTGATTATACGTTCGTCTTTCCCATCGCTGTCAATGTCATAATCAAGAACGTAAATATCGGGGCGCTTGTTGATGTAGAGTTGCGCAATATCGTTGAGATCATCGTCATAGTACGTTGTTATTTTTTCTAATTCATTACGGCTGATTTTCTTGAAGTCTCCCGACGCATCTGCTGGCCCACAGCTTGCGAAAATACAAATCATCAAAAGGAGACAAGACATGTAGTGCAATAATGCGGGGAGACACCGGCGCGAAACCGTTATCTCCCTGCATACCTCATTTGCACAAACTATCCAGCGCCTGTGGGGCATCTTCTCCATAGCCCAACTCTTTAGCATATATCTCTTGCACAGGTATACTTCCGATACTTCCCATAGAAGCGTGCATGAACGCCACATCCGAAGATCCCGAAAAACGAAGGAGAAAAGAAAGGTCAATATTGCTTCACACGCTTTGTTCTTCATTGCTTTTTTTCCCTTCTTTCGCAACGCGTGAAGAGCATCCATTCTTTCACTTTCAAACCTTGTCCGAATGTTCTCTCTTCCTCTTTGGAGAACCACCAAACCGGACTTTCCTTCTCCACCACATGGTTGAGGCGGTCCAGGTCGTGGCCCCGTCCCGCTTCTGCCGCCGAGCCTGCCCACGGGTGTCCCGCTGGTACTGGTTGTTGCAGCCGACGCACATTTCCAGGGCGGCCCGCCGCTGGCCCGGCGTTGCGTTGCCGAGCATCTTGTTCTGTTCGTCGCACCCATGTGAGAAGCGATTGTCCGAAATCAGCCACGAGAAGTACTCCTTTGATACGTTTCGCAGGAGCATCCCCCGATTTTCGGCTCAGGCGAAAAAGGCGGGAATAAGCATAAACGGATGGAAATGGTATGGCTCCACCTGTTGGCAGGCTTTTGCATTGTCATGATTTGTACATGAAATCAAAAGCTTGCTACGGAAGACAACCTTCTTTTTCGGTTTACAAGGCATTTCCCCATTTGATAGAAGGCCCTACCCGAACAGCATGGAGTGTGTAGTATGAACTATTGGACGGAGGTGGGATGGATCGTCATCCCGATGAACACCGTCGAGATAGGTTTCGCCATCGCCATGTGCCTGTTGGCGCACCTGCTCGACAAGCGGAAAAACTGAGATCGGATTTCCGCTGCTCTCAAAGCCGGATCCCGGAACACGGGGTCCGGCATTCTTTTTGCGGCGAGGGCTACCCCGCTTCCCGCCCGGCAAGCAGGGCGGCGACGCGCCTGGCCACGCCGCGCAGATCGTCCTCGACAAAGTCCGTAAGCTCGCGGCAGCGCGTCTCGTGGGCCGCGCCCTTGCCGGTGCGCACCAGGATGGTCGTGGCCCCCGCGTTGCGGCCCACGCCCATGTCCGCCTCCTTGTCGCCGACCATGAAGCTCGCGGCCGGGTCGAACCCGAGCTCGGCGGCCGCCCGCCCGATCAGGCCGGGTTCGGGCTTGCGGCAGCCGCACCGCTCCTCGGGCGTGTGCGGGCACCAGTACATGCCCTCGAAGGCCACGCCGTGGGGCGCCAGAAGCTCGCTCATCCGCCGGTTGCAGGCCCGCACCGATTCCTCGTCGAAATAGCCGCGTCCCACCCCGCTCTGGTTGCTGATGATCACCAGCCCGAGGTCGAGGTCCGCCAGCCGCTTGAGCCCCTCGGCCGCGCCGGGCAGGAGCTCGACCCCGGCGGGATCGCTCAGGTAGTGACGGTCGTAAATGACCGTGCCGTCCCGGTCCAGTAGCACCACGCCGCGTCCCATGCTACCGCCCCCCGGCCAGCCGCCGGGCCATGTCCAGTGCGGCCCGGAAGCTCTGCACCGAGGCCTTGCCCGTGCCGACCAGGTCGTACCCCGTGCCGTGATCCGGCGAGGTGCGGACGAAGGGCAGCCCCAGGGTGACGTTCACCGCCCGGCTGAAGTGCAGGAGCTTGAGAGGCCCGAGCCCCTGGTCGTGATACATGGCCAGGACCGCCGGGTACTGACCCTGGGCCGCGAAATGGAAGACCGTGTCGGCGGGCAGGGGGCCGACCACGTCCAGCCCCCCGCGCCGGGCCTGCTCCAGGGCCGGGATGATGGTCGTGATCTCCTCGTCGCCGATGCGGCCGGACTCCCCGGCGTGGGGATTGAGCCCGCAGACCGCCACCGGCCCGGCCAGGCCGAGGCGGCCCAGGAACTCGGCCGTGAGCCGCAGGCAGTTCAGAATGCGCTCGCCGGTTATCAGCCCCGCCACGTCCCGGAGCGCCGGGTGGGTGGTGACCAGGCTGACGCGCAACATGGGCGCGGCCGGATCGTCCGGGTCGTGGCCGCACAGGTGCATGCAGACCTTGTCCGCGCCCACCCCGGCCCGGTCGGCCAGAAATTCGGTGTGTCCCGAGAAGGCGAACCCGGCCTGCTGGAGCATGGCCTTGTTCAGCGGGCAGGTGACCAGCGCCTGGGCCTTTCCGTCCAGCACCAGCCGCGCGGCCGCGTCCAGGCTGACCCCGGCGGCCAGGCCGCCCGCCTCCGTGGGCTCGCCCAGGGTGAAATCCATGCCCGCCAGCTCCGGCGGCTCCAGCAGGTAGAGCCCGGCCCGGTCCGGCAGGACCTCGCCCGGCGCGACCCGCCCGAAGGTCAGGGGCGCGCCGATTCGTTCCAGCTCCCGGCGAAGCGGCTTCTCAGGCCCGACAACCAGCACGCGTTCGGCCGTGGGCGCGCCGGTTTCGGCAAAGTGGCGGGCCACCAGCTCCGGGCCGAGCCCGCAGGGGTCGCCCAGGGTCACGCAAAGGGTACGCATGTTCACATCCCCGTGATTTCAGTTTGTTTTTTTGGTCCGTGTACGGCCGCCCGGCAGGAAAGTCAAACCGACGCCCCGGCCCGGAGCCGCGCCCGGAAGTCGGCCAGGATGGCTGCGTGGTCGAAGACCAGCGGCGGCAGCGCGTCCAGGGGAAATATCTCGGCCCGAGCCGCGTCGTCCCCGGCGCGCAGGGCGGCCAGGTCGTGCGCCCGGCCGGTGTAGGTCACGCTCAGGGTGTGCTGGCGCGGGTCGCGGGCGGGGTCGGAGTATACGCCGAGCAGGCCGGTCAGCTCCACCTCCAGCCCGGTCTCCTCCCTGGCCTCGCGCACGGCGGCCCGCTCGCAGGTTTCGCCGTAGTCCACGAACCCGCCGGGCAACGCCCAGCCGTGGGGCGGGTTGCGCCGCTCCACCAGAACCACGCCGCCCTCCCCGGCCCCGGGCGCATGGACGACCACGTCCACGGTGGGCACGGGATTGCGATAGACTACGATCTCCCCGCCGCAGCGGGGGCACGTTTTCGTCTGTTGCACAGGATTCCTCCCCGGTTTCGGTCACCATAGCGGCTCGGGGCGGCGGGCACAACGCCAAAGGGCGTCAGCCGGTGGGCAGGGAGAAGCGGAAGATGGCTCCGTGGCCGAACTCGGACTCCACGCCGATGGTCCCACCATGGGCCTCCACGATCTTGCGGACGATGGCCAGACCGAGCCCGGTGCTGCCCTCCCCGGCCGTGGGCCGGACGCTGGTGCGGCGGAAGGACTGGAAGAGCAGGTCCGCCTCGCCGGGCGGGATGCCCTGCCCCTGGTCGACGACCGAGACCACGGCCCGGCCGTCGGCCGCCTCCTGGGTGACCCGGACGGCGGTGCCAACGGGCGAGAACTTGATGGCGTTGCTCAGCAGGTTGTGCAGCACCTGGCCCACGCGCCG
>NZ_JAQUWN010000079.1 GCF_028692895.1 Pseudodesulfovibrio sp.
AAGAAGCTGATCCAAACGGCCTCCACTCCCGCAGCCAAGTCGCAAAAAATAAAAAGCTCCAGGGCTGCGAAAAACCGCTCCGGCCGTTTGGTCAGCTTCTAAGCCGCCTGGCCGAAGGGCTGCACTGCAGGCACTTGCAGGAATGCCGCTGCGTCAAGCAGGAGCCTGCACATTCGCAACGGAAGGAGCTGAAGAGAATCGTCCGGGGGCGGAGTTCCTTCCAGTAAATCCGTACAAGACCGGCCCTGTGTACCGGCGATTGGCAGCCGACCAAGCGGGTAAGGCGGCTCTATGTGGCCGCCGGGACGGTTGGGTGCAGTCTACGAATATTCGCGGCGGAACGGGGTGAAGCTTTTCCGAGAGATGGGGCCGTCCCGCTTGGATCGGCTGCTTGGCGACGCAACGCCGAAAGCGGCCGATATGCATGCAAGGGCCTTTTGCATCTTTTTTTGGTCCAGCAAAAAAAGAAGCGCCGCCCGCGAAGGGCATTCAAGAAACTGGGAGGGGGAAGCGAACGCTTTTCCCTCACCCGCCGATGGCGGAAAGTCTACAGCCCCTTTTTCGGATCGAAGTCCTGGCCCAAGGCGGCCGGGGCTTCAATGGACCAGCTCCCGGAGAGCTTGCCCAGCACCGGATGCCGCCGGACCAAATCCTGCACCCATCCGACGCGCCCCAGATTCACGGCGAGCAACGTCAGAATCATCATGGGGAACGGGGCCACCTGGAAGACCGGGGCCGGAATGGAGGGAAAGACCTCTTGCAGGTAGATTCCCGAGACCTGGAGCCCGGCGAAGAAAAATGCCCCGAGCGCCGCCCGCACCGGGTGCCACCCGCCAAAAATGACGATGGCCAGGGCGATCCAGCCCGCGCCCTCGCACCCCTGCGGACGCCCCCAGCCGGGCTTGACGGCCAGGGAATAGGCCGCGCCCGCCATGCCCACCAGCGCGCCGCCCGCCAGGCAGTACGCGAAGCGGGTCAGCCGGACGCGGATGCCGCGCCCGAAGGCCGCGCGCGGGGACTCGCCCACGGCCCGGAGCCGCATGCCGCCCTCGGTGCGGTACATCCACCACCAGCAGAAGAGGATGGCCGCCAGGCCGAGGTATATCACGGGCGAGGCGTTGGCGAAGATGGGGCCGAGAAAGGGCGCGCCTTGCAGGCCGGGGATGGACCACAGCCCGAGATCAGGGCCGGGCTGGCGGGAAAAGGAGTGGCCCAGGAAGTAGGCCAGGTCGCGGCAGAGCAGGGTCAGGATGAAGCCGATGGCGAGCTGGGACTGGCCCAGGTAGATGCCGATGAGCCCAAGCGTGCCCGCCACGGCCGCGCCCACGGCAGCGCCGCCGATGACGCCGAGCCACGGGCTGCCCGTGGTCGAGGCCACGGCGAAGGCGGCCATGGCCGAGAGCAGGATGGCCCCGTCCAGGGAAAGATTGATGATGCCCGCCTTCTCGGTCAGGGTCTCGCCCAGGGTGGCCAGCACCAGGGGCGCGCCCGCCATGAGCACGGCGGCGATCGTCAGGGCGAAGGTTTCCATCTAGGCGGCCTCCCCGCGTTTGGCCAGCCAGAGCCGGACGCCCTGGACGATGAACACCGAGAGGACCATGACGCCCTGGATGACGCCCGAGAGCGAGGAGTCGAGCCCGAGCTGGAGCGGGAGCTGGATGGAGCCCACGTTGAGCACGGCGAAGAACAGGCAGATGAACGGCGCCAGCCCGAGGCGGTAGGAGGCCATCATGCCCACCAGCAGGCCGGTGTAGCCGTAGCTGCTGGAGATGGACGGGAGCAGACGGTGGTAGACGGCCAGGACCTGCGTGGCCCCGGCCAGCCCGGCCATGGCCCCGCAGAGCAGGAAGGCCTGGAGCAGCCTACGGCGCGGCCCGAGGGCGAAGAGGGTGGCGGCCTTGGGGTTTTCGCCCACGGCGCGCAGCTTGAGCCCCCAGCCGGTGCGGTGGAGCAGCACGGCCGCCAGGACGATGGCCGCCAGGGCCAGCCCCAGACCGGCCCAGGTCACGGAAAGCGAGCCGACCTTGGCCAGCCACAGGGAGACGTCCAGGGGCTCGGTGCCGGACATGGAGGCGATGCCGGGCCGCTTCCACGGGCCGAAGATGAGCCAGAGGATGACGCCCAGAGCCACGAAGTTGAGCCCAAGGCCGGAAAAGATCTCGTGCACGCGGCCGAAGACGCGCAGCAGGCCGGAGAGCAGGGCCCAGAGCGCCCCGCCCAGGGCGGCCGCCGCCAGGGCCAGGATGATCTGGCCCGCGCCGCCGCCGTCAAAGGGGCGCAGGGCGGCCGTGCAGAAGATGGCCCCCATGATGACCTGGCCCTCCACGCCGATGTTCCAGAGCCGGGCGGTGAAGGGGATGAGCAGGCCCACGGAGCAGAGGGTGAGCGGCACCCAGACCGACAGGGCCTGGCCGAACTTGGACAGGGAGCCGAGCCCGCCCTGGAACAGGACGAAGATGGTGGTCAGCGGCGGCGCGCCCGAGGGAAGGGTGACCAGCACGGTCAGGAACAGGGCCAGCCCCACGGCCGCCGCGAACCAGCCGATCTGCCGGAGCAGGGACTCGCGGTTCATCGCGCGCCTCCTTCGGCCGCGGCCTTGGCGCGGTTGCCGAACACTTCGGCGGCGGGCTTGCCCGCCATGAGCGCGCCCACGGTCTCCATGGTGGCGCGCTCGCGGTCCACCACGGCGGCCAGGCCGCGGTCGTAGAAGACCGCCACCCGGTGGCTGTGCTCCAGCACCTCCTCCAGGTCGGGCGAGAAATAGATCAAGGTCGCGCCGTTCGCGCACCGCTCCTTGAGGTGGTTCCATACCTGGCGGGACGAGCCCGCGTCCAGGCCGCGCGTGGGGTGCTCCATGAGCAGGAGCGCGGCGTCGTCCGGGATGAGCGAGAGCAGGAGGCGCTGCTGGTTGCCGCCGGAAAGCTCGCTGGCGTGCGTGTCGGGATGGGCGCGCAGGTTGAAGCGTTCCACGCACTGTTCGTCGTAGAATTTTTGCCGGTCCTCTTTGCGGTCCGGAAAGGCCAAGGTGATGTGCTCCATGAGGTTCAGGGCCGGGAAGAGGGCCAGTTGCAGCCGGTCGGCCGGGACGAACTGCACCCCGGCCCGGCGCAGGATCTTGAAGTCGTTGGACCCGTACTCGCGGCCGTTCAGGACGAGCTTGCCGCCGGGCATGCGGTCCAGCCCGCACAGCCCGCGCAGGAAGAGCTCCTGGCCCGAGCCGTCCAGACCGGCCAGGCCGATGCACTCGCCGGGTCGGGCGGTGAAATTCAGGGGGCCCATGGAATACTTGGGCCCGGCGAAGAGGACGTCGCGCATGTCCAGGCGGGGCGCGGCCGTTTCGTCCACCTCGGGCATGGGGGCGACCTCGCCGCGCGCGGCCTCGCCGAACATGCGGCTGACCAGCTCGTGCTCGTCGTAGGGCGGGGTCAGGGTGCAGACCAGCCTGCCCTGGCGCATGACGAAGATGGCGTCGGCCATCTCCAGGGCCTCGGAGAGCTTGTGGGTGACCAGGACCACGGTGTGGTTCTCCTCGCGGGCCAGGGTCATGAGCAGGTTGAAGAGGTCCTGCTTCTGTTCCGGGGTGATGCCCGTGGTGGGCTCGTCCAGGATGAGCGTGGTGGCCCCGAGGTCGAGGAGGCGCAGCAGCTCCAGGAGCTGGCGCTCGCCCACGGTCAGGGACGAGACCGGCTCGTCGGGCAGGAAGCAGGCGTCCAGGCGGAAGGAGAGCTCGCCCAGGATGTCCACCACCTGCCGCTTGGTTCGGCGGGGCGCGCCGAGCTGGAAGTTCTCCCAGACCGGCATGGCCGGGAAGTCCAGCGGGTCCTGGTAGAGCATGCCCACGCCGTGCCTGCGCGCCAGGGCCGGGGTGAGGTGGGAGAGCCGCTCGCCGTTCACCTCGATGGAGCCGGACGTGGGCCGGGTGTGGCCCGCCAGCACGCGCATGAGCGTGGACTTGCCTGCGCCGTTCTCGCCGACCAGGGCATAGATGCGGCCGGGTTCGAGGGTCAGGCTTATGCCGTCGTTGGCCCGAACCCGGCCGTATTGTTTATGTATGTCGCTTAAGACGATCATCTATTTGGGGCTGGAGAGTCCTTCCATGCCCTGAAGCAACTGCTCCAGATACCAGATCTGCTTGTCCGTGGCGGTTTCGCCCGCCTTCAGGAAGACGGAGCCGTCCTGGTAGTTGAGGGGGCCGGTGAAAAGGTTCAGTTCGCCGGAGCCCAGCTTGGCGACGAATTCGTCCAGGGCCTTCTTGTTGTCGGCGGAGAGTCCCTCGCCGGGCATGAAGCCCACGGGCGACTTGTCGTGGTCGTTGATGTCGGCCCAGTAGGGGGCTTCCCAGTCGAAGACGGCCTTGTAGGTCCCGGCCTTCACCTGCTCGGCGATCTTCAGGAACATCGGGCCCCAGTTGAAGTAGGGCACGCCCACGCAGACGGAACCCTGGCCCTCGCAGGCCTTCTCGTAGTCGTAGGGCAGGGCCCAGACGGTCTTGCCCGCGTCGCGGCGCTGCTGGGCCACGGTGACCACCTCGGGGGTGTCGATGCCGGAGAGGACCACGTCGCAGCCGCCGTCATACAGGGAGCCGGCCATCTGGGTCGGGTCGGCGGTCACGCCGGGGATGTTGAACCAGAAGCCGATCCACTTGACGTTGAAGGAGAGGTCCTTCAAGTCCTTGCCGCGCACCTGGGTCCAGGCGTAGCGCGCGCCCAGGTAGGCGGAGACGATGAGGCGGCGGGTCTCCGCATTGATGAGCGGGCCGACCACGCCGATCTTGCCGGTCTGGGTGGTCATGCCCGCGGAGAAACCGGCCATCATCTTGGGGAAGGTCATCCGGCCGAAGACGTTGCCCAGGTTCTTGGGACCCTTGCCGGTCAGGGCGGCGTCGCCCGAGGCATGGACGAAGACGGTGTCCGGGTGCTGCCCGGCGGCCTCGATGATGCCGTCGGTCATGTCGTCGCTGCCCGCGACGATGAAGTCGGCGCCCTTGGCCAGCAGGTCGTCCACGACCTGGGGAATGGTCAGGCCGGGCCGGTCGGCCGGGTTGACCTTGTCGAGGTAGATGAGTTTCGCGCCCATCTTCTCTTCCAGGTATTTGCCGCCCTCGTACTGGGCCTGGCTGTATCCCTTGTCGTTGTACGGGCCGACCAGGATCAGGCCCATGGTCAGGGGCTTGGCGTCCTGTTTGGCCTCGGGGGCCGGAGCCGGAGCCTCGGTTTTGGCCGGAGCCTTGTCCTCGGCCTTCTTCTCGGGTTCGGAAGCGCAGCCCAGGGCGAAGAGCAGGGCCATGCACAGGGCCAGCGCCGCCATCATGCGAACTATCTTCATCCTCATCCTCCGGTGTTGCCGCGCCCGCGTCTTGCGGGGCGGCGGTTTGCTTGTGCGGCCGATACCGGGCCGCCTGCGGTGGGCTCGGGCAAGCCCGAATCCCGAAAACCCAGGTATTGAACCAGATGCGCCGGTCGTGTCAACCGTTCGCGGCCACTTCCGTGCGCGCGTTTCTTCTCCCGCCGGCCTCCGGGCCGGCCCGCGCCGAACCGGCTTTCCTTACCACGGGGCGCGATTTTCCTCCACTGTAAAACGTCCCGCCGGGCCGCTCCGGGAACCGTTCCCGGCCGACTTGACCCGCCGCGCGGGATGTACTATCTAAGGGTCGTCAACACGATGTGACACCGTTGCAGGGGCGCGGTCCCCAACCTGGAACCGCGCCATCTGCTCTTTTTTTATTCTGTTTCATGTGCGAGGTAGACAATGGAACGCATACCCATTTCCAAACAGGGATTCGACAGGCTCAAGAAGGAACTTGAGGAGCTCAAGGCGCAGCGTCCGGTCATCATCCAGGCCATCAAGGAAGCGCGCGAAGAGGGCGACCTCTCCGAAAACGCCGGGTACGACGCGGCTCGCGAACGCCAGGGAATGCTGGAGGCGCGCATCACCTACATCAACTCCCGTATGCCGCTCTACGACGTGCTCGACCTGGACGTCCTGGGCGGCGAAAGGGCCATCTTCGGCGCCACCGTCGAGGTGGAGGACATCGAGACCGAGGAGGTCCGGCGGTTCACCCTGCTGGGCCCGGACGACGCCAACCACAAGAAGGGCTCCATCTCCGTGCTCTCCCCCATGGGCCGTGCCGTGCTCGGCAAGGAAGAGGGCGATGAAGTCGTCGTGGACGCTCCGCGCGGCAAGATCGAATACGAGATCGTCTCCGTGGAGTTTCTGGGCTCCACCGGCGTCGTGTTCGATTGATTTCTCTTGTACTGACCTATTGATATTGTATACACTGGCCTCGCCGCCCCTCGGGGCTGCGGGGCCTTTATGCTGCTGGAATATATAGAAATTAAAGACAAATTCGATGTGCGGACATCCTGCGAGGCGCATTGCCGGGCGTGCGGGAAGAAGCACGTCCTGGCCCTTGGGCATTCCCTGCCCGAGGCGCGCCGCCTCATCAAGACCCTGCTGGCCGCCGGGCGCGTGGATTATGACGTTCCCGAGGACAGGGCCGATCCCCGGCTCTCCACCGACCCCCTGTTCGGGGAGGGGCGCGGCCAGATGTTCGGCGTCCTGGTCTGCCGCGACCGGCGGGGGCGCACCGGCGTGCTCAAGGCCTTTTCCGGCCAGATGAACGGAGTCTGGATGGTGGATGGCTGGGTGCCGCCCCTGGTGGACGTCCGGCTGATGGCCGAGATGTGCGCCGGGCCCGAGCGGATGATAAAGCGCCTCGGGGCGCGCATCGCCGTCCTGCCCGCGGGCGACCCGGAGCGGGCCCGGCAAGTCGAGCTCCGGCGCAAGCTCTCCCGCGCGCTGATGAAGGACATCCACGCCCTGTACCGCCTGCCCAACTTTCGGCGGGAGCTCAAGCCCATGATCGAAATTGTCAATTCCAAGGGGGGCCTTCCCGCCGGGACGGGGGACTGCTGCGCGCCCAAGCTCCTGGGCTACGCCGCCCGGGTCGGCCTGACCCCGCTGGGGCTGGCCGAGTTCTACCTCGGGCGCGAGAACAAGTCGGGCACCCGGCGCAACGGCGCGGTCTATCCCGCCTGCAAGAGCAAGTGCGGCCGCATCCTGGGGTACATGCTCTGCGGCCTGGAGGAAGCGTGAACCCGGCCGGGGACGACCTGACGATCCTGTATGCCGACGACGACCTGGTGGTGGTGGACAAGCCGTCCGGGCTGCTCTCCGTGCCCGGCAAGGGCGAGGAGAACCAGGACTGCGTGGTCGCCCGCGTCCGCGCCCGGTTCCCGAAATGCATGGAGCAGCCTTCGGTCCACCGGCTGGACCAGGACACCTCGGGCCTGCTCCTCCTGGCCCTGACCGCCTCGGCCCACCGCAACCTTTCCAAACAGTTCATGGACCGGCTGGTCGGCAAGCGCTACGTGGCCCTGCTCGACGGTGTGCTGGAGGCTGCGGGCGGGGTGGTGGACCTGCGCTTCCGCCTGGACCCGGACGACCGGCCGCGCCAGGTCTACGACCCGGAGCGCGGCAAGCGCGGCGTGACCCGCTGGCGTCGGCTCGGCGTCGAGGATGGCCGGACCCGCGTGGAGTTCATGCCCCAGACCGGGCGCACCCACCAGCTTCGGCTGCACTCGGCCCACGAGAAGGGGCTCGGCTGCCCCATCGTGGGCGACCGGCTCTACGGATCTGGCACCGGGCCGGGCCAGCTCCTGCTCCACGCCTCCCTGCTCCGGTTCCGCCATCCCGTCACGGGCCGCCCCATGGAATTCGCCTCCAAGCCGCCGTTCTGACCGGACGACCCGGTCGGCGGGGGGGAGATCGCCTCTGCGCGAATATGCCGATTTTGTACAATCGCCATTGGCCCGATTCCGGGGCCTGTTCAGGGCCTGCCTGGGTTTCCTTGGGGGTGCCGCCGGATGTTTCTCAATATTGTCATTGTTTTATGATGTAAATTCGGCAGGTTGCAAAAATAGCCAAAAAATTTTGCAAAAATGGAACGCCAAAGGGGGACAAAACGGGAGGCAAACTACATTTTCGTATGATTTTTGGGCCTCCGTAAAATGGCTGACTTTTTATTATGTCGAAATCATTAGCTTTTTTATATTTGGCATAGAGCTTGGTACAGGGGCCTGGACAACAAGGGCCAGGCTGCCCACAGTCCGGGTTGAGCCGGAAAATCCATTTTGCCTGCAAGGAGAATTTCAATGAGCGGATACCAGACCCGTCAGACCGCCATAGCCGCGGTGACCAATTACGAGCCGAAAGTAAAACCCCTGAATTTCGCCGAGACCTCCCCCACGGAGATTTTCGGTTCCAACGTCTTCAACGACAAGGTCATGCGGGACATGCTGCCCAGGGAGATCTACAAGTCTCTGATGAAGACCAAGAAGGCCGGGGAGAAGCTGGACCCGGCCATCGCCGGTCCCGTGGCGGCGGCCATGAAGGAGTGGGCCATTTCCAAGGGCGCCACTCATTACACCCACGTCTTCTATCCCCTGACCGGCCTCACCGCCGAGAAACACGACAGCTTCCTGAACCCCGACGGCGAGGGCGGGGCCCTGGCCGAGCTGGAGGGCAAGCTGCTCATCCAGGGCGAGCCCGACGCCTCCTCCTTCCCGTCCGGCGGCCTGCGCGCCACCTTCGAAGCCCGCGGCTACACCGCCTGGGACGTGACCAACCCGGCCTACATCCTGGAGAACCCCAACGGCACCTTCCTGTGCATCCCCACCGCCTTCGTCTCCTGGAAGGGCCACGCCCTTGACCGCAAGACCCCGCTGCTGCGCGCCAACCAGGCCCTGAACAAGGCCGGCCGCCGCTTCCTGAAACTCTTCGGCACCGACGACGGCTCCATGGTCGTCTCCAACGCCGGCCCCGAGCAGGAATACTTCCTGGTCGACCGCAACTTTTACTTCGCCCGTCCCGACCTGATGGTCTGCGGGCGCACCCTGTTCGGCGCCAAGCCCGCCAAGGGCCAGGAGCTGGACGACCACTACTTCGGCGTCATCCCCCGCCGCGTGCTGGCCTTCATGATGGAAGTCGAGCGCGAGCTGTACAAGCTGGGCGTGCCGGTCAAGACCCGCCACAACGAGGTCGCCCCCGGCCAGTTCGAGATCGCCCCGGTCTACGAGCAGTCCAACCTGGCCACCGACCACAACCAGATGGTCATGACCACCCTGCGCACCGTGGCCAAGCGCTACGGAATGGCCTGCCTGCTGCACGAAAAGCCGTTCGCGGGCATCAACGGTTCCGGCAAGCACCTGAACTACTCCATCTCCACCTGCTCCCAGGGCTCCCTGTATTCCCCGGGCGACACCCCGCACGAGAACATGCAGTTCCTGGCCGTCACCGCCGCCACCATCCGCGCGGTCGAGAAATACGGCAAGCTGCTGCGCGCCGCCGTGGCCAGCGCGGGCAACGACCATCGCCTGGGCGCCAACGAGGCCCCGCCGGCCATCATCTCCATCTTCCTCGGCGAAGAGCTGGCCGAAATCTTCAACCAGATCGAACTGGGCGACCTCAAGGGCTGCAAGGCCAAGGGCTGCCTGGAGCTGGGCGTCGACACCCTGCCCGCCCTGCCCATGGATTCCGGCGACCGCAACCGCACCTCGCCCTTCGCCTTCACCGGCAACCGCTTCGAGTTCCGCGCCGTGGGCTCCAACCAGTCCATCGCGGGCGCACAGGTTGTCCTGAACACCATCCTGTCCGAGTCCCTGGACTTCGTCACCGACGAGATCGAGAAGATCACCAAGGGCGATCCCAAGAAGCTGAACGCCGCCTGCCAGAAGGTCATCCAGGGCATCATGAAGAAGCACGGCCACGTCATCTTCAACGGTGACGGCTACGCCGAAGCCTGGCAGCAGGAAGCCGCCAAGCGCGGTCTGCCGAACCTGAAGTCCGCCCCGGACGCCCTGCCCGCCCTGACCGACAAGGACGTCACCGACGTCTACGCCAAGTACGGCGTCCTTTCCAAGGACGAGTTGCACTCCCGTCAGGAGATCGCCTACGAGCAGTACAACCAGCTCATCCTCACCGAGTCCCTGGTGGTGGTGAAGATCGCCAAGACGATCATCCTGCCCGCCGCGGTCCGGTACCAGGGCGAGCTGGCCGGCGTGGCCGCCAACCTGAAGGCCGCCGGCGTCGCCGGCGTCACCCCGGGACTCAAGGAGGTCTCCGCCCTGGTCGCCAAGATGGAAAAGGCCATCGCCGCCCTGGAGAAGATCATGGCCAAGTCCGACTTCAAGTCCGTGGCCGCCGAGTCCGAGTACAAGCACAGCAAGGTGCTGCCCGCCATGCTGGCCGTCCGCGAAGTGGCCGACACCATGGAAACCCTGGTCGCCGACGACCTGTGGCCTCTGCCGACCTACCAGGAGATGCTCTTCATCAAGTAGCTCCCGGTTCGCACCGAGACATCGAGAGGCCCGCGCAAGCGGGCCTCTTTTTTCGCCCGCCGCCCGATTCCGCCCCGGTCCTCTTTTTGCTATCCTGGCCGCGAACCCGATTCCCCGGAGCGCGCCGTGAAAAAAATCGTCCCCGCCTTCCCCATTCTGCTCGTCCTGCTGCTGGGCCTCGCCGCTGCGGCCCCGGCCTTCGATCTGACCATACTGCACGTCAACGACACCCATTCGTACCTGGAGGCCACGCCCGAGACCCTGTCCCTGGACGGGGCGCGGACCGGCGTTCTGCTCGGCGGCTGGGCGCGGTTGGCCACGGCCGTGGACCGAGTCCGGGCCGGGGGCGGCAACGTGGCCCTGCTTCATGCGGGCGACGCGGTTCAGGGCGGCCTTTATTTCCTGCGATACGGCGGCGAGCCCGAGATGCGGCTGCTGGACCGGCTCGGCTTCGACGCCATGACCCTCGGCAACCACGAGTTCGACCGGGGGACCGCCTTCCTGGCCGGGATGCTGCGCCAAACAAAGGTCCCGGTGGTGGACGCCAACGTGGGCGCGCCGGGCGCGCCCGCCCTGGCGGAGCGCCTCCGGCCCTACGTGGTCCTGGACTACGCCGGGGAGAGGGTGGGCGTGGTCGGCCTGACCACGGCGGACACCCGCTTCACCTCCAGCCCCGGTCCCGGCGTCACTTTTGCCGACGAAGCGGCCTCGGCCCGCGCCGCCGTTGCCGGGCTGACGGCCATGGGCGTGAACAAAATCATCCTCCTGACCCATGTGGGCCTTGCGCGCGACGAACAGCTCGCCGCCGAGGTGCCGGGCGTGGACGTCATCGTGGGCGGGCATTCCCACACCCTGCTGGGCGACGGGGCCAAACTTGGCGCGCTGGGGCTGAATCCCGCCGCTCCTTATCCGGTCAAGGTCAAGGGGCCGGACGGCGGCGACGTGCCGGTGGTCACGGCCTGGAAATGGGCGCGCGTGCTCGGCCGGTTGGACGTGACCTTTGACGACAAGGGGCGGGTGACGGCCTGCGCGGCGCGGCCGCTTCTGCTGGCGGCCGACGAGTTTCAGCGCAAGGACGCGGCCGGGAACAGGGTCCCGCTGGCCGGGGACGTCCTGGCCGGGGCCGAGCGGGCCGTGCGGGCCTCGGGCGTGGCGGACGTGGTCCCGGAGCAGGCGGCCACCCTGGCCTTTCTCGCGCCCTATGACCGGGGCGTCGAGGCCATGCGCCGGGACGTCGTCGGCCGGGCCGCGGCGGACCTGCCGCACATCCGGGTGCCGGGCGTGACCCCGGCCGGGCTCGACCTGCCCCACGGCAGCCTGCTCGCGCCCCTGGTGGCCCGGTCCATGCTCGCGCGCCTGGCCCGCACCGGCGAACCGGCGGACCTGGCCCTGCTCAACACGGGCGGCGTGCGCGAGTCCATCCTCCGGGGCGACATCTCCGTGGGCACGGCCTACACGGTCCTGCCGTTCAACAACACCATCTTCCTGCTCGCCATGCCCGGCCGGACCCTCCGCGCCGCCCTGGAATACGGCGTGACGCGCGGCAACGGGGCCTTCCCCGCCGTGGCGGGCGCGCGCTACACGGCGGACATGACCCGGCCCGAGGGCCAGCGCATCACCCGCGTCGAGGTCCTGCGCGACGGCGCGTGGCAGCCCCTGGAGCCGGATCAAACCTACCGGGTGGCGACCAACGCCTACCTGGCGGGCGGCGGCGACGGCTACGCCATGCTCAAGGATGTCCCGGACCGCTACGACACCGGCTTTGTGGACGCCCAGGCCTTCATCGACTTGGTCAGGGCCGAGTCGCCCCTCGCGCCGCCCACGGACACGGGCGTGACCTACATCCCCGCGAAGTAGGCGGCCGGTCCGGCATTGCCTTCCCGGCCCCAGGCCTTATCTCCCTTGGAGGAGGCCCGGCCCGCCGGGAAAAAACGCCATGACCGCCATTCCGTTCGACAACAGCTATGCCCGCCTGCCGGAGCAGTTTCACGAGCGCATCCAGCCCGCGCCGGTGCGCGCGCCGGAGCTGATCCGGTTCAACCGCCCGCTGGCCGCCCGCCTGGGCCTCGACCTGCCGGACGACGGCCCGGCCCTGGCCCGGCTCTTCTCCGGCAACGAGCCCATCGAGGGAGCGCAGCCCCTGGCCCAGGCCTATGCGGGCCACCAGTTCGGGTATTTCGTGCCGCAGCTCGGCGACGGCCGGGCCGCGCTTCTGGGCGAGGTGGTGGCCCCGGACGGGAAGCGGTTCGACATCCAGCTCAAGGGATCGGGCCGGACCCGGTTCTCGCGCGGGGGCGATGGCCGCTCGCCCCTGGGCGCGGTCATTCGCGAATACGTGGTCAGCGAGGCCATGCACGGACTGGGCGTCCCCAGCTCGCGCGCCCTGGCCATGGTCGCCACGGGCGAAACCGTGCGGCGCGAGCGCGACCTGCCCGGCGGGGTGCTGACTCGTGTGGCGTCCAGCCACATCCGCGTCGGGACCTTCGAATATTTCGCGGCCAGGGGCGACGCGGCGTCCCAGCGGCTCCTGGCCGACCACGTCATCGACCGCCACTATCCCGGCTGCCGGGCGGCGTCCGATCCCTACGCCGAGCTGTTCCGGCGCGTCATCCTGGCCGTGGCCGACCTGACGGCGCGCTGGATGGGCGTGGGCTTCATCCACGGGGTGATGAACACGGACAACACCTCGGTGGCCAGGGAGACCCTCGACTTCGGCCCCTGCGCCTTTCTGGACGGGTACGACCCCTCGGCCGTGTTCAGCTCCATCGACGGTCAGGGCCGCTACGCCTTCGACAACCAGCCCGCCGTGGCCCAGTGGAACCTGTCCAGCCTGGGCGGCTGCCTGGCCCCGCTCCTGGCGGGCGGGCCGGACGGTGATTCAAATGACACTGGAGAGGCGGGCCGCGAGGCGGCCGAGGCGATCCTGGCCGAGTTCCCGGACGCCTTCGCCCGGCGCTTCCAAGCGGTCATGGCCCGCAAGATCGGCATCGAGGACGGGGACGCGGCGGACTTCGCCGTGGTTCGGGAGTTGCTGCGGCTGATGCGCGGCTCCGGCGCGGATTTCACCGTGGCCTTTCGCGAGCTGGCCCGCTGGCGGGAGGGCGGGGTCCCATTCGCCGCGCTCGTTGGCGACGGCCCGGCCGCGAGCGGCTGGATCGAGACCTGGCGCGCCCGGCTCGCGGCGCGGAACGTTTCGCCGGAGCGGGCGGCGGCGACCATGCTCGCGGCCAATCCTGCGCGCATCCCGCGCAATCATCAGGTGGAGCGGGCCATCCGCGCGGCCGAGGACGCGGGCGACTTTGCGCCCGCCAACCGGCTGGCCGAGGCCCTGGCCGATCCCTATGTCGACCGCCCGGAATTCATCGAATACGAGGCTCCGCCCGAGCCGCACGAAATGGTCCGCCAGACCTTCTGCGGCACCTAGCCGTTTCCGTTGGCCAA
>NZ_JAQUWN010000080.1 GCF_028692895.1 Pseudodesulfovibrio sp.
ATCGAAGAACTGCTCGCCTAGGCGGCGACGCGAAAAACACGATGAAAGGCCCCGGCGACGGGGCCTTCCTTGTCTTTCCCCAAAAAAAACGGCGGCCCTACTTCAGCCCCATGGCCTCCAGGTACAGCTCGCCCTTGAAGGTGAGCTCGGCCGCGCCCTGCAAAAACAGCGCGCCGTCCTCGACGAAAACCTTGAGCTGCTCCCCGGCCGTGGTGGTCAGCGCGGCCGCCGTCCCGGTCAAGCCCAGGGTGTGGGCCAGGAGCTGGGTGGCCGACGCGCCGGTGCCGCAGGCGTAAGTCTCGCCCTCCACGCCGCGCTCGTAGGTGCGCAGCAGCATGGTCGAGCCGTCCACCACCTGGGCGAAGTTGACGTTGGTCCCGGCGGGCGCGAAATGTTCGTGGTAGCGCAGCTTGGGGCCGAGGTCCATGATGTCCACGGCCTCGACGTCGTCCACGAAAACCACGGCGTGGGGCACGCCGGTGTTGGCGAAGTGGATGGTCAGCGGCTTGCCGTCCACCGTCAGCTCGATGCCGGTCCTGATGCCGGTCGGCGGGGTGAGCTGGACCTTGACCTGGCCCGCGTCCTCGCCCTCGGTGAGGACCTTGGCGCGGATGGGCCCGGCGTCGGTGCCGAAGACGTGCTCGGCCGGGGCCAGTCCGATGGCGTGGGAGAGGCGGCCCGCGCAGCGCGAAGCGTTGCCGCACATCTCGGCCCGTGAGCCGTCGTTGTTGTAGAAGTGCCAGCGGTAGGCCAGCGCCGGGTCGTCGCTCTCCTCCAGGAAGAAGATGCCGTCGCCGTAGACGCCGAAGGCGCGGGCGCAGACCCTCTTCGCCCACTCGGGCATGTCGGCCACCGGGACCTTGAGCTCGCGGTTGTCGATGACGATGAAGTCGTTGCCGCAGCCCTGCATCTTGAAGAAGGGAACGGGGGTTCCGAAAAGGCTCATTGTCTGCTCCGTGGATGATCGGTTTTAGCCCGGCGGCCGGGACTAGGAATCCTTGATGGAAACCGTGGCGATGTCAAGGGCCGGGGCGGACCCCGTCCCGCGCCGGACCTGCCACAGCGAGAACATTCCCATGACCGGGATGGCAGCCAGGACCTGCCAGTTCGAGCGCGAGAGGATCACGGCCAGCCCCAGGCTGAGGCCCCCGGCCACGGCGCGCGGCAGGGGGCGGGTGAAGAGCCGCGCCGCCGCCAGGGTGCCGAGCAGGGCGTTGGTCAGGAAAAAACCGTCGGCCACTGCCACGATGACGGCCAGGTCCAGGACGCGGCGCGAGACCAGGAAAATCTGGAAGAGGTGGACCACGGTGTATCCGGCAACGGCCACCCAGGGCACGCCGCTTCCGTTGCGCCGGTCGAGGACGCGCGGCAACGCGCCTTCCTGCGCCAGGTGGGCCGCCAGCCGGACCACGCCGCCCACCACGACCAGGTAGGTGGTCACGCACAGGGCGGTGACGATGCCGCTCATGACCAGGGAGGAGGCGTCGCCGAAGAGCGGGGCGAGCAGCGCGCCCACGCCGGGGGCCGTCCCGGCCGGGAACACGCCGAACTGCATGGCCGAGGCCACGGCCATGAAAACCACGGCGATGGCCACGGCGGCCAGTACGGCCGCCCGGGGCACGGTGCGCCTCGGGTCCCGCACCTCGGCCCCGTAGTTGCCCACCACCTCCCAGCCGACCACGCCCCAGAACAGGAGCAGCAGGGTATAGCCCATGGCCCCGGCGTCGAAGGGCGGCAGGGGAGCGGCCGGGCCGGAGCGCAGAACCAGGGTGGCGGTGGAGCCCGCCAGGAGCAGGATGGTGGCGGCCGAGGCCAGGATGGTGGCCGCCCGCCCGACGTTGCGCAGGCCGCTGGCCAGCAGCAGGGCGCAGACGGCCTGGATCACCCCGGCGGCCGCGTAGGCCCCGGCGGGGGAGGAGGGGCGCAACTGGGGCGGCAGGTAGTCGGCGATGGTCAGCATGACCGCCGCCGGGCCGAACAGGGCCGCGCCGGAGAGGGTGAAGGCCGCCAGCCGCTTGGCCGCCGGGCCGAAGGCGCGCTCCACCGAATTGGCCGCGCCGCCCTCTCCGGGGAAGAGCGTGCCCACGTGGGCGAAGACGTAGGCGAAGGCCAGCCCGAAGCCCGCGATGAGCGCCCAGCCGACCAGGGCCCACGGCCCGGCGCTCTGGAGCGCCAGGGGCGGCAGGATGATGACGCCCGAGCCGAGCACCCCTCCCGTCATCATGAAAACCAAAGACGTGGTTCCGATTTTCCGTTGGGTCATGCAGCGTCCTTTGCTTGATTTATGCCGTCTATCATGCAACAAACTCGAAAAATCCAATTCGAAATCCCAGGGAGAGCGTTCGGTAATCCCGAATGCTCGCGGGAGGAGCCATGGACCTGCGCAAGCTGGAGTGTTTTCTGGCCATCGCCTTTGAGGGCAACCTGACCCGTGCGGCGGAGACCCTGTACCTGAGCCAGTCCGCCCTGAGCGGACAGATCAAGCAACTGGAGGAGGAGCTGGAGTTCCCCCTCTTCGAGCGGCGGGCGCGGGGCATGGCCCTGACCAGCGAGGGCGAGGCGCTGCTGCCCTATGCCCGTTCGGCCATTCAGGCCATGGAGGAGTTCCGGGCGCGCGCCGCGTCCCTCAAGAGCGCGGAGTCCACCCGGCTGGTGGTCGGCCTGAACACCGACCCCGCCTTCCTGCGCATGGCCGAGCTCTCGCGCCGTATGCGCGCCGTCCTGCCGGAAGCCCAGCTCTCCTTCATCGTCTCCCAGAGCCGCTACACCGCCGACGCCCTGCGCTCGGGCGAGATGGGCGCGGGTTTCCGTTTCGGCATGTGGGGCGAGGAGGGCGTCCACGACGAGCATATCGCCCAGGTGGCCCTGCGTATCGCCATCCCCATCAAGTGGGCCGACCGCGTCGAGCCCGGCGACTGGAAGGGGCTGGCCGCGCTGCCCTGGATACATTCCTTCTGGGGCTGCCCGTTCCACCTGGCCGTGCGCGAGCGCATGTCCGCCCACGGCGTGGAGCCCAACCAGGTGGAGCAGACCCAGGATGAGAACATCATGCGCGAACTGGTGGCCGAGGGCATGGGCGTGGCCGTGCTGCGCGAGGAGGACGCCAGCCGCCTGGTCAACGAAGAGCGGGCCGTGCTTTGGCCCGATACGCTCCAGGTGCCGCTTTGCCTTTCCTACCCCGCCGGGGCGGGCTACCGCTCGCCGCTCCGGGAATTCCGGGACGTGGTCCGCACCGTGTGGAGCGGCGCGGAAGACCTGATGCAAAACAGCCGAAAACAGCGGCGGGCCGAGACGTCCGCCCTGGAACAATAGCGCGGCCGACACCGGCCGTTTCTGGAGGAAGACATGCCGACGATCGCGGCTTGCAGCATGGACTGCGGCGATTCCTGCTCCTTTGTGGTGGACCTGGAAAAGCGGACCGTCCGGGGCAATCCGGAACACCCCTTCACGCGCGGCTTCTGCTGCCGCAAGGGGGCCAGATACTTCGAGCGCATCGACTCGGACGAGCGCATCACCACCCCGCTCATCCGCGAGGGCGACGGGTTCCGCGAGGCGGGCTGGGACGAGGCCCTGAACCTGGTGGCCGCCCGGCTCGACGCCGCCCGCGCCACGCCCGAGTCCATCCTGCATGTCCACGGCTACGGCTACCGGGGCATCCTGGCCACGGCCAGCTCCGTCCTTTTCCGCGCCCTGGGCGCCACCGCCACCCGCGGCTCGGTCTGCGACGAGGCGGGCATCGCCGCATCGATCCGCGACTTCGGCGTCCTGCACCAGAACGAGCCCGAAGACCTGCTGAACGCCTCGCGCATCGTCAACTGGGGCCGCGACCTGGACCGCTCCTCGGTCCACGTCCTCGACATCGTCAAGCGCGCCCGCAAAAACGGCACCGAGGTCCTGTCCATCTCCCCCGGCGGCGACTCCATGGCCGACTTCTCGGACGAGACCATCCGCGTCAAACCCGGCGCCGACCGCTTCCTGGCCGCCGCCGTGCTCAAGCTCTACCTGGAATCCGGCGAACTCAACCCCTGGGTCCTGACCCGCGCCGCCAACTGGCCCGCCATGCGCGGCCTCGTCGACGGCCTGATGCTGCGCGACCTCTGCGCCGCCTGCCAGGTCTCCGTGGACGACGTGGAAAAGCTCTACGACTGGTACGCCGACACCGGAAACACCGCCACCCTCATCGGCTGGGGCCTCCAGCGCTACCGCTTCGGCGGCCAGAACGTCCGCTTCATCAACGCCCTGGCCATGATCTCCGGCAACGTGGGCCAGCCCGGCGGCGGGGCCTACTACAACATTTCCTCCGGCCGCAACTTCGCCTCCTGGGGCCACCTCGTGGACGGCTACCAAATCCACGCGCACCGCCGCGAATTCCTCATCCACGACCTGGCCCGCGAAATGCGCCGCGCCGACCCGCCCGTCGATTTCGTCTGGATCGACGGCATGAACGTCGTCAACCAGGTCCCCGACTCCCTGGCCCTGGCCGAAGCCCTGCGCCGCCCCTTCGTCGTCTGCCAGGACTGCTTCATGACCGACACAGCGCTCGCGGCCGACGTCATCCTGCCGCCCGCTCTCATGTTTGAACGCGAGGACGTCATCGGCTCCTGCCTGCACAACTACGTCAACCACTGCGCCCAGGCCGTGCTACCGCGCGGCGACGTGCGCGTAGACTTCGACTTCCTCGCCGACCTCGGCCTGCGCCTCGCCCGGCCCGTCCGCCTGCCCGATCAGGATACCTGCCTGCGCGAAGGCCTCAAAAAGTCCGGCATCTCCCTCGACGAACTGCGCTCGCGCGGATTCGTCAAGGCCCATTACCCGCCCGTCGCCTTCTCCGGCCTGCGCTTCGGCCACCCGGACGAGCTCTACCGTTTCCCCGAAACCCTCACGCCCGACCCCGCGCGCGACCCCGACTACCCGCTCCAGCTCCTCTCCCTGGTCGATGGCAAATACCTCCAGTCCCAAGTCCCGGAAGCCGACCAGGCAGGCTACCCCGAAGTCTTCATCTCGCCCGCCTGCCAGGCCTGCGACGGCGTGGCCCCGGAACGGGACACCTACCTCGTCACCCCCCTCGGGGCCATGCGCGTCCTCGTCCGCTTCGACGAAACCCTCCACCCCGACGCCGTCCTCTTCCGACGCTCGGGCTGGATGAAATTCGGCCGAGTCCCCAACGTCGTCATCGCCCCCCAACCCACCGACATGGGCGACGCCTGCGCCTACTACAGCCAGGCCTGTCGGCTGGAGAACCGGTAGGGCGTGCGGGGAAATGCCGCTGGCGGCCGCCTCGCCGGCGGGGGCCGCCTTCGGCGCGACCAGGGCGCTGCCCTGGACCCGGCAGGGACGAAGCCCCTGCACCCCATTCTCCGCTGCGCGGGCGAGTAGCCCGGGAGCCGGGAGGTGGTTGGCGGGAGGCTTGGCTGGCGGCGGCTAAGCGGCGTCCTGAAAGGTTCGGCCGGTCCGTTCCCGCCCTTCGGGACGGGATCGGACCGGCCGAACCTTTCAGGACACAAGCCCACGCCGTGTGAACTGCTTGGTGAAGATTTGAAAAGTCTGCCATTACGGCGTCTGATCCATTGGCAGGGGCGGGGTTCTTGATTTGAGTACTGGCCGTTTTCTTTTCTTCAAAAAACACCCCGGCTGGGGCGAGCGGGCAGTCCGTCCCTGCGGGCGTGAGTCGCTTGACCGGGCTACGCCCCCGCGAAAGCGGAGAATGGTTTCCAAAGGCTCGCCTTTGGCGGGTCCAGGGCAGCGCCCTGGCCTCCCCGGAGGGGCCGCCGGAGGCATTCTCCCCATGCCGCATTCCCGCGCCCAATGAAAAGGCCGCTCCCGATCGGGAGCGGCCTTTTCATTGGGCGATGGGGGTGGGTCCTAGCCGCACTTGGTGTAGGCGCAGGACTTGCAGATATGGCAGCCTTCCTCGAAGACGAGGGGTTCGCCGCATTCGGGGCAGAGTTCGTGGTTGAGGGAGGCGACTTCGCCGTCGACGTGTTCGCCTTGCAGGTAGCGGGATTCGAAGACGTAGGCGATGGCGTCGGGGATGGATTTGACCAGGTGTTTTTTCATGAACTTGGGATTTTCGCCGCCGATGCCTTTGAGCTGCTGGACGATCTCGCGCACTTCGACGCCGGAGCGCAGGGCGAGGGAGACGAGCCGGCCGATGGCTTCGGCCTTGGCGGTGATGGAGCCGCCGGATTTGCCGATGGTGGCGAAGACTTCGAAGGGCTTGTTGTCGACCTCGTTGACGGTGAGGAAGAGCATGCCCAGGCCGGTGGCGATTTTCTGGGTGAAGCCGTAGATGACGTCAGGGCGGCCCTTGACCACGGATTTGCCTGCGGCCTTGGCGTCCTTGGCCTTGTCGCCGTCGCCGGTGCAGAGGACCTGGGAGGTTTTGGAGCCGTCGCGGTACACGGTGACGCCTTTGCAACCGTACTCGTAGGCTTTCCAGTAGATGTCCCAGATCTCTTCCTTGGTGGCGGAGTTGGGCAGGTTGACGGTCTTGGAGACGGCGTTGTCGGTGAATTTCTGGAAGGCGGCCTGCATCTTGAGGTGCCAGATGGGCGCGATGTCCATGGCGGTGACGTAGACGGTGCGGATTTCTTCGGGCAGGTGGCGCATCTTGCGGATGGTGCCGACCTTGGCGATCTCCTCCATGAGGTTGGGGGAGAAGGCGTTGGCGTCCTTGAGGGCGTTTTCGAAGAACGGGTTGGTTTCGACCAGCTTGTCGTTGTCCATGACATTGCGGACGAAGCTGAGGGCGAAGAGCGGCTCCACGCCGGAGGAGCAGCCCGCGATGATGGAGAGGGTGCCGGTGGGGGCGATGGTCGTGGTGGTGGCGTTGCGGTAGGGCCCGAGGTTGGCCTCTCCGAACACGGAGTCGGCGTAGGCCGGGAAGGCGCCGCGCTCGGCGGCCAGGGTCTTGGAGGCGCTGCGGGACTCGTCGTGGACGAATTTCATGATCCGTTCGCCCAGGTCCACGGCGGTCTGGGAGTTGTAGGGGACGCGCAGTTGGTAGAGCAGGTCGGCCCAGCCCATGACGCCCAGGCCGATCTTGCGGTTTTTGCCCACGGTTTCGGTGATCTGGGGCAGGGGGTAGATGGAGGCGTCGATGACGTTGTCCAGGAAGCGGACCGCGAGGTGGATGATCCTTTTCAGTTCATCCCAGTCGATTTCGCCGTCGTGGCCGTTTTTGCCCTTGAGGTAGCAGGTGCCCAGGTTGATGGAGCCGAGGTTGCAGGCCTCGTAGGGCAGGAGCGGCTGTTCGCCGCAGGGGTTGGTGGATTCGATCTCGCCCTGCTTGGGGGTGGGGTTGTCGCGGTTGATGCGGTCCAGGAAGACGATGCCGGGGTCGCCGGACTCCCAGGCCTTGTGGACCAGGAGGTTGAAGACGTCGCGGGCGTTGAGGGATTCGATCACTTCGCCGGAGTTGGGGGCGACGAGGTCGTAGTTTTCCTTCTTTTCCACGGCGCGCATGAATTTTTCGGTCAGGCCCACGGAGAGGTTGAAGTTGTTCAGCTCGCCGTCGCGCTCTTTGGCCTTGATGAACTCCATGATGTCCGGATGGTCGACGCGCAGGATGCCCATGTTGGCCCCGCGCCGGGTGCCGCCCTGTTTGATCTGCTCGGTGGCGCAGTTGAAGATGCGCAGGAAGGAGAGCGGGCCGGAGGCCACGCCCCCGGTGGAGCCCACCACCGAGGCCTTGGCGCGCAGCCGGGAGAAGGAGAAGCCGGTGCCGCCGCCGGACTTGTGGATCATGGCCGCGTGTTTCACGGCGTCGAAAATTTCCTCGATGGAGTCGCCCACGGGCAGGACGAAGCAGGCCGCCAACTGGCCCAGGCCGGTGCCCGCGTTCATCAGCGTGGGCGAGTTGGGCAGGAAGCGGTAGGAGGTCATCAGGTCATAGAACTCGCGCGCCAGGGCGGCGGGCTTGTAGGAGGAGTCCTTGTACTTGGCCTCCTCCTGGGCGATGGCCGAGGCCACCCGCCAGAACATCCCCTTGGGGTCCTCGTAGGGCACGCCTTCGGTGTTCTTGCGCAGGTACCGCCGCTGCAGGACTATCTTTGCGTTTTCGTTGATGATCGGTTCAGGCAAACGGGCGGGCATCTTGAGTTCCGACATAGAAGACCTCTTTTAACACATTGAAATATTGGAAAAAATATTTTGGAAAGCGCCCGGATGCAAGAGGGCGCTAGAGAATCTCTAGACTACAGAAAGTGGGTCCGAAAGGCCAGCGCAAATTGCACCGGGGCGTCAAAAACGGGGGAAACTCCCGCCCCGACTGGCCTGGCTGGCGACAGCTATCTAGGAATCGGTCTCACCGCTCTGCGCCGTCCAGACGGGCAGTGTCACGGTCAGGGTCGTTCCTTGTTCTTCGGAGGTGGTGAAGGCGATGTCGCCGCCCAGGGCTCCCGCGATGAGCCGGGCGGTGTAGGTGCCGAGCCCGGTGCCCTGGGGCTTGCCCGCGGTGACGTATTTTTCGAAGAACACGTCCCGGATGGCGGCGGGGATGGCGCCCATGTTGTGCACGGTGATGACGTGGCGCTCGCCGGTGCTCAGGTCCAGGGTCACGGTCCCGCCCTCGGGCGAGGCCTCGGCGGCGTTCTTGAGCAGGTTCAGGAGCAGGGCGTAGCAGGGCAGCTCGTCGGACCGGATCAGGAAGGCCGCGCGCGGCCTGGTCGGCCGGCCGCCCACGGTGACCTCCAACTGGATGCGGCGTGACCGCATCAGGTCGCCCAGCTCCTCGGCCACGGAGGAGACCACGGGCAGTAGGTCCACGGGAACGCGTTCCGGCTCGTAGACGCCTTCCTCCATGCGGTAGAGGGTGCGGGAGAGGGCGATGATGCCCATCATGCGCTTGGCCGCGTCGCGGGCGAGGGAGAGCAGGTCGAGCTGCCGGTCGTTCAGCCCGCCCCGGCGTTCCAGGAGCAGGAGCATGGTCTGCACGGCCAGGGTGGGGGAGCGCAGGTCGTGGCGCATCATCCGCTCCACGTCGGCGCGCAGGTGCTCCACCCGTTTGCGTTCGGTGATGTCGTCGAGGAAGCAGATGGCCAGTTCCGAGCCCTTGAACAGCAGGTGGTGGAGGCGCAGCGAAACCGGCATGGCCGGGCCCTGCAGGGTCTCCAGCGAGGACTCCAGGTTGAGCACCCTGGCTTGGACCAGCCGGTCCCAGAAAGGCTGCCAGGGCGTCATGGGCGGGAACGGGCCCAGGTCGGCCAGGTGTTGGCTGCGGATCTCGCCCCTGGTCCGGCCGAGCATGGTCGCGGCCGTGCGGTTGGCGTAGACGATGCGGCCCGAGGGGCGGACGCGCAGGATGCCCAGGGACGCGTTGTCCATGGCGAACTGGGTGAGGCGAAGCTCCTCCTCGGCCTTGAGTCGATGGGTGATGTCCGTGCCGAAGGAGAGGATGGCCGTCTCGTCGCCGCCGTTCATCGGGCCGATGGCGGAGTTGCGCCACAGGATGTGCCGCACCTCGCCGTCCTTGGTCAGCACGGGCGTCTCGAAGGTCTCGGCAGTGGGCCCCGGCCCCCCGCGGACCAGGCGGCAAAATTCGTCCCAGGCGAAAAGGAAACGCTCCCGGGGCACCACCAGGTCGAACCAGTCCCGGCCCATGAGTTCGTCGCGCGAGTAGCCGGTGACCGCCTCGCCCGCCCGGTTGAAGAGGCGCACCCGCCCTTCGTAGTCCAGACCGACGATGATGACGTCCGCGGACTCGATGATCTGCCGGGTGGCCGCGTGGGCCCGCCGGACCGCCTCCTCCATCCGCTTGCGCCGCCGGATCTCGCGGGCCAGGCGCAGGTTCCAGAGCAGGATCACCCCGAGCAGCGCGCTTGCGCCCAGGACCAAGCCGCCCACCAGGCGCCAGACCCTGGGCCGCGACACCCACTGGCCGTGGTGGAGTACGGTCCAGTAGTCGTCGATGGTCTTGCGTTCGTCCACGGAGATGGAGGCCAGGGCGCGGTTGACCAGGGCCAGCAGCACCGGCCAGTCGCGGCGCACGCCCACGGCCAGGGAGTGGGAATATTCGGTGATGGCCGAGATGCGGATGTTGACGATGCCCAGCCGCTCGGCCAAGGCCGCCACGGAGGCCTGGGCCCCGACATAGGCGTCGGCCCGGCCGGAATCCACGGCCCGCATGGCCTCGGCCGGGTCGTCCACGATCAGGAGCTTCAGCTCCGGATGGTCCTTTGCCAGCCGGGCCACGGGCACGCAGTCGCGCCCCACCGCCACGGTGGAACCGGCCAGGTCGGCCAGCCCGCTGACGAAGCGGAAGTCGGACCGGGTGACCAGCACGATGGGCAGGAAGACGTAGGGTTCGGACAGGACCATGGCCTCGGCGTTGGCCCGGTCCATCGGCAGGGCGGCCACCATGTCCACCTCGCGGGCCAAGGCCAGGCCGTTCATGGCCGTGAGTCCCGAGGCGCGCACCCGCCGAGGCTCGATGCCCAGCTTGGCCACGATGAGGTTGACGTAGGTGGGCGCCAGCCCCTGGAGGGAGCCGTCGTCGCCCCGGAACATGACCGGCGGCGGCCCGAGCCACAGGCCGAGCCGGATCTCCTTGTGCGCGTCGAGCCAGTTCCGCTCCTCCGGGCTCATGGATATGGGCCGGGTGTTCACCTGGAGCAGGGCGTCGTCGGCACTGGCCGCCGGCCCCGCCGCGAGGCAGGTTGCGAGGGCGAGAATCAGCAGGAATCGTTGGGAAAACGTCGGCCACATGCTCCCTCCGGGCAGCCGCCCCTCCCGCATTGCGCGATCGGGGGGGCAGACCTTGCATACCGCACTTTCGTCTCCGCTACAAACGCCTGAGAAAAATTATAAACGCGTCATGGATGCGCAGGGAGGGGCGACGCTCGCGGCGCTATCCGGCCTCCCCCGGGGCGGCGGTATTCGCCCCTGGCGCACCCTTGCGGGCAAGGCAGCCCGATGCGGTCGTTGTTAGAGCAGGGCCGAGCGCGACAGCCCGCATTGCCGGTGGCCGATCCAGTCGCGCCCCCACGCGGGGCAGGGCTGGGGCCAGTCGGCCTCCGGCGCGGCATCGAGCAGCGTTTGCTCGCTGGGTGCGCTGTGATCGCAGAAAAAAATCGGCATGAGCGCCTCCTTTGTGTTGGTTTGACGCCTTGATGCCTGAACTGTGAAACTGTAGACGGGTCAAGGGTCGAGGCAACATTTTCCCCGGCCCCGTTCAAAAGCGGATTTACCTTCGGTCCCATTTGGTCTATGGGGCGGGGGAGCGTCCAACCACCAACCATCGAGAGCAGGTTCCATGAAGATTTCCGAACGTCTGGCACGGATCAAGCCGTCCGCCACCCTGGCCGTCAACGCCAAGGCCCAGGAGTTGCGCGCCTCCGGCCGCGAGATCATTTCCCTGGCCGTGGGCCAACCCGACTTCGGCACCCCGGCCCACGTCCGCGAGGCCGCCAAGGCCGCCCTGGACGAGGGCTTCACCCGCTACACCCCGGTCCCCGGCATCCCCGAGCTGCGCGAGGCCGTGGCCGGGTATTACGCCAAATTCTACGGGGCCAAGGCCACCGGCGACAACGCCATCATCTCCAACGGCGGCAAGCAGGTCCTCTACAACCTGCTCATGGCCCTGGTGAACCCCGGCGACGAGGTCCTCATCCCTTCGCCCTACTGGGTCTCCTACCCGGCCATGGTCCAACTGGCCGAGGGCGTGTCCGTCTACGTGCCCACCACCGCCGAGCAGGGCTACCTCGCCACCCTCGACGCCCTGGAGGCCGCGCGCACCGAAAAGACCCGCGTGCTCATCCTCAACTCGCCCTCCAATCCCACGGGCTGCTGCTACACCCAGGCCCAGCTTGAGGCCATCGCCGCCTGGGCGCGCGACAACGGGGTCTTCATCATCGCCGACGAGGTCTACGACCGCCTGGTATACGCCCCGTTCGAGCCCGTCTCCCTGGCCAAGACCTGGGAGGCCCATCCGGAGACCATCGCCATCGTGGGCGCGCTCTCCAAGTCCTTCTGCATGACCGGCTGGCGCGTGGGCTACGCCCTGGCCCACGAGGAGCTGACCAAGGCCATGTCCAAGATCCAGGGCCAGTCCACCTCCAACATCAACTCCATCACCCAGAAGGCCGCCCTGGCCGCCCTGCGGGGCTCCTGGGACATCGTGGAGGAGATGAAGCAGGCCTTTGTCCGCCGCCGCGACCTGGCCTACGACGTCATAGCCAACGGCTGGGGCGCGCCCTGCCCGAAGCCGGACGGCGCCTTCTACCTCTTCCCGGTCCTCGACCAATTCTACACCGCCGACGCCCCGGACTCGGCCGCCATGTGCACCAAGATCCTGGAGCAGGCGGGCGTGGCCCTGGTCCCCGGCTCGGCCTTCGGCGACGACAAGTGCATCCGCTTCTCCTACGCCGTGGCCGACGAGACCCTCCAGGAAGCCCTCGACAAGGTCGGCAAGGTCCTCACCGGCAAATAGCCGGACCGCTACTGCGAAACGACAGGCCCGCAACCGGATGGTTGCGGGCCTGTTTTTTTGCGGAAAAGGAGAGGCCCGGCGCGCGGTCGGGCGGCCTAGCCGAAGATGGCGGTGAGGGCGACCACGTAGCCCAGGGCGGGCAGAAGGTTGGCCAGGCGGATTTCGGTGAGCTCCAGCAGGTTGATGGCGATGCCGATGATGAGCAGGCCGCCGCAGGCCGTGACCTGGGCGATCATCGGGTCGGAGAAGTACTGCTGGAAGAAGCCCGCGCCGATGGTCATGGAGCCCTGGTAGAGGAAGACCGGGATGAAGGAGAAGAGCACGCCGGAGCCGTAGGAGGCGGCCAGGGCGATGGAGGCGAAGCCGTCGAGGATGGCCTTGGTGTAGAGGATGGTCGGGTTGCCGCGGATGCCTTCCTCCAGGGAGCCGACGATGGCCATGGCGCCGATGCAGAAGATGAGGGAGGAGGTGATTAGCCCGTCGGTGAACTGGGCGTTGTCGGACTTGATGATGGTCTTGAAGCGGTTGCCGAGGCGTTCGAAGAGGGTGTCGAGCCGGAGGAGCTCGCCGGTGATGCCGCCGAGGAGGATGGAGAAGATGACGATGAGGATGTTGTCGACCTTGAGTGCCATCTGGATGCCGATAAGCAGGACGCACAGGCCGAGGCCCTGGAAGACGATGGCCCGGATGCGTTCCGGGAAGCGGGACTGGAGCCAGCATCCGAGGACGGAGCCGAAGATGATGGCCAGTGCGTTGACGATGGAACCGAGAGGAATCATGGGCGCATCCTTTGTCGGCGAGAGCCGTCCGAAGGTGCTAGCACCAAGCGTGTCGGGTGACAAGAAGATTGACAGGAACGCGTTGGCTGCCCTATGGAAACCTTCACCACGCCAGGGTGGCGGAATTGGTAGACGCAGCGGACTCAAAATCCGCCGGTAGCGATACTGTGAGGGTTCGAGTCCCTCCCCTGGTACCAGA
>NZ_JAQUWN010000019.1 GCF_028692895.1 Pseudodesulfovibrio sp.
CTCCGGACAAGGAATAGCTGAAGGGGCGCAACGCCCCTTTTTTCTTTTCCCCCACGCCATACCTGCGCCCGGCGCATGGCATTTGCCGCACCTCCCGCTCCTGACGGGCGCCTTGTTTTGCGCCCTGCGTTTCCCTTTGATTTATTGATAAAACAGCCGGTTCCGGCGGTTCCTTCCCCGCTTGCCCGGCGATAGGCTAAAAAAGACTTGACTTATGAATGATTACTATTATCATAAAAATCAAGCAAGCCAACAAGCCATCAGGAGGAGCCATGCAAAACCTTCGCGACTACCGCAACCTCGACATAGATTGGACCATGACGCCCGAGGCGGCCGTCACCCTGTACCTGGAGTGGGGCAACAACGCCTGGCGGGCAGAGCATGGGCCGGTGACCGGCAAGTACGACTCCAGCACCTATTTTGTCGTCTACGCCTGGGACGAGAATCCCCGGCTGATGCTCATCCGGCGCAATTCCGAGGGCGCCGAGGAGCTGCTCAACGAGGAGCTGCCCCACGACGTGGGCAAGCGCTTCCTGGAGTCCGTGAGCCATCTCAAGGGCGTGTATCCGCCCAACCGCGAGGTGCGCGAGTGGATCGAACGCCAATTTTCCGCACGCCAGTAGGGGCGGGAAGCCGCCTTCGGGCGGGCTGTCCAAAGGGTTCGGGACCGGCCTTGCGCCGGTCCTTTTTTATTTGGCGCGGCGGTTGGTTGCGTCGCCCGATCTTGTGGCCTGTCGGACGTTCGGCCCTTGCAAGCCATCGGCTTTGAGGGTAAGCCAAGTCGGATAAAGGAGAAATGGCATGTCCGATAAATTCGCCCGGAGAATGGGCACCGTGCACCGCTCGTTCATCCGGGAAATCCTGAAAGTCACGGCTGATCCTGAAATCATTTCCTTTGCCGGGGGACTCCCCAATCCCGAACTCTTCCCCGTGGACGCCATGGACAAGGCGGCCCACGAGGTGTTCGCGACCATCGGGACCTCCGCGCTGCAATATTCCACCACCGAGGGCGATGCGGGGTTGCGCGCCATCATCGCCGCGCGCTATGCCCGGCGCGGGCTGGCCGTGGACCCGGATTCCATCCTCGTCACCACCGGATCGCAGCAGATTCTGGACCTGTGCGGCAAGGTCTTCCTGGACCGGGGGAGCAAGGTCGTCATCGAGCGGCCCGGCTATCTCGGGGCCATCCAGGCCTTTTCCCTCTTCGAGCCGGAGTTCGTCACCGTGTCGCTTGAGGCGGACGGCCCGAACCTGGAGGAGCTGGAGGCGGCCTTCAAGGCCGGGGCCAAGTGCTTCTACGCCGTGCCCAACTTCCAGAACCCGTCCGGCATGAGCTATTCCGCCAAACGGCGCGAGGAAGTGGCCGAGCTGCTGGACAAGTACGACGTCCTGTTCGTGGAGGACGACCCCTACGGCGAGCTGCGCTTCAAGGGCGAGCGGCTGCCGAGCGTCTATTCCCTGCGCAAGGGCGGCAGCCTGCTCTGCGGCTCCTTCTCCAAGATCGCCGCGCCCGGCTTCCGCATCGGCTGGGTGGTGGCCCCCAGGGACATCTACGACAAGCTGGTCATCGCCAAGCAGGCGGCCGACCTGCACACTTCCACCGTGGCCCAGGCCATCCTGCGCCGCTACCTGGAGACCAACGACATCGAGCAGCACGTGGCCCTCATCCGCGAGCGATACGGCAGCCAGCGGAACGTCATGCTAGAAATGGCCCGCAAGCACTTCCCGGCCGGGGTGGACGTCACCGAGCCCGAGGGCGGCATGTTCCTGTGGGCGACCCTGCCCGAGGGAACCTCGTCCATGGACCTGCTCGACCTGGCGGTCAAGGACAAGGTGGCCTTCGTGCCCGGCCGCCCCTTCTACGTGGACGGCTCTGGCGAGAACACGCTGCGCCTCAACTTCTCCAACTCCGACCCGGTCCGGATCGAGGAGGGCATGCGCCGCCTCGGCGTGTCCATCGGTTCGCTGCTCAGGTAAACGCTCGCGGCCGCGAGGGAAGGCCGCGACAATGCATATACGAAGGAACTGCAATGTCCCAACACATCGTCATCATCGGCGGCGTGGCCCTCGGGCCCAAGGCCGCCTGCCGGTTCAAGCGGCTGGAGCCCTCCTCCCGGGTGACCATGGTCGACCAGAGCGCCCTCATCTCCTACGGCGGGTGCGGCATTCCCTATTACGTGTCCGGCGACGTCTCGGACGCGAGCGAGCTGTGCACCACCAGTTTTCACATGGTGCGAGACGTCGATTTCTTCCGCGAGGTCAAGGGCGTGGACGTGCGCACCCTGACCCGTGCCACTCGCATCGACCGTGAGAGCAAGCAGGTCCACCTGACGGACGTGACCACGGGCGAGGAGTCCGTGCTCGGCTACGACAAGCTGGTCATCGCCACCGGGGCCTCCCCGCGCAGGCTCGGCCTGCCGGGCGAGGATCTCAAGGGCGTCAGCTACGTCTGCAACCCGGACGACGCCACCCGTATCCGCGAGGGCATCTCCAAGGGCGAGGTGGGCAAGGCGGTCATCATCGGGGCCGGGTTCATCGGCCTGGAGATGGCCGAGGCCTTCGCCGACATGTGGGGCGTGGAAACCACGGTGGTCGAGATCACCGGCCAGATCATGCCCCGTCTTGTCAGCCCGGCCCTGGCCACCATGGGCCAGCGCCACATGGAGGAGAACGGCGTCACCTTCCATTTCGGCGAGACCGTCAAGGCCATCGAGGGCGAGGACGGCCGCGTGACCCGCGTCGTCACCGACAAGCGGACCCTGGAGGCCGACGCGGTCATCATCGCGGCGGGCGTGGTTCCCGGTTCGGACATCGCCCGCGAGGCCGGGCTGGAGGTCCACCCGCGCGGCGGCGTCATCGTGGACGAGCACATGCGCACCAGCGATCCCGACATCTATGCGGGCGGCGATTGCGCCATCGTCAGGAACCTCATCACCGGGGACCAGGCCTACCTGCCGCTGGGCTCCATGGCCAACCGCCAGGGCCGCGTCATCGGCACCAACCTGGCCGGGGGCGACGCTTCTTTCGACGGCGTGGTCGGTTCCTTCGTGGTCAAGTTCTTCGAGCGCTCCATGGCCGGGACCGGCCTGAGTCTGGAAGGGGCCCGGGCCGCCGGGTTCGAGGCCATGAGCGTGCTGCTCATCCAGCTCGACAGGGCCCATTTCTACCCCTCCAAGGAGCTGATGACCCTGGAGATGGTCGTGGACAAGCCCACCCGCCGCGTGCTCGGCGTCCAGGGCTTCGGCTCCACGCGCGACGCCATGGTCGGCCGCATCAACGCGGTGGCCGCCATCCTCAAGTACGCGCCCAAGGTGGAGGACATCTCCAACATGGAGCTGGCCTACTCCCCGCCCTTTGCTTCGGCCATGGACATTCTCAATTCCCTGGCCAACCTGGCGGACAACGCGCTGCGCGGCATCAACCGCGGCGTGGGCCCGGACGGGTTCAAGCGGCTCTGGGACGCGCGCGACACGGACGGGTGCTTCTTCCTGGACTGCCGCGAAGCGGGCGACGCCGATCCCTACATCGAGCGGCATCCCGGCGAGTGGCACAACGTGCCCCAGGGGCAGATCTACGACCGGCTGGCCGAGATTCCCAAGGACCGGCCCGTGGTCCTGGTCTGCAACACCGGCGCGCGGTCCTACGAGGCCCAGGTCATGCTTACCGAAAAGGGATACAAGGACGTTACCAACGTGCAGGGCGGCATGGCCGCCATCAAGAACTACGGCGTTGATCTGTAGTTGTTTTTTTATTCATAACGGGATAAACGGCTACTTTCCTGGCACCATGCCGGACAAACCGGCCCTGGCGGTAAAAGCGAGGAGTTCGTGCGGTTCTTGATTGTGGATGACGATGAAAGCGCGCTGGCCTACCTGGAGACGGTGCTCTCGCCGTTCGCCGGATGCGACGCAGTGCTTTCCGGCAGGGAAGCACTGGCCGCCTTCGACAAGGCGCATGCCGAGGGGCGTCCCTATGACGCCGTGCTGATGGACATCCTCATGCCCGGCATGGACGGGCACCAGACGGCCGAGCTCCTGCGCGCCCGGGAAGAAGCGCTGGGCGTGGACGAGTTCCACGCCTTCAAGCTGGTCATGGTCTCCTCCCTGGTGGACGACGTCAACGTGACCCGCGCCTTTTTCTCCACCCAGGCGGTCTGCTACCTGGTCAAGCCGCTGGAGAAGGAGAAGATTCTGGACGAGCTGCGCCAGAACCTGGTCATCTGATGCGGGTTGTTTCAGCAAAATGAAAGAGGACGGTCCGTCGGGCCGTCCTCTTTTTTTCGGGCTATTGGGGGGGGCGTCAGATGCGCCCTTCGGCCACGGCGTGGCAGGCCACCACCACGCCGCTTTGCATGGTGCGCGGGGCCGGGGCCTCGGTCATGCACCGCTTGCCAGCGTGGGGACAGCGGCCGTGGAACACGCAGCCGGAGGGCAGGTTGATGGGGGTGGGCACGTCGCCGGAGAGGCGGGTGTGTCCCCCCGCCTTGCCGCCCAGCCGGGGAATGGCCGAGAGCAGGGCCTGGGTGTACGGATGGCGCGGATTGGCGAAGAGCTCCGCCGCCGGGCCGAGTTCGCAGACGCAGCCCAGGTACATGACGCAGACGCGGCTCGAGATGTGTTCGACCACGCTCAGGTCGTGGCTGATGAACAGGTAGGTCAGGCCGCGCTCCTCCTGGGCGTCCATGAGCAGGTTCAGGATTTGGGCCTGGATGGAGACGTCCAGGGCGGCGATGGGCTCGTCGGCCACGATGAATTCCGGGTCCACCACCAGGGCGCGGGCGATGGAGATGCGCTGGCGCTGCCCGCCCGAGAACTCGTGCGGGTAGTTGGTGGACCAGACCGGGTCCACGCCCACCCGGCGCATGACCTCGGCCACCTTGTCGTGGACCTCGTCCCGGTTGAGCGACGGGTTGTGGAGCCGGACCGGCTCCTCCAGGATCTGGCGCACGGTCATGCGCGGGTTCAGGGAGGCGTAGGGGTCCTGGAAGACCATCTGCATCTTGGTGCGGTAGGGGAGCATCTGCGAGGAGCTCAGGTTGTCGATGCGTTCGCCCTTGTAGAGGATTTCGCCCCGGTTGGGCCTGTAGAGGCCCATGACGGTGCGGGCCAGGGTGGACTTGCCGCAGCCGGACTCGCCGACCACGCTCAGGGTCTCGCCGGGCATGACCGACAGGGTGACGCCGTTGACCGCCTTGACCACGGTCCGTTTGCGGGTGATCCGGCCGCCGTCCAGCCGGAGCTGGTCGAGAATGGTGCCGGAGATGTCGAAGTGCTTGTCGATGTTTTTGATATCGAGGATGGCGGTCATTATTGATCCCCTCCCTGGCAGCGGAAGCAGGCCACCTGAGCGCCGCCCTCGGCCTTGGTCAGGACGGGAATTTCGCGCAGGCAGCGGTCCAGGCGGACCTCGCAGCGCGGCTGGAAAGGACAGCCTTTTGGCATGTTCAGCAGCGAGGGCATCATGCCCGGAATCTGGTTGAGCCGCCGTTTGCCCTCGGCCATCTGCGGCAGGGCGCGGAGCAGCCCCCGGGTGTAGGGGTGCTGCGGCGAGCCGATGATCCGGTCCGTGGGACCGATCTCAACCACCTTGCCCGCGTAGAGCACGGCGATGCGCTGGGTCACCTCGGAGACCACGGCCAGGTCGTGGGTGATGAGGATGAGGCCCATGTTCTCGTTTTCGCACAGCTCCAGGAGCAGGGACATGATCTCCGCCTGGATGGTCACGTCGAGCGCCGTGGTCGGCTCGTCCGCGATGATAAGCTTGGGGTTGGTCAAAAGCGAGATGGCGATGACGATGCGCTGGCGCATTCCGCCCGAGAACTCGTGCGGATACTGCTTGAGCCGTTTTTCGGGCGAGGGGATGTAGACCTTCTTCAGCTTGTCCAGGCAGATGGCCTCGGCTTCCTCGTCCGAGACGTCCATGTGGGCCAGGATGGTCTCCTTCATCTGGGTGCCGATGGTCAGCACCGGGTTGAGGGTCATCATCGGGTCCTGGAAGATCATGGAGATGTGGTTGCCCCGGATGTGGCGCATCTTCTCGTAGGAATACCTGGAGATGTCCTCGCCGCCGAAGATGATCTCGCCGCCGGTGATCCGGCCGGGCTTGGAGATGAGGTTGATGATGGAGAACCCGAGCACGGACTTGCCCGCGCCGGATTCGCCGACGATGCCGAGGCGCTCGCCCCGGCCTATGGAGAGGGAGACGTCGCGCACGGCCCGGACCGTGCCCGAGCGCAGGGCGAAGTCGACCCTGAGGTTCTTGATGTCGATGAGCGGTTCCACGCCTTACCCCTTGTACAGTTTGGGGTTGAGGAAATCCCGGACCCAGTCGCCCAGGAGGTTGATGACCAGGATCAGGAGGACCAGCAGGATGCCGGGGAAGATGGTGATCCACCACGAGCCCGAGAAGATGTACTCGAACCCGGCGGTGATCAGCGACCCGAGCGACGGCTTTGTCACGGGCATGCCCAGTCCGAGGAAGGACAGGGCCGCCTCGCTCATGATGGCGTTGGCCACCTGCACGGTGGAGATGACCAGCACAGGCGAGAGCGTGTTGGGCAGGATGTGCCGCCACATGATCCGGCTGCTGGGCAGGCCGATGACACGGGCCGCCTCCACGTATTCCTTCCTCCGTTCGGCCAGCACCGAGGCGCGCACAGTGCGGGCGTACTGCGGCCATTCGGCCAGACCGATGATGACGATGAGCAGCGGCACGGCCACGTCCTCGTACCCGGCCACGCCAAAGGCGGTCTGCACGATGGCGCCGATGAAGATGGCGACCATGTAAGTGGAGAACGAGAGCTGCACGTCGGCGATGCGCATGAGGATGTTGTCCAGCCTGCGGACGTAGCCCGAGAGCAGGCCGACCACGATGCCCAGAAAGGCCTGGAGGCAGACCGCGCCCACGCCGATGATGATGGACACGCGCATTCCGTAGAGCATGGTGGACAGGATGTCGCGTCCCTGGGCGTCGGTGCCGAGCAGGAACTGTTCGGTGCCGCCATGCTCCCAGGACGGGGGCAACTGGGCGTTCATAATGTCCACGGTGGTGGGATCGTAGGGGTTGTGCGGAGCGAGGACCGGCGCCCCGAAGGCGCTCACGAACAGCAGGGCGAGGATGATGAAGCTCGTCAGGGCCACGGGATCGCGCAGGAAACTGTGGAGCATGTACGAGTCCTTGAAGCGTTGCCAGCGGGTGCGCATTCTATTTCCTCCCCGCCACGCGGACCGTGGGATTGACCAGGCCGTAGATGATGTCCACGGCGGTGTTGACCAGGACGAAGACGAATCCCACGAAGACGAGGTAGGCGACCATCAGCGCGGTGTCGGACCGCTCCACGGACTCGATGAACATGGAGCCCATGCCCTGCCACTGGAACACGGTTTCGGTCAGGATGGTGAAGGCCACCATGATGCCGAGCTGGACGCCGCCCACGGTGATGACCGGGAGCAGGGTGTTCTTGAAGGCGTGGATGATCCAGACGCGCCAGGGCTTGATGCCCTTGGCCCAGGCGTACTTGACGTATTCGGTCTCCAGCACTTCCATCATTTCCGAGCGGATGAGCCGGATGAACAACGGCAGCATGATGGAGGAAAGGGCGATGGAGGGCATTATCAGGTGTTTGATGCCGTCCCAGGTGAACATGCCGCTCTCCCACCAGCCGAAGAGGAGCACTGTCTTGCCGCGCCCGAAGGAGGGGAGCCAGTGCAGCTCCACCGAAAAGATGTAGATGAGCAGGATGGCCGTCAGGAACACCGGCATGGACACCCCGACGATGGAGGCCCCCATGGTGATGCGGCTAAGCCAGCTCTTTGGTCGGATGGCGGCGTAGATGCCGAGCGGGATGGAGAGCACGACGATGATGAACGCCGCGCAAAAGACCAGCTCCAGCGTGGCCGGGGCCTTGTTGACGATGACCTCGGTGGCCGGTTTCTTGAAGAAGTAGCTTCGTCCAAGGTCGCCGTGCAAGGTGGCGTTCAGGAAGCGGACATATTGGGTGACGAACGGGTCGTTGAGTCCGAGCTTTTCGCGGATTTCCGCGCGTTGGGCCGGGGTGACCCGCTCGCCCACCAGCTCGCGCACCGGGTCTCCGAAGCTGTGCTTGATGGAGAAGCCGATGAAGCTGATGATGAGCATGACGATGATCGCCTGCAGGATTCGTTTTACGCTGAATGCAAACATGGATGGTGCCGGTTGAGGTTGATGCCGTCCCCGGGGACGCGCGGCCATGCCGCCGGTCTCCGGGCCGTCGAAAGGGGGCCCTGGCCGTATTCCGCTCAAAAGGGGAACCCGGACGGGCCGGGTTCCCCTTTATTTCGATTTTGCCGGATGGGCAAGCGTTCCTTGCGGACTACTTGATCATCATGTCCCCGAAGTAGGGGAAGTTCATGACGTTGACGATTTCGGGCGTGTTCATGTTGGACTTGGAGGCCCAGGACAGGTGCTCCCAGTGCATCGGGATGTAGCCGGCCTCGTCGTACTGGATCTTCTCCACTTCCTGGAGCATGGCCGCGCGCTTGGCGGGATCGGTCTCGGTCTGGGCGGCCAGGGTCAGTTCGTCCACCTTGGCGTTGCAGTAGTTGCCGGAGTTGTACTGGCCGTAGCCGGTCTCGGCGTTGCGGCACATGGACAGGAACTCGTAGTAGTTGCCGGAGTCCTCGGTGTCGGGATGCCAGCCGATCATCTGGATGTCGGCAACCTGGGCGTCGAACTGATCCCAGTACTGGGCCTTGGGCATGGTCTTCAGGCTGACCTTGATGCCGATCTTGGACATCATGCCCACGAAGGCCTCGGCCAGCTTCTCGTCGTTCACGTAGCGGTTGTTCGGGGCGATCATGGTCGCCTCGAAGCCGTCGGGATAACCGGCCTCGACCATCAGGGCCTTGGCCTTTTCCAGATCGTAGCGCGGGGCGCATGCCGGGTTGTAGCCGACGAGACCCTCGGGGCTCATCTGGCCGGCGGCGGTGGCGAAGTCCTTCATGATCTTCTCGACCACGCCCTTGTTGTCATAGGCGTAGGCCATGGCCAGGCGGACCTTCGGGTTGGCGAAGGCGGCGTTGCGCTTCTGGTTGAGCTGGAAGGTGAGGATGCGCGAGCCGGACATGGTCACGAGCTGCAGCCCCTCGGTGGAGCGGACGCGGTCCAGGTCCTGCGGCGGCACGGGCATGATGAAGTCCACGTCGCCGGAGAGCAGGGCGGCCACGCGGGTGGCGTCGGTCTTGATCGGGGTCAGGACGATTTCGTCCACGTTGCCGGTGTTCTTGTCCCAGTAGTCCTTGAAGCGGGTGAAGACCATCTTCACGCCCTGCTCGCGGGCGGTGACCACGTAGGGGCCGGTGCCGGACTCATGGGTGTTGGCGTAGGAGTAGTCGGTCTTGATGACCAGGTCCTTGGCTTTGCCCTGGTCGTCGGTGCCGGTGTAGAAGGCCTTGTCCATGGGGAAGACGTAGGTGGCCATGTTGAGCACCAGGCCGTAAGGCTTCTTGCTGATCAGGTCCACGGTGTACTTGTCGACGGCCTTGGCCTCGGCAAAGGGCTCGAAGAGGCCCTTGAAGTCTTCGGAGTTGCGGAAGCGGGCCACGGTGAAGACCACGTCGTCGGCGGTCAGCTCGTTGCCGGAGTGGAACTTGACGCCCTTGCGCAGGTGGAAGCGCATGGTAAGGTCGTCGATGCGCTCCCACTTCTCGGCCAGGCGCGGCTCGAACTTCATATCCTTGGTGTAGCGGATGAGCGGGTCGAAGACCATGTGGGAATACTGGAGCATACCGCCGGAGAGCTGGACCTGCGGGTCGAGGGACACGGGGTCGGCGTCCATGGCGAGCTTGAGGACGACCTTGGCGGGCGCTTCGGGAGCGGCGGCTTTTTCGGCCTCTTGTTTCTTTTCACCCTCGCCGCAGCCGACCAGCAGCAGCGCGGATACGATAAGTGCGATCACGAGGACGGAAAATTTTCCCGCCTTGCGCATCGTCGACGATTTCATAAACGGATTCCTCCTGATGTTGATTCGTGCGCCGCGATCGGCGCACACCATACCTCTCCTCGTTTCCCTCCGGCCCTGTTGCCTGATCCCGGCTCCATTGTGTACAAGACGGGTGGAAAACATCGGGAGCATACACGCATCAACCCGTTTTAACAATAGTGTCCCGCGTGCCTGTTGAAAAGTGGAGGCGAAATGATATTCGGAATACGGCTTCTTCGGGCGGCTGTTTTGATTTTTATACTGATTTTATGCGGATGTGGCGCATCATTGGGGGTGGAATCCGGCGTGGAGCCAACCATGACCCTCGCCCTGGACGACGGGTTCGAATTTTCGGCGGCCGTGGACAAGGGCGACGTCCTCGGCCTGGACATGCCCCAGCCCAGCCAGCCCGGCTACCGCATTGAGGGCGCGGCCTTCGACCCGACCGTGTTCCGGCTCGACCATTTCCTGACCTATGACCGCGACGGCGCGCCGCGCGCCCAATATATGTTCACCGTACTGGAAGACGGGGCCTCGGATATACTCATCAAGATGCGCAACGGAGAGAGCGGTCCGGTGGAGCTGTTCAAGCGGGTCTCGGTCAACGTGGGGGGGAACCGCGGCCTGTTCTGACCCGCGCGGCCCGCGTCGCAAAGTCGCGGAAATGTGAGGGGAGCGCCTAAACCGGTTCGCGAATTGCGCCGATCAGGGGGGTGACGGAACACCTGACACACCCCGGAAGGAGCTTTCATGAACCGGCCGTTCTTCTTTCTGCACATTCCGAAAACCGCAGGCACCACGCTCAACGGCGTCTTTGACGACAACCTGACGCGCGAGCGCATCCTGGACCTCTACACCGAGTCCCAGCACCGGGCGCTCGCGGACGTGACCTATGAGGAGATCGCCCGCTATCGCATGGTGCGCGGCCACGTCTTCATCGCCGATTTCGCCCAGATCCTGGACGGGCCGGTCAATTTCCGGGTCTTCACCTTCCTGCGCGACCCCGTGCAGCGGGTCATTTCCGAATACTACTTCCTCAAGCGCTGGCCCAAGAGCCACCTCTACAAATACCTGAACGAGAACAACGTCTCCCTGCTGGAGTACGTCACCGGCGAGGACCGCGTCCTGCGCCGCCGGGGGCGCAACAACATGGTCAATTCCCTGTCCGGCGTTCGGCGCAGCGACCTGGACGAGGGACTGGAGCTGGCTTGGCACCACCTGCGCAACCGGTTTGAATTCTTCGGCGTCCTTGAGCGGTTTGACGAGAGCCTGCTCATGCTCAAGCGGCTCATGGGGCTGGGGAGCATCTTCCACGAGAAGCGCAACGTGCGCGGCGAAAGCCTGGACCGGCCCGTGACCCGCGAGGAGTTCGAGATCATCAGCGAGCGCAACCGGTACGACATCCGGCTGTACGAGCGGGCCGTGGAGGAGTTCGCGGCCAGGGTGGACCGGCTCGGCCCGGCCTTTCAGGCGGACGTGCGCATGTTCGAGGCCATCAACAACCGCTTCCAGCGCGTCACCGAGCTGGTGGACCGGCGGGCTGGCCTGGACCGGGGCGTGCTGATAAACCCGAAATAGGCGGGATCAGGCCTCGAAGCGCTGGGCGGTCTTGGTCAGGGAAAAGTCCGTGTTGCCTGCGCCTTCCATGACCGTGAGGCAGATGACCAGCGGACTCATGTAGCCGCGCCGCCAGTCGAGCGTCAGGCGCAGCCCGTCCTCCATCTGCTCGGCCCGGGCCACCAGGGGGCGGATGTCCGTCTCCTTCATGCCTTTCTTGCCCTTGCGCGTCACCGTGAGGGAATCGGCGTCCAGGAAGGCCTTCCACTGGGCCAGCCGCCGTTCCGCGTCGCCGTGCAGTTTGAGCTCGAAGACCTCTTCCACGGCCTGGGGCTGCTTCTTGCCCATGGACAGTCGGTCCGCCTTGAGGGGGGCCATGCCCAGGGGCATGACGGGGGTGAGCCGCTTGATGACGTCCACGGGCTCCAGGTCCTCGCGCAGGAAGATGTTGATCCATTCCGCCCTGCTCTCCACGCCCACGGGCAGCGCCATGCCGAAGGAGAGGCGGGGCATGGGGTGGAACCCGGCGGAAAAGGCCAGCGGCAGCCCGGCCCGACGGAAGGCGCGCTCGAACACGGTCTGGAGCTCCAACTGGCTCAGGTAGGCGGCCGGGCCGGTCTTCTCGTACCAGAGCCGGTAGTGGCCCTCCTTGACGGTCAGGTCGGGCACGGTCACCACGTAGGGCGGCTGCTCCCCTTCCTGGTCGCGCGCGGCGAAGACCAGGCGGGGGCGGATGTCCTTTTCACCGGCCTGGGCCGCGAGGGTGGAGACGCGGCCGTCGCCGCCGCACACGCCGCAGTTGCGGCAGGCTCCGTAGCGGCAGTCCTCGGTGATCTTCCCGGCCAGGGCGCGCTCGCGCTCGGCAAGGAGGAAGCGGCGGGTCAGGCCGGAGGAAAGATGGTCCCAGGGCAGGGGGGCTTCCGGGTCGCGCGGGCCGGTGTATTCGTCCCAGGAGAGCCCGGCCTCGGCCATGGCCTCGCGGTATGGCTCCAGGCGCAGGTGGTCCTTCCAGCTGGAGAAGAGCGCACCCTTCCGGTAGGCGAGCTCCACCACCTCGGCCAGCCGCCGGTCCCCGCGCGAGAACACGCCCTCCAGCGAGGTCATCTCCGGCTCGTGGAACTTGAAATTCAGTCGTTTGTGTGGCCGGAAGGCGTCGCGCAACCGGCCGATGCGCCGGTATATTTCCTCATATGAAATCTGCGGCTCCCACTGGAACGGGGTGTGCGGCTTGGGCACGAAGGGCGAGACCGCGGCCGTGACCTGAAGCCTTTTTATGTGGCGTCCGGCGGCGTCGCGCACCTTGAGGCAGAGGTCCACGATGGCGTCGAGGTCCTCGTCGGTCTCGGTGGGCAGGCCGATCATGAAATAGAGCTTCACGCCCTGCCAGCCGTTGTCGAAGAGCAGGCGGACGTGATCGAGCAGCCCCTCCTCGTCCACGCCCTTGTTGATGACGTCGCGCAGCCGCTGGCTTCCGGCCTCCGGGGCGATGGTCGCGCCGGTGCGGCGGATGGAGGAGATGCGCTCCATGATCGGCGCGGAGAGCGAGCCCACGCGCAGGGACGGCAGGGAAATGGCGATCTGCTCGGCCGCGCACTGGTCGAAGCAGCGGGTGAAGAACGTGTCCAGGGCAGAGAAGTCGCCGGTGGACAGGGAGAGCATGGAGGTCTCCTCGAACCCGGTTTCGGCCAGGCCGCGCGTCAGGATGTCGCCAAGGGCGTCCAGCGAGCGCTCGCGCACCGGGCGGTAGATCATGCCCGCCTGGCAGAAGCGGCAGCCGCGCGTGCAGCCGCGCGCAATCTCCATGGTCAGCCGGTTGTGCACGGCGTCGAAGGGAATGGCCTGGCCGCGCGGGAAGGGGACCTTGTCCAGGTCCGCCACCACGGCCTTCTCCACATGGTCGTAGCCGGGCAGGAGCGGCCGGAGCGGCTCGCCAGGCCCCTGGTCCTCGAAGAGCGAGGGGACGTACACGCCGGTGATCCCCGCCAGGCGGCGGAGCAGCTCGTCCTTGGAAATATCGTCCTTTTTCGCCTGGGCCATGCAGTCGAGCAGCGCGGGCAGGGCCTCCTCGCCGTCGCCGATGACCATGGCGTCGAAGAAGGGGGTCACGGGCTCGGCGTTGAAGGCCGCGCCGCCGCCCGCCACCACCAGGGGGGCGAGGCCCGCCCGGTCCGCCGAGCGCAGGGGGAGGCCAGCCAGGTCCAGCATGTAGAGGACGTTGGTGTAGCACAGCTCATGGGTCAGGCTGAAGGCGATGACGTCCATGTCCGCCAGCGGGGTGTCGGACTCCAGGGTGGCGAGCGGCGCATCGTGGCCGCGCATGATGGCGGCCACCTCGTCGTCCGGGGCGAAGACGCGCTCGGCCCAGAACTCCGGGCGGGCGTTGACGGCCTCCAGGAGGATTTTCTGGCCGAGGTAGGCCATGCCGACCTCGTACATGTCGGGAAAGGCGAGGGCGCAACGGACGGAGACCGAGGCCGGGTCCTTGAGGACCACGCCCCATTCGCTGCCGAGGTAGCGGGAGGGGCGGGGGAGTATTGGCAGAAGTTCCTTCATGGGAGGGAGAGCCTAAGGGGATTCGGGTGAATGGTCCACACAAAAACGGGGCGGCTCCTGCGAACCGCCCCGCCTGATGCGCGTAAATGGGGGAGGCTAGACGAGCTTGAGGCCGCCGCCGGAGCCCATGCCGCTGCCGGACAGGTCGAGGCCGCCGCTGCTCATGGCGATGTTGGTCACCGCCTCCAGGTACTTGGTTTTGAGCTCTTCGGGGCAGTTCTGGTACTGGAAGAGGACGTGCGCCGTGGAGATTTCCCCGTGCATTTCCTGATCGAAGGGGTAGCCGAAGGGCAGCAGGACCATCTGGGTCCCCTGCTGGGTGGGCAGCGCCTGGATGGTGGCGGGATCGGCGATCTTGCCGGCCGCCTCGTCGAACTTGCCGACGATCATGTCGCCGCTGACCAGTTTCACCAGTCTGATATCGTAATCCATGGGGAATCTCCTTGCGTTTGGTGTGGCCTCCCTAAGTAGGTACGGGGAGGCGCGCTGTCAAGGGCCGTTTCCCGCCAGGGGCGAAAGGGGCGGAACCGGGTGGGTCGGTTCCGCCCCTTTCCGGGGTGAGGAGGAGATGGGCTGTTACGCCTGCTCGGGCCCGTGCAGGATGGCCATGACTTCCCGGGTGTCGGGAGGCAGGGCCGCCTCGCCCTTGGAGGCGTATTCCATCTTCGAGGCCGCGTAGATGGCCAGGAAAGACAGGAGCATGACGAATCCGCCGGGGTTCTGGTACTGCAGGAAATGGGGGAGCATGTCCTTGCCCAGGATCATGAAGAAGGACCCCACGATGCCCACGACCAGCCCGGCGCAGGCGCCGTTTCGGGTCATCTTCGGCCACCACACGCCCATGACCAGCACCGGGAAAAAGGTGGACGCGGCGATGGCGAAGGCCAGGCCCACCAGGACCGCGATCTGCATGTTCTCGGCCCAGAAACCCAGGGGAATGCCGAGCAGGCCCACTCCGATGGAGGCCACGCGGGCCACCAGGACGCGGGAGCGCTCGGGCATGTTCGGGTTGAAGACGTTGACCACCAGGTCGTGGCCGATGGCCCCGGCGCAGGCGATGATAAGCCCGGCCACGGTGGACAGGATGGCCGCGAAGGCCCCGGCCACCACGATGCCGAGCAGGACCTGCCCGCCGAAGTGGGAGCCCGCCACGGGCACGGCCAGGTTCTTGCCGTTGGCGGCCAGCCACTTCATCAGGTGCGGGGACACGCCCAGGGCCTCGCCCTGAAGGTAGACGTAGCGCACCACGTGGCCGACGTAGGGGCTCAGGATGTAGAACATGCCGATCAGGAAGAGCACGTAGATGACGGTCTTGCGCGCGGCCTTGCCGTCGGGCGCGGTGTAGAAGCGCACCAGGATGTGCGGCAGCCCGGCCGTGCCGAACATCAGGGCCAGCAGCAGGGACAGGGTGTCCTTGAGGCTGTGCAGCCAGTAGGCCGGGTGCGTGTAGGCCACGCCGTCGAACATCTTGCCGGTCATGGGGTCCGGCCCCTTGAAGGTGGAGATGAAGGCCACCACGTCGGTGTAGGTGTAGCCCTTGGCCATGAACGGGATGAAGGCGAGCAGGAACATGGCGCCGAACAGGATCCAGAACTGGACCAGTTGGTTGACGGTGGTGGCCTTCATGCCGCCCACGGTGACGTAAGTGGTGATGATGAGTGCGATGATGACGATGGACTTCTCATAGCTCATGTTGAGCAGCAGCCCCATGACCTTGCCCGCGCCCAGCATCTGCGGGGCCATGTAGAACAGCGAGATGAAGAGCACGCCGACCACGCCCAGGATGCGCGCGCCCTTGGAGTGGAACCGCTCGGAAACGAAGTCGGGCACGGTGTAGCGGCCGAACTTCCGCAGAGGGCTGGCCAGGAAGAGCAGCAGGGCGATGTAGCCCACGAAGAAGCCCAGGGCGTAGATGATGCCGTCGAACCCGAAGAGGAAGGCCACGCCGGCCACGCCCAGGAAGGACGCGGCGGAAAGGTAGTCCGACGAGATGGCCGAGGCGTTGATGAAGGAGTTGACCTTGCGGCCCGCCAGGTAATAGTCCGCCGAGGTTTTCTGGCGGCGGAACATGAACGTCGTCACCACGGTGAAGGCCAGCATGGCGCCGATCAGCACCAGGGCCATGACCGGGATTTGGTATCCGGCTTCCATGATTATTCACCTCCCAAGGTGGTTTCGATTTCGTCCTCCAGGGCGTTGGCCCTGCCCACGTACCAGATGAAGAGCGCCCAGGTTACGGGATAGATGGCGATGGCGACGAGCCAGTAGTGGAGCGGGAAGCCCACGATGCTGACGCCGGTCACGGCCGCGGGGGCCAGGTAGACGAGCAGGAAGATGCCGATGACGAAGGCGAAGTAGGGAATCCCGACGCCCAGCGCCATGCCGAGTTGCCTTTTGCGGATGGTTTCGATCCGATCCATGATGTTTACCCCCTGTTTGCGGTTGAACGATTTGCCGTTGCAGCCCTTTTATCGTAGGGAACTGAAGGGGCGCATGGGATTTCAGGTAAACGGTCGAACCCGTCCGGTCGCGGATCGGCGGGGTGCGCCTGGTCCGGTCAACGGGCCTTTTCCCCCGGTCAACGGCTGGGGCCGGGCGCGTGGAGAACCTTCTTGAGCAGTCAATCACGGGATGAACGGTCGTCGTCGGCGGCGGTGGACGGCGCTTTGGGGACGCCGGACGGTCTGGACCGCGAGCTGCTGGCCATGGCCCGGGAGGGCAAGCTCACCGGCCTGCGCAGTACCAGGATCGACCTGGTGCAGGACTGGCTGGACCGGGGGCTCTCTGCCGAGGCCACCTGCAAGCGGCTCACGGCCTACAACCGGTCCGTGGTCCTGGCCGTGCTTGAGGCCCACGCCGAGGAGCATCCCTGGCTCAGGTCGTGCACCTTCCTGGAGTTCGGCTCCGGCGGGCGCGACGAGCAGTCCGTGGGCTCGGACCAGGACAACGGCCTGCTCATGCGCGTCTCCCCGGACCCGGACGAGCTGGACGAGGTCACCCAGTCCATCGTGGTGGCCCTGGACGGCGCGGGGCTGGCCCTGTGCGAGGGCCAGGTCATGGTCAACAACCCGCAATGGCGCGGGGATTTCGACGACTGGCTCGCGCGGCTGACGGGCTGGCTGTCCAACCCGGCGGAGCGCGGCTCCTGGCAGTCGGGCCTGGTGCTCGACTTCCGGGCCGTGTTCGGGGCCCCGCGCGACGCCATCCTTCTGCGCGAGCGGCTGTGGGAATACGTGCGCACCAAGCCCATCGCCCTGTCCCTGCTCATCGGCGAGCTGACCGACTACCGGATGCCGCTGACCTTCTACGGCGCGTTCGTCACCGAGAAGGACGGTCCGTGGCAGGGGTTCCTGAACCTCAAGAAGAGCGTCCTGGCCCACCTGACCAACGGGACGCGCATCCTGGCCCTCAAGTACAACCTGCCCGAGCACAACACCTGCGACCGGCTGCGCGCGCTCTCGGCTGCGGGCCACGTTTCGTCCAGGCACGCCGTACAGTTGCTGGACGGGTGGGAGTACCTCCAGCGCAAGCGGCTCGACATCGCGCTGGACTGCGCGCGCGACGACGCGAAGCCCCACTGCTACGTCAAGCCCTCCGCCCTGGAGCCGGCCGAGCGGGACCGGCTCAAGGCGGCCATCCACGCGGTGGAGAAGCTGGTCCGCCTGGTCCAGGCCGGGATCGGGCTGTGACGTCTCCGGCTCCGATCTTGCAACGGCCCGGCGGGCCGACGGTCGGCTGACGCCCATATAGTAAGGATACGCGCGCGTGAACGTTCTCGTCATCAACCTGACCCGCTTCGGGGACCTGATCCAGACCCAGCCGGTGGTGACCGGCTTCCGGCGGCTCGGCTGCCGGGTCGGGCTGGTCTGCCTGGAAAATTTCGCCTCGGCCGCCACGCTGCTGGACGGCGTGGACGCGGTCTTCCCCCTGCCGGGGGCGCGGCTGCTCTCCGGCCTGGACGGGGACTGGCGGCTGGCCGTGCGCGACGCGGACGGGTTCCGAGCCCGCGTCCTGGCCGAGTTCCCGCCGGACAGGACCGTGAACCTGACGCCCTCCGTGGCCGCGCGGCTGCTGGCCCGCGCTCTGACCCCGGACGGGGCGGCGGCGGGCTTCTTCGTGGACGAGTTCGGGTTCAATGCCGACAGCTCGGCCTGGGCCGCCTTCCTGCAACTGGCCGGGGGCAACCGGGGGGCCAGCCCCTTCAACATCTGCGACATCTTCCGGCGCACGGCCGGTCTGGCGGGCGAGGGCAATTCCCTGGCCCTGGCCGCGCCGACAGCCGAGGTCGCCGCCAGGGCCGAAACCCTGCTCCGGGCCGGGGTAGCCGCCGCGCCAGGTTTCGTGGCCATGCAGCTCGGGGCCAGCGAGGACCGCAGGCGCTGGCCCGTGGAATATTTCGTCCGCACCGCCCGGCTGCTGCGCGAGCGGGACGGCCTGGTCCCGGTCCTCCTCGGGACCGGGGGCGAGGCGGCGCTGGGTGAGCGTTTCGTGGAGGCGTTCGATGGCCCGTGCGTCAACCTCGTGGGCCGGACCTCGCTGGCCGAGCTGGCCGGAGTGCTGGCCGCCTGCCGGGCGCTGGTCACCAACGACACCGGGACCATGCACCTGGCCGCCGGGCTCGGCACGCCCGTGTGCGCCGTGTTCCTGGCCACGGCCCAGCCCTGGGACACCGGCCCCTACCGGGCTGGCAACATCTGCCTGGAGCCGGACCTGGAGTGCCACCCCTGCGCCTTCGGCCGCGAGTGCGGGCGGGAGCACGCCTGCCGTCGCGCGGTCACGCCCGAGGCCATGTACGCCCATGTCGCCCACCTGCTCGGCGGCGATCGGCCAGGGCCGTTCCCCGGCGCGCGCGCCTGGCTGACCCGGACCGGGGACGACGGGTTCATGGACCTCGTCTCCCTCTCCGGCCACGGCGGGACGGACCGGGCCCTGTGGATCGCCATCCAGCGCGCCCACTACCGCCCCTTCCTGGACGGCGGCCGCTTCGCCGGAAAAACCGGCCTGGCGGGCCGGATGAGCCCTGGCGCGGCCGAGGGGCTGTACAAAACTTTGACGAGCGCGCACGACCTGCTTTTCCTGCTCTCCCGGCAGGGCATGGTCCTGGCCCAGGCTCCCAGGGCCCAGGCCAAGGCCAAGTTTCTGACCTCCTGGCAGCGGCTTCAGAACGTCCTTGGGGCCAATGACTATCTCAATATGTTGGGATTGCTTTGGAAATTTGAGTCGCAGCGGCACGGCGGCGATCTCGCCTCCCTGCTCGGCATGACCGACCGCTACCTGGGTCTCTTCGCTTCCCTCAAGGCGGAATTCGAATAGTCGGCATGGTTCTTGAATAGTCCGGTAAAAACCGACCCATGCGGAAAAAATTCCCTTTCGAGGAGGAGACCACAATGATTGTTATCGATGGCAAGCAGTATGACATCGGGCCCCAGAACTTCGAGAATCTGGAGCAGGTGTTCGTCAAGGTCATGGAAGACGGCCATCTTGAAGACCGCGTCGTGACCGACGTGCTCATCAACAACGAGCCTTTCAGCGAAATTTACCCCCACCAGTCCGAAGACATCGAGATGGACGGCGTGGAGTCCGTGGAGATCGTGACCATGTCCGCCGACGACATGGCCGTGGAGATCACTCTGGAGCTCTACAAGGTGGTCAACATCATGAGCGAGGGTGCCAAGCAGGTGGCCGGGCTCTTCCGTCAGGCCGACGACGCCGAGGCCCTGGACACCTACCAGGATCTGCTGGAGGTCATCCGCAACTTCCTCAAGATGGTCGGCGTGCTGCGTGACGAATACTCCCTCAAGAACAACGAGGACTACGAGAAGGGCGCGGTCGAGCTGAACGAACTGTTCACCGAGATGAGCTCGGTCCTGGAAAACGAGGACTGGATTCTTCTGGCCGACCTGCTCGAATACGAATTCCTGCCGGCGGTGGAAAAATGGAAGCGCGTCATCAAGGCCCTGCGCGACGACATTCGTCAGGCGAGGAAGTAGACATGACGGCCCGGCGTCGGATGCTCGACGAGGCGCTGTCCATCGGCCGCAGGGAGCTGGGCTGCCTGGCGGACGGGGACGTCTTCGAGGCGGAGCGGCTCTCCAAGGACAGGGAACGCATCCTGGACGAGGCCATCGGCGGCCTTGATCGCGAGCATCTCTCCGAACTGGCCGACAAGCTGGTCGAGGTGAAGTCCCTGCACGACGAGATCTCCGAGGAGGCCCGGCGGCTGCACGCGACGCTGCGAAACGACCTTGTCTCCCTCAAGAAGCAGAACCGCCGCATCTCCGGCTACAGCCTGGGTGCGGGCAACCTGCCCAGCCGCGCCCGCCAGCGGTTTGTCCACAAGAAGGGGTGATCTTCCGCTCGAAACGCATGTGAAAAGGCCCCGGCAGTTCCGCCGGGGCCTTTTTCATTCCCTGGGCCAGGGCTAGAATCTTTCCCAGGACAGGCGGCCCGTGCGGTCGTTGACCAGGGCCTGGCCGTCGAACTGGACGCCCATGCGGGTGAAGCCGGGCGCGCCCCCGGTCATGGCGCGGACGCGGCCGGAATACCAGAAGGGGCGGAAGGCTTTTTCCCGGAAGTTGAACATGAACAGGTTGAGGGTCACGGCCGAGCCCACGGCGCAGGCCTCGGGAAGGAGCCCGTCCTGGACCAGGAGGCCGATGCCGCCGTCCGAGAGGTTGACCACGGCGTTGGCGGACTGGGACGGTCCGTCGCCGCCGAAGGAGTTGATCCCGATCTGCGGGGCCGCGTCCTCGAAGGCGAGGTCCGAGGCGAAGGGATCGGCCACCCAGAGCTTGACCCGGATGAACTGCTGGTCGGCCACGCGTTTGCGGCCGTGCCTGCGGCGCGGGATCATCGCATAGTCCAGGGGTTTGGAGAGGACGATGCGGTCCGTGCGGCCGGAGCGGTCGGACTGGAGGACCCTGGCCCGGAGGGAGTTGATCTTGCCGTCCCGGCCGGTGCGCAGGGGGGGGAAGACGCAGGTGACCTCGCCGCCCTCCTTGACCCGGAGCGGGCCCAGCCGCTCGATGATCTCGCACTTGATCTTGCCGCCCGTCACCGACGTGATGACGCAGCGCAGGGGCACGTTCTCGTCGTCGGGCCCGCGCACGAGGTCCACGGTGGCCCCGCTCTGCTGCAGGACGCGGGGGACGTTGATCCGCTTGGGCGCGCGGGCGCGGCCGCTCCCCCGGAAGAGGCGCAGGGCGAGCAGGGCGAGGAGCAGGGCGGCCACGGCGAGCAGGGCCGCGCCGCCGTAGCGAGCCGCCTCGGCGGGCAGGCCGGGAAAGAGGGCGCGGGTCCACTCGGTCAGGGCGCGGCCCGCCTGGTCGATGAGTTCCTGGAGATCCATGTCGTCCACCGGCTAGAAATTGACGAAGTGCTTCTTGGCTTCAATGACCTTGCCAAGATAGCGCCGCGTCTCGCTCTGGGGAAGCCCCGATTTGAGCTTTTGGTAGACCTCGCCCGTGGACAGGGCGTTGATCCGGCGCTTGGCCCGGTCCTTGTTGGCGTCGAAGGTGCGCAGCACCGCGCCCGCGCCGCCGTTGTATCCGGCGATGACGCAGTATTCGCGCGACACCGGGTCGTCGATGCCGCCGAGGAAGCGGGCGTCGAGCAGGTGCAGGTAGGCCGTTCCGTAGGTGATGTTGCCCGCCGGGTCGAAGAGCGTCTCCCGCGTGGGCGCGCCCGCCTTGCCGTGCAGGAAGCGGTAGACGTCGCTGCCCGCCGTCTTCTGCACCACCTGCATCAGGCCGATGGCCATGGCCCCGCTGACGGCGAAGGGGTTGAAGTCCGACTCCACCTGCATGATGGCGTAGACCAGGTTGCGGCTGACGGAGAACCGCCTGGCCGCCGCCTCGACCAGCCCCCGGTATTTGCGCGCGCGCACGTCCAGGTGGTCGCGGGCCATGTCGATGGTCACGTAGCGGACGGTCTTGCCGTTCGCGGCGCGCGTCCTCAGGCCCGTGGCCATGAGGTGGTCGGCGAAGCGCCCGGCCCGCCAGGCCCAGCGGATGTCCTTGCCGTCCGCGTCCTTGACCTCGCCCAGGAGGAATGGCGTCTCGCCGAGCTTGACCGGCTTGTCGGAATAGAGGTCCACGGCGCGCGGGTCGCCGGGGGTGAGCAGGGTGGTGACGATGGCGGTCCTCAGGCTGGCCGGGCCGTTCTCCTGGTCCAGGGTCTCCACGGTGATGATTCCGGCGTCGAAGTCCACGCTGGCCCGCGACAGGTAGTTGTGGGTGTACTTGACGTAGGTCTTGGGCTCCGGGACGCGGGTGTCGGACGCGCCCCAGACCGAGCCCGCGGCCTTGACGAAGTCGTCCACCACCTGTTTGAACCGCTTGAGGTCGGCCGCCAGCGCCCTGGGATTGGCGGCGTAGCCGATGGCCTTGTCCCTGGCCAGGGCCTCGGCCGCGGCGGCCGGGCTGCCCGTTGCCGCCGCCCGGGCGATGCGCACGGCGTCGTAGCGCGAGCATGACGCGAGCAGGGTGAGGAGCAGGAGCGGGATGTAGAGGGGCTTCATGGCCATGTTCGATAGGTCGCCTTGACACGCATCACGGAAGGATGATTAAAGTTTGACGGTTGCGACGAATGATCGCAGGATAGGAATGTTTGGCGGGAAAAACAAGAGCGTGCAAAAGTTGCACGGCGATCACGGGGGGAAGTCCATATGGCGACCGGCCAGATCATCGAGCGAATCGACCACGACCTCGAACCGCTGATGCCGCGGTTCTTCGACAATTCCCGGCAGGACGTCCGGACCATGCGCGACGCCCTGGCGGGCGGCGACATGGAGTCCCTGGCCCGGCTGGGGCATACGGCCAAGGGGACCGGCTACGGCTACGGCATGCGCACCATGGGCGACATCGGCGCGGAGCTGGAGGCGGCGGCCAAGGTCGCCGACGCGGCCGGGTGCCTGGACGCCATCGAGCGCATGGACCGCTACCTGGACACCGTGGTCGTCGAGTTCCGCAACTGACCCCCCGGCGGCGCGGGCCGCCATCCCTTTCCCCCGGACGCGCCGGAGCGGGGGAGGAGGGGCCCGCTCCGGCGGATCGAATCTAGAGCAGCTCCATGGCCTGCTCCACACTCCAGTTCTCGTGCACGACCTTGTTCAGCGCGGCCACGATCTTGGCCGGGTTTTCGTGCTGGAAGACGTTGCGGCCCACCGAAAGGCCGGAGCCGCCCGCCTGGATGGAGTCGTAGACCATCTGGACCAGGTCGCGGTCGCTGTCCATCTTGGGCCCGCCGGCGATGACCACGGGCACGCAGCACCCCTCCACCACGCGGGAGAAGGACTCCGGGTCGCCGGTGTAGTTGACCTTGACGATGTCCGCGCCGAGCTCCACGCCCACCCGGGCGCAGTGGGCCACCACCGTGGGGTCGTACTCGTTGTCGATCTTGGGCCCGCGCGCGTACATCATGGCCAGCACCGGCATACCCCATTCATTGGCCTCGGAGCAGAGCGCGCCGAGGTCGGACAGCATGCGGCCCTCGGTCTCGTCGCCCAGGTTGATGTGCACGGAGACCGCGTCGGCCCCGAGCTTGAGGGCGTCCGTGACCGAGCCCACCAGGGTCTTGGCGTTGGGGAACGGGGAGAGCGAGGTGGAGCCGGAGAGGTGGATTATCAGGCCGATGTCCTTGCCGCCCGCGCGGTGGGAGCAGCGGGGGATGCCCTTGTGCATGAGCACGGCGTTGGCCCCGCCGTCGGCCACCTGGTTGACGGCCTGGCGCAGGTCCACAAGGCCGTAGATGGGCCCGACGGTGACCCCGTGGTCCATGGGGACGACGATGGTCCGGCCGTCGTTGCGGTTCATGATGCGTTCCATCCGAATGGCTTTTCCCAGATGCATGAGGTGCTCCTTTGGTGTTTCGACCGGCGGCGCGGCCCGAAAAAAAAGAGGCCGCGGACTTTGCCCGCGGCCTCTTGGTTGATCGATTTTCTCCAAATACTAGCGCACACCAAGACCGCAGGCGTTCCTGTCGTTAAAGCTAAAGAAGAAAAAGAAACGGGCGGAGTTGTGTGTCATGACTATCGGGGTAGCGCAGATCGCCGCGCGCTGTCAAGCGGCGAACGGGTGACGGTTCGGGGGGCGGGTCAGTCGGCCACGGCCGTGCACTTCATTTCCACCAGGCCTCCCAGGGGCAGGCCCGCCACCTGGATGGCGGCGCGGGCGGGCTTGTGGGAGGTGAAGTATTCCGCGTAGATGGCGTTGAGGTCCGCAAAGCGGCCCATGTCCATGACAAAGACCTCCACGGCCAGGACCTTGTCCAGGGAGGAACCGGCGGCTTCCAAAATGGCTTTCAGGTTTTCCAGGGCCTGGCGGGTCTGGGCCTTGAAGCCTTCCGCCAGCTTGCCTTCGCCCGGGATGATGCCGAGCTGGCCGGAGACGAAGACCAGGCCGTTCGCCTTGGCGGCCTGGGAATAGGGACCGACGGCGGCCGGGGCCATTTCCGTATGGATCAGATCGATGTTCGGCATGGGAGCCTCCTTGGTTTGGCGGGGCGCTAACCGGCGACCCAGAGATAGGTGTTGCGAAATTTGGCGGGCAGGTGGCGGACGATGCGGACGATGATCGCCACGGCGATGAGCGCGAAAAGCAGTCGGCCCCAGAGGATGCCCGAGATGTGCCCGCCGATGAGCAGGAGCAGGAGCGTGTCTTCGATGAGCGAGTGGCACAACCCCATGAGAGTCAGGGAGTAGAAGACGTCCTCCCGGCTCACGCGACCGCTCTTGGCCTCGCTGATGATCAGCCCGCCGCCGTAGGCCAGCCCCATGGTCAGCCCGATGACCGTGATGGCCGACGCCTTGGGGCCGATGCCCACCTGCTTGAGCACCGGGCGGAGGATGCGGTTGATCAGCTCGATCAGGCCCAGGGCCTGGAGTATGCGCATGATGGTGAGCAGGGCGAGGATGATGCAGGAGATGGAGAGCAGGTTGCGCACCTGGCCGAGCCCCCAGGCCAGGAGCGAGGAATCGCCCGTTGCTTTCGCGGTGAAGAGCATGACGGCCGGGGTCTGGAGGGTGCCGGTGGCGTCGTATGCGAGATGCATCACCATGGCCAGGGCGAAGGCCCCGACCAGGCGCGAGACGGCCTGGAACAGGAAACGCGCTCCTGAGCGGCGGGCGATGGCGCACTCCACCGGGAGGCCGTGGCCCACCAGCATGAGCACCGCGAGCACCGTGGCCTGCGCTCCGGTCAGGGGATTGTCCTGAATGAGCGAGGCCAGGACGATGAGGCCGGTATAAATGTTGTTGAGCAGGGCGGCCGCCCAGACAAGGCCCATCTCCGCGGGCAGGCCCAGCAGGCTCATGGCGGGCTTGAGGGGCCAGGCCAGGTACTGGATCAGCCCCAGTTCCTGGAGTATCTTGACCCCGATGAGAATCGGAACCATGACCTTGAAGAGTTCGAGGGAAGCCGTGACGGTCTGGCGCACGATCTCCCCGGCGGTACGGAAGAGTTTTTCCATGGGATTGGGCCTCGTCGGCGCACTCTAGGGCATCCCCAGGCAAAAGAAAAGGGGAGGCCGGAGCCTCCCCTTGTTTTTGTCTGTTGTCGCGGGACGCTACAGGAAGGCCCTGGTGACGTGATAGCCGATGACGGCCATGACGAAGGCCAGGGTGGTGGAGCCCACCACGCTGAAGGCGGCCCAGCGCCAGCTCGACTCCCGGGCCATGGTCACCACGGTGACGAAGCACGGGGCGTAGAGCATGGTGAAGATTATCAGGGCCACGGCCGAGGCGGCGGTGAAGGCCGGGTCGGCCAGGAGCCGCTCGGACAGGGGCTCGGCGTCCTCGGGGTCCACGTCGCCCATGGAGTAGGCGGTGCCCAGGGTGGAGACGATGACCTCCTTGGCCGCGAACCCGCCGGTCAGGGCGATGTTGGTCCGCCAGTTGAAGCCCGCATGTTTGGTCAGGGGCTCCAGCGCGGCGCCGATGCGGCCCGCCACGGTGTTGAGCATGGCCTCCTCGGACTCGGCGTTGGCGATGTCGGCCGCGGCCTCCTCGGTCTGGGCGGCCTGGCGCAGTGCCTCGTAGTGGGCCACCCGGTCGGCGGGAAGCTGCGGGAAGGTCATCATGGCCCAGATGAGGATGGAGATGCCGAGGATCACGGTGCCCGCCTTCTTGACGTATTCCCAGGTCCGCTCCCAGGTGTGGATGAGCACGCCGCGCAGGGTGGGCATACGGTAGGGCGGAAGCTCCATGACGAAGGGCGTGCACTCGCCCCGGATGACCGTGGAGCGCAGGGCGCGGGCCACGAGCAGGGCCATGCACCATGCGCCCAGGGTAATGGCGAGCATGACCGTGGCCGCGTGGGCCGGGAAGAAGGCGGCGGCGAGCATCAGGAAGACCGGCACCTTGGCGCCGCAGGTCATGTACGGGGCCACGAACAGGGTGGCCAGCTTCTCCTTGGGGCTGCGCAGGGTGCGCGCGGCCATGACGCCGGGCACGGCGCAGCCGCCCGCGATGCCGCCCGAGACGATGAACGGCAGCACCGAGGTGCCGTGCAGGCCGAAGATCTTGAAGACGCGGTCCAGCATGTAGGCCATGCGGGCGATGTAGCCGGAGTCCTCAAGGGCCGAGATCATCAGGAACATGAAGATGATGAGCGGAACGAAGCCGAGGACGCCGCCCACGCCGTCGATGATGCCGGAGACGATGAGCGAGCGCAGGTGGCCGTCGGGCAGGGCGTTGCTTGCCGCGTCGCCGATGACGCCGAACAGGCTTTCCAGCCAGCCCATGGGGATTTCGCCCACGGTGAAGGTGACCTTGTAGATGAGATAGACGATGGCGATCATGATGAGCGGGCCGAGCAGGGTGTGGGTCAGGACCTTGTCCATCTGGTCGGAGCGCGAGATGCGGTCCTCGTCCAGCAGGGGGTAGGTGACCACGTCCTTGATGATGCCCGCGATGAAGCCGTAGCGGTAGTCGGCGATGAGCGCGTCGGGCTGGGCCTTGAGGGTCTTCTGCATGTGCTCCGCCACCTCGCGCGCCATGGCCTCCAGCCTGTCGGACACGGCGGTGTCGGCCATGCGGCCCTTGACGATGACGTCCTCGTCCCGCTCCAGGTACTTGATGCCGGTCCAGCGGGCCGGGACCCTGTCGGTCAGGAAGGCCGACTCCTCGATGAGGGCGGTCATCCTGGCCAGGACCGGGTCCAGGTCCGGGCCGTAGGAAATGTGCAGGGGCTTCCACTCCCCCCGGCGCTCCGCGGCCAGGGAGACGGACGCCTTGAGCAGTTCGTCGGTCCCGTGGGCGTTGCGGGCCACGGTCTCGACCACGGCGCAACCGGTCAGGGCGGCCAGCCGCGCGCTGTCGATGGTCTTGCCGTTCTTGCGCACCTCGTCCATCATGTTCAGCCCAAGGACCAGGGGCACGCCCAGTTCCATGATCTGCACGGCCAGGTAGAGGTTGCGCTCCAGGGCGTCGGCGTTCATCACGTCGATGACGGCCTCGGGCCGCTCGTCCACCAGGAAATTGCGGGCGACCAGCTCCTCCTGGGTGTAGGCCGTCAGCGAATAGGTGCCGGGCAGGTCCACCACCTCCAGGGAATCCCCGTTGCGGGTGAGGTGGCCGATTTTCTTCTCGACGGTGACGCCGGGCCAGTTGGCCACGTGCTGGTGCGCGCCGGTCAGGGCGTTGAAGGTCGTGGTCTTGCCGCAGTTGGGGTTGCCGGCGATGCCGATGGTATAGGTCGACATGCCTAGCCCTCCTGTTCGCGGACGGTTATGTGGTCGGCCTCGCTGTTGCGCAGCGTCAGCGTGAAATCCTTCAGTCGCAGGGCCACGGGGTCCCGCAGGGGGGCCTTGCCGATGACCTTGCATTCGGTGCCGGGGATCAGCCCCATGTCGCGGATGCGGCGGCCCAGCTCCCCGGCGGCCGACACCGTGACGATTTTCAGCATTTGATTGACCTTGGCCTTGCGCAGGCAGAACGGTTCGCTCATGAATGGTACCTCACTCTCTTGGCGACAGGTTAAACTTTCCGGGCTACTGGCGGCAGCCGCAGGATGGCCCTTGGGCCTTGTTTTGCGAGGGGCACGAGGGCCCCTGGCTACAGCCGGAGCAGTCGCAGGAAGGCCTGTCCGCCCGGAAGGTGCGGATGACCCTGCGCGCGAAGAACGCAAAGGCGGCGAGCACGATGATGCCTACTATTATGGTGTCGGTCATGATGTCCCTCAAAAGATGGTTGTGGCCCCATCGGGCCGGACAAAAGAGTGATAGTGATGTTGAAAATCAATGTCAAGTAAAACGCGCCGGAAAAATGCCACCGATTTTTGGCTGCCAATTAATGCAGCAATTCAGGTTGATTGAAATGGGAAAACGGTTTGACTGCCGTCGGCCTGTTCCGATCGTTCGCCAAGGTTGTCAATATCTTGCTTTTATGGTCATATGCGCGAATTCCGAATGGGAGTCGTCGCCAGTTGAAGACCAGATTGTTGCTTATCGCCGAACCGGGCGCGGCGCGCAACGCCTATATGGAAGTGTTGCGCAGTCTTGACGTCGAGGTGGATTGCGTCGGGTCCCCGGCCGAGATTACCGGCCGCCTGGCCGACGCCTTCTACAGCGGCCTGGTCGTCGACGTCCCGACCATGATCCGTTGCGAGTGCGGGGACAAGAACCGCATTACACGGTGCATGGAGCGGTTCCCGGTGCTGCGGGTCATGTTCAACCCCGACGCCGGCGGCATCCGGGGACTCTCCCAGGGCGGGACCCTGCGGCACAACCGCGACCTGGCGGATTTCGTGGAGTACGAGTGCCGGTCCTTCACCGCCCGCTCCATCCGGGTGGCCCGGCGGCGGGAGGTGGTTTTCAATGTAGTCCTGTTCAACCGGCCAGACGGGGCCGAAGGCGAGCGGACCGTGACCATCAACGTCTCCGAGCACGGCTGTTTCATTTTTACGATCAACGACTGGCGGCTGCAATCCCCGGCGTGGATGGTGGTCAGCGAGTTCGAGGACAAGACGCCCGTCGAGCTGCTGGTGCGTTGGCGGCGTCCCTGGGGAACCGAGGGCCGGGCCCCGGGAATCGGCGCGACCTTCGAGTCCATGACCGCGTACCAGTACGTGCAACTCCAGTCCATTCTCTGAGAACGAGGCGAGAGCATCATGTCGGACGATTCAAAGGAATTCATGCAATGGGTGGACGCTCTGGCCAAAGGCATCATCGCCGGTTGCGCCGTGGGCTTTTTGTTCAGCCTGACCGGGCTGATGGCCGCGCCCAAGGCCGTGGTCCTGGGCGGGCTGGCCGGTTGCCTGGCCTCCATCACCTTCAAGAACAGGACGGACGACCGCAGGGACCGGGACAAGTAGTCCCCGGCCGGGTCGTCAGAACCCCTTCTTCTTCAGGCCCAGTTCGAGCAGCCGGAGGGCCTCCGGCAGGTTTTCCCCGGGGGTGAACGTCTCCAGGCACTCGCGCGTGCCCAGCTTGCAGGTGTTGCTGTTGCAGGGATAGCAGGGCAGGCCCTTGGTGGCGCTGACGTGCTCGTCAGAGGGAAAGCCCCAGCCGGTGCCCGTGGCGCCCTGGATGGTCAGGGTGGGAATGCCCACGGCCACGGCGAAGTGGCGCGGGGCCGAGCAGTTGCCGAGGTGCATGGCCGCCCGCTCCTGCACGGCGGCCATCTCCCGCAGGGAAAGCATGGCGTCCGGGACCAGCGCACCGTCGCCCGCCTGGGCGGCCACGGTCTCGGCCAGCTCCTTTTCGCCCGGTCCGTAGAGGATCACGGCCCCCAGCTCGGGATGGCGCTCGCGCAGCAGGCGGACGAGTTCCGCGAAATGTCGTTCGGGCCAGCGTCGGGTCTCCCGCCGGTGGCTCGGGTCCACGGTGATGAACGGCCGCCCGCCCAGGCCGTGGCGTTCGATGAAGCCGTCGGCAAAGGCGCGTTCCCCGTCGGTCAGCCAGAGCTCCGGGCGTTCGCCGTTCCACTCGATGCCCAGGGGGGCGAGCACGCCCGCCTTGCACTTGGCGGCATAGCCGTACACCAGGGGACCCCAGTTGGTGTAGAGGAACCGGTTGTACCACTTGGGGGGAAAGCTCAGCCGCACCGGCGCGCCGGAGAATCGGACGACCCACTTGCAGCGGGGGAGCTGCTGGAAGTCCACGATGAGGTCGAACCCCTGCCGCGCGACCCCGGCGTACCAGGCCAGGGCCTTGAACGGGTTCTTGAGCGCCTTGCGGTCGAGGACCCAGACGGTGTCGACGTGGGGGTTGTTCTCCAGGACGGGCAGGCAGCGTTTTTCGGTCAGTACGTGCAGCTCGGCATCGGGGTAGCGCTCCTTGAGCAGCCGGATGGCCGGGGTGGCGAGGAGCACGTCGCCGATCTGCCGGAGCTGGCAGGCCAGGATTTTTCGGGGGTGCAGATTGGTGATGTCTTTCATGGATGGCGGTCCGGGATGGTTCCTCTCGAATGAGCGGATGCAATTTCCCCTATCGCCGGGGGGATGTCAAGGCGAGGGTATGGACAACCGGTGCCAGTTGTGCTTTGGTGTGCCAGCCTTACTCCCGACGCAAGGAATCAGCCGAACATGCTCTGCGCCATACCCATCGAAATCGTCAACCGAGAACTCGACGCGGTCCTGTACCTGGCCCTCCACCTGGCCGGGCGGGGACTCCCCACCCTCATGGGCGACTACATGGTGCGCCGCTGGGTCTTCCGGTTCGACAAGGGCAAGCCGGTCATCTATTTCGACCAGGACCAGAGCCTGCGCGACAACCAGGCCGTGCTCGACGCGGGCGGCGTGGTCTTCAACCTCAACCAGGAAGGCCTGGTCCTGGAGGACTCCCTGGAGCAGGCCGACTACGCCCTGGCCGTGCGCGCCCTGACCATGCTTTTCGCCTGGGGCGAGGCGGGCAGACGCAACATCCTGCGCCGGATTCCCGAGGACAGGCATTCCCTGGTCAAGGTCACGGGCCATCCCTCCTTCGACCTGGCCAACGAGCGCTTCGTCCCGTTCTACCGCGACCCGGAGATCATCGCGGCCCACGGCGAGGGCCACATCCAGATCAACACCAATTTTTCGTACGCCAACCTCAAGATGGACCTTGACCGGTACATCAAGATGCTCTCCGGCATGGACGAGTGGAAGATATACGGCGACAAGGCCGTTCAGGAATACGTCTGGAAACTGCACGACTTCCAGGCCGGCCTTCTTGACAAGTACATTGAGCTCGCCGGGGTTCTCGCCGACGCTTTTCCGGACCGCCACGTGGTCTTCCGGCCCCATCCCATGGAGAACCGCGACCGCTACGTCCAGGCCTTCCGCTCCCTGCCCAACGTTTTCGTGGACAACGCGAAGCCGGTGCGCAACTGGCTCGCATCGGCCGGGCACGTCGTCCACTGCGACTGCACCACCGGCATGGAGGCCCTGCTCATGGGCCGCCCGGTCATCGGCTACCGGCCGGTGGAGAACGCCGAACTGACCAACCGGCTCTTCGCCGGGATCGGGGTCCCGGCCGACACGCCGGAGGCCGTGGCCGAGGCCGTCCGCGCGGGCGACATGCCCGTCGAAATGCGCCGCGCCCAGTTGGCGACACTCTCTCCCTACCTGGCGAACCTGGAGGAGAGCGCGGCGGGCCGCATCGCGGACTACGCCGCCTCCTGCACCTCGCCGGACAAGGTCTGGCTGCCCCGGCCCCTGCGCTGGACCGAGCGGCTGGAGTGCTTCCGCAAGCACGTCAGCAAGCTGATCCGGGCCCGGCAGCCCGGGCACAATGGCCGCAAGGTCCGGTACGCACTGGAAAAATTCCCTCCCACCAACGTCGCCGTCCTCATCGACAAGGTCCGCCGCCTGCGCGAGGCCGAGCCCTCCCTGCCCGCAGTGCGGGTGGAGCAGGTCGCGCTCAACACGTTCCTGATGGTTCCGGAAAAAGGCTGAGTTTCGAGGGCCGCGTTTTGGCGCGGCAACGGGACTAGTCGATCCGTTCGAGCAGGAAGACCACCGGCCGGTAGCCGTCGGTGCAGCAGGTGACGAACCGCTGCGGCCCGCCGCGCGACATGGACCAGACCATCTTCTGCATGTCGGCCCAGGCCCAGCCGCAGAACCCCTCGGGCTTGTCCCAGGGCGCGTCCGGGCCGACGACGAAGACGTCGCCCTCGGCGAACTCCGGGCAGGGCGTCCAGCTTTCGGGATGGTCCGCGTACGCCTCGATCAGGTCCTGGTGGAAGAGCCGCTTCTGGACGGTGATGCGGACGGCGTGGTTGCGGCCCATGGCGCTAGTCCCGGCGCACCGGGATGCCCGCCCGGCGCAGGTGGGCCCTGGCCTCGGCCGGGGTCTGTTCCGTAAAGTGGAAGATGGAGGCGGCGGCCACGGCCGTGGCCCCGCCGTCGCGGATGGCCTGAAGCATGTGCTCGTAGTTCCCGGCCCCGCCCGAGGCGATGACCGGGATGGTCACCGCGTCGCTCACGGCCCGGACGGCCTCGATGTCGTAGCCCTTGAAGGTGCCGTCCAGGTCCACGGAGGTGAGCAGGATCTCGCCCGCCCCGCGCTCCTCCATCTCCCTGGCGAAGGCCGCCGGGGCCAGCCCGCGCGGGTTGCGGCCCGAGTTGGTGACCACTTCCAGCCGTCCGTCCGGGTGGCGCTTGAAGTCGATGGAGACGATGGCGCACTGGGCCCCGTATTTGTCCGCCACGCGTGTGACCAGGGCGGGGTCGTTCACGGCGGCGGTGTTCATGGCCACCTTGTCCGCCCCGGCCTCCAGCAACCGGCCCACGTGGTCCACATGGGTCACGCCGCCGCCTACGGTGAGCGGCATGAAGCAGTCGTCGGCGAAGTCGTTGACCCAGGCGAAATCAGGCTCGCGGCCGTCGCCCGTGGCCTTGATGTCCACGATGATGAGCTCGTCCACGTTGCGCATGTTGTAGACCTTGATGGACTGCATGAGCGAGCCCACGTGCCGCCAGCTGTCGAAGCCGACGCCCTTGACCAGCCCGTAGTCGCGGTAGAGCAGGGTGGGGATGATGCGCGTCTTGAGCACTACGATTCCTCGCTGAGCCGGATGAAGTTCTTGAGCAGTTTCAGGCCGATGGCCTGGCTCTTCTCCGGGTGGAACTGGGTGCCGTAGACGTTGCCGCGGTTGACCACGGAGACGAACTCGCCGCAGTAGGGCGTGGTGGCCACGGCGTTGGCCGGGTCGTCGGGCGCGAAGTGGAAGCTGTGCACGAAGTAGAAGTCCTCGCCGGGCGGGATGTCCGCCAGGAGCGGGTTGGGGACCTCGTAGTCCACGTTGTTCCAGCCCACATGCGGGATGCGCTCGCCGCAGGTCGGCCGCAGGGGGCGGACCGTGCCCGGAATCCAGCCCAGGCCCCGGTGCTCGCCGTACTCCAGGCCGGTGGTGGCCAGGAGCTGCATGCCCAGGCAGACCCCCAGGATGGGGATGCCGTAGGCGATGATCTGGTCTTCGAGGATCTTGTCCAGGTTGCGCTGGCGCAGCAGGCCGATGGCGTCGCCGAAGGCCCCCACGCCGGGCAGCACGCAGGCGTCGACGACCTTGAAGTCCTCCTCGCGGTCGGTGAGCAGGGGCTTGGCCCCGCATACCGTCAGCGCCCGCGAGATGGAGCCGATGTTGCCCACGCCGTAATCGACCACCGCCACCGTCAGCATGTCGTCCCCGCCCGCCTAGACGTTGTCGTCGTTGATCCGCACCAGGTTGCCCTGGCGGTCCCGGAGCAGGTTGCCGCGCCGGTCGGTCTTGAAGATCTTCTTGTTGGTGAAACGATCGCAGACGGCCTGGAATTCCTCCAGGGTCATGTCGATCTCCTCCAGGATGGTCGAGAGGTCGCAGCCCAGGTAGCTCCAGGGGAATTTGCCCTCGTGCTTCCTGACCAGTTGGAGTCCCTGCTCGCGCGAGAGGCGGCCCCGGCGGATGTGCCAGCAGGCCCAGTCCGTGGGGCGGCTGTAGCCGTACTTGAGGAACTTGAAATAGTCGTGGATGCGCATCTGCTGGTTGTCGAGGTTCTCATAGTTGACGATGGACCCCTCGACGATGGTCGGGTTGCTCTCGAACCCGTGGGCTGCGGCCACCAGGGCGTTGGAGAGGCCGTCCCACTGCTTGTAGTGGCCCAGGAAGATGCCCGTGACGCCCACCTCGGCCAGCTCCTGGTCGCTGGGGTAGGTGTACTGGACCAGGTGTTTCTTTTCGATGCCGGCCTGGCCCGCCAGGTCGGTGACGCGCAGGCCGAGCAGGCCGCCGAACTCCTCCAGCCAGCGCCGGGTCAGGTGCGGGCTTCCGGCGTCGGCCGCAGGGCCTCCGTTCTCGTTTTGGGGATTCTCGCCCCACACGATCAGAGGGATGCGCTGCTGGACCGCGATGCGCACGGGGATGGTGAAGATGGTCAGGTGCTCGGGCCAGGAGATGTCGCCCACCTGCTCCAGGCAGAGCTTGTTGATGCGCCGCCGGATCACGGGGTTGGTCGAGACCTCGATGTAGTCCACGCCGAGCTTCTTGATGTTCTCGATGTTGCGCCGTCCGATGGGGGAGAGGCGGTCGGTGCTGGCCGTGACGCACAGGGGGTTGAGGCCCATGTCGAGCATGGTCAGGGTCTGGTAGGTGGAGTCCTTGCCGCCGCTGCACGGGATGAGGCAGTCGTAGTTGGAGCCGTCCTTGGAGCGGTACCGCTCGACGATCTCCTCCAGCTCCCGCAGCCGGGAGGCCCAGTCTATCTCCTCGCGCTGCTCGAAGAACTGGCAGGCGGCGCAGACGCCGTTCTCATCGAACCAGAGGTCCGGCTTGGTCTCCGGCATGACGCATTTGGTGCAATATTTGAGGTGGTCGGACATGGTGTCTTCTCCTTTGGGCTTGGGGGATCAACCGATCAGGTTCCAGTTCAGGGGCGTTCCCATGGCGATGTCGCGGGTGGCGCGGCGGCCCGTCACCTCTTCCAGGTAGCGGGTGTGAAGGCCGTGCCCGGGGCGGATGGAGCGGACGTTTTCCCGGGTGAAGAGCTCGCCCTGCTTCATGTCCCGCACAACAAACAGGGAGCGGCGGAACGCGACGCTCTCCTTCTGCTTCTCGGTAAGGGCGTAGGAAATCTCGCCCAGGGCGGACTCCGCCGTGCGGATGTCACGCACCATTTGGCCGAACTCGTCGGGCTCCATGGAAAAGGCGCCGTCGGGCCCGCCGTCGGCGCGGGAGAGGGTGAAGTGCTTTTCCACGATGCACGCGCCCAGGCTTACGGCGGCGACGGCCACGGCGCTGCCCATGGTGTGGTCGGAAAGGCCCGCAGGGCAGCCGAAGGTCTGGGAGAGGTGGGCGATGGTGCGGAGGTTGGCCTCCTCGGGCGGGGCCGGGTAGGCCGAGGTGCACTTGAGCAGGGCCAGCTCCCGGCAGCCGTTTTCCCGCAGGGTCCGCACCGCCTCGTCGATCTCGGCCAGCGAGGCCATGCCCGTGGACATGATGACCGGCTTGCCGGTGGCGGCGATCTTCTTCAGCAGCGGGATGTCCACGTTCTCGAAGCTGGCGACCTTGTAGCAGGGCATGTCGTGCGCTTCGAGAAAGTCCACGGCCGTGTCGTCGAACGGGGTGGAGAAGCAGTCCATGCCCAGCCCGTTGGCCAGCGCCTTGAGCCGGGGCGTCCACTCCCAGGGGGTGAAGGCCTCCTGGTAGAGGTCGTGCAGGGTGCGCCCCTCCCAGAGGGTGCCCTGGACCGTGAAATATTCGTTGGCGCAGGGAATGGTGATGGTGTCGGCCGTGTAGGTCTGGAGTTTGACCGCGTCCGCCCCGGCCTCGGCGGCGGCCCGGATGAGTTGTTCGGCCCGCTCCAGGCTCTTGTTGTGGTTGGCCGACATCTCGGCGATGACGTAGGTGGGCCTGTTCGGGCCGATTTTGCTGAAATCCAGTCTGGACAAGGTGCCGCCTCCGCTCTGTTAGGGCAAAATCATCGTGGCCGTGGCCTTCATCAGATACTTGCAGTTGATGAACGTGTCGTGGGTCCGGAAGTGCTCGGCCAGGCGTTCCGCCACCGCGTCCCGCAGGGCCGGGTCGTGGAAGGTGGAGTTCTCCCAGTAGCCGAACACCTTGTCGGCCGAGTCCCAGGCCACCGGGTTGCGCTCGGTGGTGCTCCGGACGTCCTTGAGGTTGTCGCTCATCCAGTTCACCACGTCGGCCATGAACCGCTGGGCCGTGTAGACGATGTAGTCGTCGATTCCGACCCCGCACGCCTGGAGGAAGCTGAACAGTTCGTCGTTGTTCCGGCCGTAGGGGCCCACCACGGTGATTCGTCCGGTTTCGGACAGCCGGTCCCGCACCAGGCCGAGCAGCCGGGCGAAGTCCTTGTTGTAGTAGAGGCCGTAGGAGCAGAAGAACAGGTCGATCCGATCCGGGAACGCGGCCGTGACGGCCTCGAAATCATTGAAGTCCAGGCGGCGGGCCTCGACCCGGTCGCGGACGGCTTCGTCCAGTTGGCCGGTCAGGTAGTCCAGGGACTTCTGTTCGATGTCGAAGGCGTGGATGCGCGAGCCGGGAGTGAGCCGCCGGGCGAACTCCAGGGTCTGCTTGCCGGTGCCGCAGCAGCACTCGACGATGTTCGCGTTGTCCGGAATGTCGAGGCCCTGGAAGATCCAGCCGACGAAGTCCAGCGCCTGGGAGGCGTTGCCCTCGATTCTTGCGAGTAGCGCGTCCCGCCGCGTCGCGTTTTGTTTTTCAGCCATGTTGTCGATATCCTGAGTATTCTTGTGGTCGTTAGGGGATGATGGCCCGGTAGAGCATGAAGGCCTCGGCGGCGATGCAGCCGCATTGCGAGCCGCGCAGCGCGGCCAGGGCCTGGATGGCTTGGGCGCTCCTCGGGTGGGGCCAGGGCTGCAGTTCCTCCTCGTAGGCGCCGAGGGCCTCGATTTTCCTGTCGAGCTGGTCGGCGACGTTCACGTAGACCTGGGGCGTGAACTGCGGCCCGGCGCCCGGAGGGGCGTATTCGGTGCTGGAGAGGACCTCGAAGCCCAGGATGGTCCTGGCCGTCTTGCCGGGCAGGGGGCGGAAGGCGGTCATCACCGCGCGGTGCGTGAGGGAGTGGTCGATGTTCAGGTCGCCCGCGTGGTGCGTGAAAATGATGTCGGGATCGAATTCCCGGGTGCTCTTCTCGATGAACTGGACCAGGTCGAGCAGGGGCACGGAATCGAACCGGTTGTCGGGCATGTTGCCCAGGATCAGCTCCGTGGCGTTCAGGATGGACGCGGCCTTGCCCGCCGAGCGGGCCGCGCCGCTCCGGGACGCCGCCGCGTCGCTGTCCAGGCGCGAGGTGGGGCCTTCGCCGAGGAGGATGATGACGACTTCGGCTCCCTGCGCGGCGAGCCGGGCCAGCGTGCCGCCGCACCCCAGGGTCTCGTCGTCGGGGTGGGCCGCCACGGCCAGAACTTTCTTGCCGGTGCAATCAAACATCAGGACCTCTGTTTTTGCAGGATGACGATGGGAATCCCGTCGTGCTCCGACGGACCGATCCGCTCGAAGCCCGCCTTCTCGAACGCGCGGACGGACGCCGTGTTGTCCGCGCGGACTTCCGCCGTGAGGCTGGGCGTTTCCGGGTCTTCGGCAAAGAACCGGGCCGCGGCCTCCCGCAGGAGCCGGCTGCCGATCCCCTTGCCCCGCGCCGTCCGTCGCAGGGCGATGCTCAGGACGCAACGTCCCTTCTCGCGTTCGAACCGGATGTAGCCCGCCACGTTCCCGTCGGGCTCCCGGATGGCGTAGAAGGGGGCGTCCCCCCGGGCAAGTCGATTTGTAAACCATCGGACATGATCAGTCCACTGCACTTCGCCGGTGGAAAAGAAGAAGCGGCGGACCTCCGGGTCGCTCGCAACGGCGAAGACGCCCTCGCAGTCGTCCACGGTGACGTGGTCGAGCCGGAGCAGCCGTTCGGCCATGGCCCGGACGACCCTGTCGGCCCCTTGCCCGTCGATGAGGGCCATGCTTCGGCGGTGCAGCTCCCGGCGGGCGGCCGCCGAGGCCAGGGTCGCCGCGAGGGGGCCTTCCAGGCAGTCCACGGCGATGCCGTTTTCCACCAGGTGGCGGACGTTGCCCCGCTGGTTCTCGGCCAGGGAAAGGACCCCGAAGGGGACGCCCAGGGCGCACAGTTCCCAGCAGGTGGACCCGCCCGCCGTGACGCAGAAGTCGGCCCGGCTCATCCGCTCGGGCATGTCCGGGGCCGTGGGCAGGATCACCACCTCGGCCGGGCAGCCGGAGAGCAGCTCCCGCCACCGTTGTTCCGGCACGCCGCCCGCGATGACGTGCAGGGCGCAGCCTTCGAGAACGGGGTCGCACAGCCGGTCGGCCAGGGGGCCGAGCAGGGCGGAGACGTCGGCCCCGCCCAGGCTGACCAGGATGTTTTTCGCCCTGTCGGGAAAGGTCCTGGCCGCCGCCCCGGGGATTTCGGCGAGAAACTCGCTGCGCAGCAGGACGTGCTGCGGTCCCAGCAGTTTGTCCGCGATTTCGCCCTGGTAGGGAATCTCCTCCGCGCCGATGTTCTGGTTCAGCAGGAGGTCGCAATGGTATGCCGGGAGGTGGCCGTAGTCGTCCATGACCAGGACCCGGCGGCCGGTGCGGGCCAGGGCGCGCTGGCAGTCGGCGTCGAACCGGTAGCCGTCCAGGGCGATCCAGGGGCCGTCGGTGGCCGACACGTCCCGGACCAGGGCCTCGGGGGATTCCCGTTCCGGTGGCGGACCGTCCAGGAGGATGGTCTCGACGCCTTCCCGGCGCAGCCGGTCGGCGACGAAGTCGTTTTGCAGGCGGCCGATCAGGACAGCGCGGCCGCCGAGCCTTTGCCAGGCCTGGCAAAGGGCGATCATGCGCATGACGTGGCCGGTGCCGATGGCGGGCGAGGCGTCCGCCCGGATGGTCAGCGTCCCGATCACAGCTCGCCGGTCTCCCCGAGGACGCGGTACATGGCCTCGGCCCGGACCCAGTCCTCCTCGGTGTCGATGTCCTGGACGCGGTGGCGCGGGATGGGAACGCCCACTGCCTCGCCGTCCATGAATTCCTTGCCCGCGAGCAGGAACTCCCGCGTGGCCCAGTAGAACTGGCCGCAGTCGTGGAAGGCCTCGGGCAGGTCCTGGGAGCGGGTCGCGCGGTGCTCGGGCCAGAACAGGGTCATGCGGCCGTCGGCGTCGCGCCGGAGCCCGCGCTGGATGGGGTAGGCGAAGGTGGTCACGGCGAAGGCGGCCGGGGCCCCGGCCAGGGCCGCGTGCCCCCGTTCCAGGTCGGCGGGCAGGCAGAAGGGGGCCGTTGCATACAGGCCGCAGACGGTCTCCACCTCGCGGCCGTCGGCCAGGCACCACTGAAGGGCGTGGCGGATGACCGGCGTGGTGCCGGTGAAATCGTCGGCCAGGCTCGCCGGGCGCATGAAGGGCGTCTCGGCCCCGTGGGCGCGGGCCGTCTCGGCGATGGCCTCGTCGTCAGTGGAGACGATGACCGAGGCGAACAGCCCGGTGGCCAGGGCGGTGCGGATGGACCGGGCGATGATCGGCAGGCCGCAGAAATCCCGGATGTTTTTGCGCGGGATGCGCTTGCTCCCGCCTCGGGCCGGGATGACCGCTATGTTCATGCCACCTCCAGCAGGGTGCGGATCACGTAGTCGAGATTCTCGTCGGTCAGGGCCGGGAACATGGGCAGGGAGAGGATCTCCCGGTAGGCCGCCTCGGCTGCGGGGCAGAGTCCTTCGCCGGTGCCCAGGCGCTCCCGGTAGTAGGGATGCAGGTGGACCGGGATGTAGTGGACCTGGGCGTGGATGCCCGCCTCGCGCAGTTTCCTGTAAACCTCGTCCCGCCCGTCCAGGCGCACCACGTAGAGGTGGTAGGCGTGCACCGCGCCGGACCGCACCTTGAGGGGGCGGACGGCCGTGCCCGCGAACCGCTCGTCGTAGACGGCGGCGATCTCCCGTCTGCGGCGCAGGAATCCGGGCAGCTTCCTCATCTGGCTTTCGCCCAGGGCGGCCTGGATGTCGGTCATGCGGTAGTTGTAGCCCAGCTCCGTCATCTCGTAGAACCACGCCCCGGCCGTGTCGCGGGTGCGGGCGTCGGTGGTGATGCCGTGGTTGCGGAAGAGGCGCAGGCGCGCGGCCAGCCCGGCGTCGTCGGTGACGACCATGCCGCCCTCGCCCGTGGTGACGTGCTTGACCGGGTGGAAGGAGAAGACCGTCATGTCGGCCAGCCCGCCCACGGGCCTGCCGTCCAGGGTGGCCCCCAGGGCGTGGCAGCCGTCGGCCACCAGGGCCAGGCCGTGGCGGTCGGCGATCTCGCGCAGCCGGGGCCAGTCGCAGGGCTGCCCGGCGTAGTCCACGCCGATGATGGCCTTTGTCCGCTCCGTGATCCTGGCCTCGGCCGAGGCCGGGTCGATGAGCAGGGTGGCCGGGTCCACGTCGCAGAAGACCGGGGCGCCGCCCTGGTAGAGGACGCAGTTGGCCGAGGCGGCGAAGGTCATGGGCGGCACGATCACCTCGTCGCCGGGGCCGATGTTCAGGGCGAACATGGCGGCGTGCAGGGCGGCCGTGCCGTTCATCACGGCCACGCCGTGGGCCGCGCCGCAGAACTCCCGAACCGAGGTCTCGAACCCGTCGATGCGGGGGCCGGTGGTCAGGTAGTCCGAGCGCAACGCCTCGACCACGGCCCGCACGTCGTCGTCATCGATGTACTGCCTGCCGTAGGGGATGATGGACATGGCTATATCTCGAAACCCTGTTCCTTGAGGACGGCCCGGAATTCCTCGATGGAGATCCAGTCGTCGTTGGTGTCGGAGCCGTAGGCGAAACCTTCGGGGACCTTCTCGTACCGGCTGATGTCGCCCTTGTAGCGCAGGACGTCGGACATGGGCAGGATGATGTAGCCCGTGTCGGTCCTGACCACGTTGTGGGACTCCTCGGCCGGGATCATGCACTCGTGCAGCTTTTCGCCGGGGCGGATGCCCACGACCTTTTGCCCGCATTCGGGCGCGATGGCCGTGGCCAGGTCCGTGATCTTCATGCTCGGGATGCGCGGAACGTAGATTTCGCCACCGGCCGAGCACTCGATGGCGTGGAAGACCATCTCCACGGCCTTGTCCAGGGTGATCCAGAACCGGGTCATGCGGTCGTCGGTGATCGGGAGCACGCCTTCCTTCCGCTTCTTCATGAAGAAGGGAACCACGCTGCCCCGGCTGCCGATGACGTTGCCGTAGCGGACCACGGAGTACCGGGGGCCCAGGGCGAAGGCGTTGGCCGCCACGAAGAGCTTGTCCGAGGCCAGCTTGGTTGCGCCGTAGAGGTTGACCGGGGCCACGGCCTTGTCCGTGGACAGGGCCACGACGCATTCCACGCCGAGGTCGGAGGCCACGTTGATGAGGTTCTGGGCGCCGTAGATGTTGGTCTTGATGGCCTCGGTGGGGTTGTACTCCGAGGCGGGCACCTGCTTCATGGCGGCGGCGTGGACGATGACGTCCACCCCCCGGCAGGCGCGGTAGAGCCGTTCCTTGTCCCGCACGTCGCCGATGAAGAAGCGGATGGGGGAGGTGTCGGACATGGGAAAGTCCTGGGCCATCTCGAACTGCTTGAGCTCGTCCCGGCTGAAGATGATGAGGCGCTTGGGCTTGTAGCGCTCCAGCGTCATCTTGACGAATTTCTTGCCAAAGGAGCCGGTGCCTCCGGTAATGAGGATGGTCTTGTTGTTGAGCATTCGTATCCCGTTAGGATGTTGATGGGTGTTCATGTCTGGGGGATGTGCGCCAGAGCGAGGCGACCTCCGCCCATGCCGAAATGCCGTGCATAGTAATAGTCGATGACGGCACGGTGTCAAGCCGCAGCACGCGCCGGAGGCGTCCCGCGGGTTCGCCTGTCGTCGGCTTGCCGCCCGCCGGAGGCCGCCGCTCCGTTCACTCCGCCTTTTTCACGGCAGTGGCTCGGCCCGGTGGAGCTTGCGGCCGAACCAGACTTCGGCGGCCGGGGGCGTGGCCGGGTCGCATCCCTTCGGGACGAGCAGGAAGGAGGTGTAGTCCACCCGCTTGAGGCGCTCCGGCCCGATGAAGTCGTCGTGGGCCGTGACGTCGGTCACGAACAGGGCCGCCGTGCGGTATTCGTTGCGCTGGATGGCCATCAGGACGTGGTCCTCGCGCGGGACCCGCTTCCCCTTCGTTCCGGTGAACAGGCTGATGATCTTGCTCTCGATGAGGTCGGGCTGCCAGTGCTCGTAGTGCATGAGGATGGGTTTTTTCTCGGCCAGCAGGGGGGCGAGGAGGCGGTAGTCGCAATCGAGCTGGACAAGGGAGTTGACCGGCGGAATCTTCTTGGCGGTGAAGGCGAGGAAGGCGATGAAGACCAGGGCCAGGAGCGCCTTGGCCGTCCTTGGCCGGGCTCCCCGGAGCACGAACAGGGAGCGGACCAGCAGAAGCAGGCCTACGGGCGCGATGACGCCCCAGAAACGGGTGCCTACCGGCATGGCCAGCTTGAGCGGCGAGAAGCTGGAGAGCATGTAGAGCAGCAGAAAGGCGTGGATGGCGTAGAGCAGGCCCAGGGCGCGCCAGCGCGGGTCGCGGTCAAGGGCGTTGTGCAGGGCGGCGATGAGGCAGAGGGCCCAGACGGCCACCAGCCCCTTGAGCTTCACGATGGCCTTGATGTTCAGCAGGTAGTCGTGGAGCGAGATGCCGAGCCCGGCCGTCTTGAGATGGGTGGCGGCGATGATGCCGATGCGGCCCATGGGGTTGCCCGTGAGCTGCCGGAAGACCGCCCATTCAACGGTGCAGAGCACGCCGAAGATCAGGAAGAAGAGGAAGACCGGCCGGAAGCGGAAGGTGGGCAGGAAGAGAAGCAGGGCCAGGCCCGGCGCGGCGTAGATCATGGTCACCCGGCAGCCCCAGCCCAGGAAGAATACCACGGCCGCCAGGGCCAGGACCGGGGTGGAGCGGGTGTCCAGCCAGATGAGGATCAGCCAGAGGCACAGGCAGAGGTGGAACAGCTCGAACACGCCGGGCCAGAGCTGGCTGCCGGTCTGCGCCATCTGGGGAAAGACGATGGCGGCCAGGGCGGCGGTGACGCCCAGCTCCCGGCTGTGCAGCCGCTGGCCGATGAGGAAGACGAGCCCGGCGGCCAGGGACGAATAGAGCACGGGCTGGACGTACATGATGACCGGGTTGAGGCCGAACGCCTTCATCAGCCCGGCCAGGGGGAGCAGGATGCCCCAGCGCACGGTCTGCTGGTACCAGAAAGTGTAGCTTCCGGTGGTGAGCAGGGCGTTGACCTGGTGCCACTTCTCGAAGTTGTCGCCGCCGATGTCCACGTATTCGGCGGTGAGCAGGCGCACGGCCACGCTGACGAGGACGATGCCCAGGAATATGAGCGCGGTATGTTCGTTCCGGGGGCGTTGGGAGAGCATGGGCGTCCGTCCGTTAGAGGTTGAGCTTGCCCTCCCGGAAGACCAGGAGCTTTCGGGCGAAGAAGTTCAGCACGAAGCCGATGAGGGTGGCGAAGAGCTTGGCGCCCAGCGGCGAGGCCCCCAGGGCGATGAGCCCCACGGTGATGCCCACGTCCACCATGCAAAGCACGGCCACGGACGCGGCGTAGACGGCCAGCTCGCCCGGAGCGCTCCAGTGCGCCTTGTGACGGAAGAGGATTTTGATGCACAGCCAGTAGTTGACCGCGGCGGCCACGATGAACGCTGCGGTGGCGGCGGCCCCGGCAGACATGGCGGGCAGCAGCGCCAGGAAGCCGATGGTGTTGACGATGGCGGCGGTGAGCCCGATGAAGAAATAGATGAGGAGTTGCAGGGGCAGCGGCGCGCAGTGGGCGTTGTAGTGGAAGAGGCAGTAGAGGGCGCGCACGCCGTCTCGCCAGCCGATCTTCTTGCCCTCCTCGTAGGTGCGGCCGTCGTAGGAGATGCCGCGCTCGTAGACCCGCGCCTTGGAGTGGGCCAGCTTGGAGACCATCTCGGGCTCGATGCCGAACCGTTTCTCCTCCAGGTTCAGGGACTGGATCAGTTCGCGGCGAAAGACCTTGTAGCAGGTCTCCATGTCCGTGAGGTCCAGGTCGGTAAACAGGTTGGAGACGAAGGTCAGCCCCTTGTTTATCATGGTGTGGTAGAAATAGAGCACGCGGCGGGTGCCGGTGGCGTTCAGGTAGCGGGAGCCGAGCACGGCGTCGGCCCGGCCGTCCACCAGGGGGACCAGGAGTTGGCGCAGGTCCATGGGGTTGTACTCCATGTCCGCGTCGTGCACGCCCACGAACTCGCCGGTGGCGGCGGCGAAACCGGTCTGGAGCGCGCCGCCCTTGCCCTGGTTCGCCTCGTGCTTGAGCAGGCGGATGCAGGAATGCTCGCGGGCCAGTTCCTCGGCGACCTTGCGGCTTGCGTCCCTGGAGCAGTCGTCCACGATGATGACTTCGAGGGTGAGCCGCTCGTCCTGGATGGCCAGCAGGCCCTCCACGCTCGGGCGCAGGGTTTCCTCCTCGTTGTAGCAGGGAACCACCACGGTGAAGACAAAGGGCCGGTCGAAGGTGACGTCGCTCATGCGGGAACTCGTATTGTTGTTTTGGGCGCGCGCCCGGTCTGGGCGCTTGCCGGAAAAGCCGGTCCGCTGGCCGGTGCCGCGATGCCGAGCCTGATTACCATACATGATACCCCGCCGCAATAGTTGCGGGCGGGCCCCGGAGGCAATGAAAAGGGCGGCCTGCGGAGTTCCGCAAGCCGCCCGGATGTGCTGTTCGACGCCTTACAGGATCTGGCTCAGGAAGAGCTTGGTGCGGTCGTTCTCCGGGTTGGTGAAGAAGTGCTCCGGGGTGCCGACCTCAACGATCTTGCCTTCGTCCATGAACACGACCTGGTCCGCCACCTCGCGGGCGAAGCCCATCTCGTGGGTGACCACGACCATGGTCATGCCTTCCTTGGCCAGGGTCTTCATGACGTCCAGCACCTCGCCGACCATTTCCGGGTCCAGGGCGCTGGTGGGTTCGTCGAAGAGCATGACCTTGGGGTCCATGGCCAGGGCGCGGGCGATGGCCACGCGCTGCTGCTGCCCGCCCGAGAGCTGGGACGGGTAGTTCTCGGCCTTGGCGTGGATGCCGACCTTGTTGAGCAGGGTCATGGCCTTTTCCATGGATTCCTTCTTGCCCCGCTTGCGCACCGAGGTCTGGCCCACGGTGACGTTCTCCAGCACGGTGAGGTGCGGGAAGAGGTTGAAGGACTGGAAGACCATGCCCACTTCCATGCGCACGGCGTTGATGTTGGTCTTGGGGTTCAGGATGTCCGTGCCGTCGATGACGATGTGCCCGGAATCGGCCTTTTCAAGCCGGTTGAGGCAGCGCAGGAAGGTGGACTTGCCCGATCCCGAGGGGCCGATGACCACGACCACCTCGCCCGGATCGACGTGGTAGGTGACGTCGTGCAGTGCCTGGACCTCGTGGGGGACGAAGAAGGTCTTGTATATGTTCTTTACATCAATCATGGCTAAGCCTCCGCCGTCCGTTTTTCAAGGTACTGGACGAACATGGACAGGGCAAAGGTGATGACCAGGTACATGATGCCGCACAGAAACCAGAGTTCGTAGGGCATGAGGCTGGTGGTGACCGCCTCGCGCGTGGCCTTGGTCAGCTCGCGGATGGCGATGACGCCGAGCAGCGAGGAGTCCTTGATCAGGCTGATGAACTGGCCCGCCAGCGGGGGCAGGATGCGCTTGAAGGCCTGGGGCAGGATGATCTTGCGCATGGCCATGGACTTGGGCATGCCCAGCGAGCGCGCCGCCTCCATCTGGCCCCGGTCGATGGACTGGATGCCCGCGCGGACGATCTCGGCCACGTAGGCCCCGGCGAAGATCGCCAGGGAGGCCACGCCGAACCACAGCTCCGGAATCTGGAACAGCCCAGCCTTGGCGAGCAGGTTGTTGATGATGGTGCCGAGCACGAAGTACCAGATCATGATCTGGACCAGCAGCGGGGTGCCCCGGATGATCTCGATGTAGGTGATGGCCAGCCCTTTTACGCACGGGTTGGTCGAGATGCGGGCCAGGCCGGTGAACAGCCCGAGCATGATGCCCAGCAGGATGGACACGATGCTGACCTCGATGGTGATGATCAGGCCGTCGGTGAGCAGGCCTATCTTGCCCTCCTGGTACACGCCGATCACGTCGCCCATGTAGAGGGTGTCGCCTTCCTTGACCCGCAGGTCTTCGCCGGGGATGGTGTAGTGGTCGGTCCCGTCGGGTCCCTTGACGATGACCACGGCCTCGCCCCTGGAGCGGGTGATGGTGGCTACTTCGCCCTCGATCTCGGCCTTCACGTTGATCGTGTCGGTGTAGTAGAAATACTTGGGCAGCCGGTTCCAGTGCCAGATATAGTTGGTTTGCGTGGTGGACCAGTAGAATCCCACGCAGACGATGGCCATCAGGATAGCGTACAGCGCTTTCCACATGACGGATTTGTCGAGCCCCTTGAGGGAGCCGACCTTGGGGAGTTTCTTCATAGGGACAGCTCGAAATAGTTAGCGAAAAAAAAACGAACGGGGGCCGCTGCAAGCGGCCCCCGTAGTGTCATTAGTGGGCGATTTCTTCGTACCAGTCGTTGGAGCCGAACCACTTGTTGTAGATCCGCTCGTAACGGCCGTCGTTCTTCATCTGGCGCAGGAAGTTGTTCAGCCAGTTGAGGAAGTCCGGGTCACCCTTGTTGATGGCCCATCCGAGGGGCTCGTAGGTGAAGGGCTTGTCCAGGAACTTCATGCCCGCTTCCTTGCCGCGCTGGGTGTAGAAGATGGAGCACATGGGCAGGTCGTAGACGGTGGCGACGGCCTTGCCGTTCAGGGTCTCCAGCATGGCCTGGTCCTCCATTTCGAAGGACTTGTAGGTGGCCTTGGGCAGGAGGCGCTTGACGGCCTGCTCGCCGGTGGTGCCGAGCTTGGAGGTGATGGTGTACTTGGGATCGTTCAGATCCTTCCAGGAGTGGATTTCATCGGCGAACTTGGGGTTGAGCAGCACGGTCTGGCCGACGATGATGTACGGGTCGGCGAAGTTGACCTTCAGGTTGCGCTCCTGGTTGATGGTCATGCCGGCGGCGATGATGTCGTACTTGTCGGACATCAGGCCGGGGATGATGCCGTCCCAGGCGGTGTTGACGATTTCAAGCTTTACGCCCATGGCCTTGGCCATCTCGGCCAGCAGATCCATGTCGAAACCGACGACGTTGCCCTTCTTGTCGGTCATCTCGAAGGGCATGTAGCCGGCCTCGGTGCCGACGCGCAGGGAGCCGCGGTTGACGATCTTCTCAAGGGTGGAAGCCTTCTGGAGTTCGAGGCGGACGTTGACGTCCTCCTTAGTGGCCTGGGCCTGCTGGGGCTGCTGGCTGCACGCGAAAAGAAAGAGCATGGTGCTGATCACGGCGATCAGGGTAATGAGACGTTTCATCCTTTCCTCCAATGAAACAGGGTGGGTTGGTATACCTCTTCATGAGGCAAACGGCCGGGTTGAACCGCTTCCCTCAATCCCATGGTCCTAATGACAAGCGTCGTCCAGAAAGGGGCTACTCCGCAGGACGACAGTCCTTCATATCCGCAACTGGTGAAAAATACAAGGCTAGTTCTTGCCCGCCGTATCGAGTGCCGTTTTTGCCGATGGCGATCATTGTGTTTTTTCGGAGGGCTGGAATCGAACGAAGTTCATGGCGGAGCAGCAGCCGGTATTCCCGGCGGAAGGTTGTTCGAGGAGCGTTGCAGGAAGTCGTCCCTGATAATAATTGTCTTTCTGCGGGGTGGCGGTAGGGTGGGGACAGTCATGGGCCCGGGCGGGCCCGCAGGCGAGCCGGGAGAGGACAGATGCGCATATTGGTGGTGGAGCGGGACGAAGAGGCCCGGCGGACGACCTTGGACGCGGTGGCCGGGGCCGGGTGGGAACTGGCCGCAGAGGCGGCTACGGTCCGGGAGGCGCGGGATCTGGCGGACGGGACGCATCCCGACCTTGTGCTCCTGGACGCGGGGCTGCGCGGCGAATGCGCCGGGGAGGCTTGTTTTTTCGGGCTGCCGATCATCCTGATGACCTCAGGATCGGAGCGGGAGGGCGGCGTCTGGCCCGACGGCGTGCCGGTGGGCCGCCTGCGCAGGCCGGTGACGGCCGTACAGCTTCGGGCGGCCGCGGAGCTGGAGCTCTGGAAGCGGCGCATGTTGAACGACCTGGGCCGCGCCCGGCGTGAGGCTTTGGTGGCCGAGCGGGCCAAGACCTCCTTCCTGGCCACCATCAGCCACGAGCTGCGCACCCCCATGAACGGCGTGCTCGGCATGACCGAACTGCTCCTGCTTTCGGACCTGGAGGAGCCCTATCGCGAGAACGTGGACCTGATCCGGCAGTCGGCCCAGTCCCTGCTTTCCGTGCTCAACCAGATCATCGACTATTCCCGGCTGGAAGCGAGTTCGCCCCGGCTCAGGGAGGCTGATTTCCGCATGGAGGACCTGCTGACGGGCGTGCTGTCGCAACATCGGCGGGCCGCCGCTGCCAAGGGCGTCCGGCTCGGATACACCCTGGACCCGGCCATGCCCGGCTGGCTGCGCGGGGACGCGGGCAAGATCCGCCAGGCCCTGGGCAACCTCCTGGCCAACGCGGTCAAGTTCACGGCCTCGGGGCAGATCATGGTGGACGTCTCGCCGGAGCCCGGCCCGGACGGCGCGCCGGGGGAGGATGTCGTCCAGGTCCGCGTGCTGGTGCAGGACACCGGCGTCGGCATCCCGCCCGACCGCATGGACGCCATCTTCGAATCCTTCGTCCAGGGGGGCGACCACCTGGCCCACACCTCGGGCGGCCTCGGCCTGGGGCTGGCCATCGTCAACCGGCTGGTGACCATGCTGGGCGGCACGGTGCACTGCGCGAGCCGGGAAGGGCGGGGGAGCACCTTTTCCTTCGCCATCCCGCTCGGGCGCAGCCGCTACGAGACGCGCTCTCCGCTGGAGACGGCCATGGGCGAGGACAAGCCTCTGGCCGGGGCCCGGGTCCTGGTGGCCGAGGACGAGACGGTCAACCAGCGCTACCTCACCCGGCTGCTGGAAAAGATGGGCTGCGCGGTCACCCTGGCCGAGAACGGGCTGGAGGCGGTGGAGGCCCTGCGGGCCGCCCCCTTCGACATCGTGCTCATGGACGTGGAGATGCCGGTGATGAACGGCATCGACGCCACGCGTGCCATCCGCCGTCCGGAGACCGGCTGCCTGGCCCCGGCTGTGCCCATCGTGGCCCTGACGGCCCACGCCATGTGGGGCGACGAGCAGCGCTGCCGGCACGCGGGCATGACCGACTACGTGCCCAAGCCCGTGGACATCGGGACCGTGGCCGCCATCATCCAGTCGATCCTGGACGGCAGGGACGGGGAGGAGGCGTTCGCCGCAACCTTTGTGCAGGGCGATTGACTTGTCCGCGATTCCGGTCATACTCTCAACCATATGGAACCCAAAAAACTGCTCGACACCAACGGATCGTCACCGTTTTTCACCGGCGGCATCTACAAGGCGTTTCTCATCGTCCTGCTGCTGTTTTCGCTCTACCTCGGGTTCTCCATCGTCGAGCCCTTCATCCACACCCTGATCTTCGCCACCGTGCTGGCCGTGCTTTTCTCGCCGGTCAGTGCATGGGCGCAGAAGCGCTTCTGCGGGCATCGGGCCGTGGCCTCGCTTTTCACCGTGGCGGTCATCGTATTTTGCCTGCTGCTGCCCATGACCTTTCTGCTCATGGCCCTCATCGGCCAGGGCGTGCAGTCCCTGGGCGCGCTCAACGCCTGGGTGGCCAAGGGCGGCTACGAGGCCTTCATCAATTCGTCGGCCTATGACCACTACATCGCCATCCTGCACGCCAAGCTCCCGTCCCTGCACATCAACGAGCTCGACATACAGGCGAGCATCATCCAGTATTCCAAGCAGTTCGCCCAGGCCATGCTCGGCTACGGCACCGAACTGGTGCGCAACGCGGCCAAGCTCATCCTCCATTTCCTGCTCATGGTCTTCATCCTGTTCTATTTCCTGCGCGACGGGGCCAAGATGGTGGCCTACCTCAAGCACCTTTCGCCGCTTCGGCCGCTCCAGGAGGACTTCATCATCGAGTCCCTCAGGCGGGTGGCGCGCGGGGTGCTCATGGGCTCCCTGCTGGTGGCCGTGCTTCAGGGCGTCGCGGGCGGCATCGGGCTGGCCGTGGCCGGTATTCCCGCCTTTTTCTGGGGAGCCGTGGTGGCCCTGGCCTCGCTCATCCCTGTGGTGGGCACTGGGCTGGTCTGGGTGCCCGCCATGTGCTACCTGCTCCTGTCGGGCGACTGGAAGATGGCGCTGTTCCTCGGCCTGTGGTTCGGCGTCTTCGTGGTCGGCATCGACACCGTGCTCAGGCCCCTGTTCATGAAGGAGGCGGCGCGCATCTCCACCTTCTACATCTTTCTGGCCATCCTCGGCGGCGTGTACACCTTCGGTATGCTCGGCATCCTTTACGGGCCGCTCATCCTGAGCTTCGTCATGGTCATGCTGCACATCTACGTCGAGGAGTACGCCGAGGACCTCAAGGACACCCTGGACGAGGAATCATGCGGATAGCAAGAATACTGCTTCTTCTGTGCCTCTGTCTGGCGACGGTCCCGCTGGCGGGATGCCCCAAGTCGCCCCCGCCGCCGGACCAGCAGTCGGACCGGCACCCGGCCCCGTCGTCGGCCGGGGACAATCAACCGGCGCAGGACACGCCGCCGTTCTACCGCATCCTGCGCCAGGGCGACGCGCGGCGCATCTCCCGCAATCTTTCCCCGACCTCACAGGGTTTTCGCTCCTGGACCGAGTACCGGTCCGCCCTGGAAGACAACCTGGGGTATATCCTCAAGAAGAAATCGGACGCGGTCTGCGTCCGTCGTCCCGGCCTAACCCTGACCTGGGGCCAGTTGGGCGACAGCGTGGCCGAGCTGATGGCCATCCTGCCCCGGCTGGACCGGCGGCCCGGCCTGCTGGCCGAGCGCTTCCGCTGGCTTCGGGTCTCCCCGGACACGCTGCTGACCGGCTACTACGAGCCGTGGCTGGACGCCTCGCTCACGCCCGACGACACCTACCGCTACCCGCTCTACGGCATGCCCGACGACCTCCAGGTGGTGGACCTGGGCAAGTTCCATCGCCGCTGGAACGGGCAGCGGCTGGTCTATCGGATGGGCTCGGACGGCATCGAGCCCTATCCCGACCGGCGGGCCATCGACGCCCACGACGCCATCGGCGGCAAGGGCTACGAGATCGCCTGGGCCAAGGACCCGGTGGACGTCTTCTTTCTCCAGATTCAGGGATCGGGGCGGCTGGTCCTGCCCGACGGCACGTCGCGTCACATCCTTTACAACGGCCGCAACGGCCGCCGTTACGTCTCGCTGGGACGCGTGCTCATCAGCCGCGGCCTGGTGCCCAGGGAGGAGATGTCCATGCAGCGCATCCGCCAGTTCCTGAGCGCCAACCCGGAGGAGGCGCGCCAGCTCATGTTCGAGAATCCCAGCTACGTCTTTTTCCGGCTCTCGGACCGGGGGCCGTTCGGGGCCGCGAACCTTCTGCTCGAACCCTGGCTCAGCGTGGCCGTGGACCCGTCCATGATCCCGCTGGGCGGAGCCTGCGTGCTCTCCACCCGTCTCGGCGACAGCAAGACCGGCAAATCCCGGCCGTTCCGCACCCTGGTCCTGGCCCAGGACACGGGCGGGGCCATCCAGGGCACGCGCATGGACCTGTTCTGCGGCTCCTCGCCCGAGGCCGAGCACCTGGCCGGGCATCTCCAGGAGCCTTCCGAAGTTTTCCTGCTGGTCAGCCGGCAGGCCATGGCGTCCGCCGAAACGGCGGTCAATTAGGAGACGATCAATGCAATACGTGGCGTTATTCGAAGAGGAGAAACGCGGTTTCTCCGTGACCTTTCCGGATTTTCCGGATTGCGTCACCTTTGGCGAGGACCTGGACGAGGCCGTGGACCATGCCCACGAGGCCCTGGCCTCCTATGTGGAAATGCTGGTCGAGGAAGGGGCGTCCCTGCCCGAGCCCTCGGCCAAGAAGGCCATCCTGGCCCGGCCGGAGAGCGGGGACAGGCGGGCCATCAATATCGAGGTGGCCGGGGACGGCGGCGACTGGGAGGAGTTCGAGGTGGCCATGCATCGCCACCTGCTCGCCCGCATCGAGAAATACGCCGACCTGCACGGGGTCTCCCCGGCGGACTTCCTGGCCGCCGCCGCGCGCCTGGCCCTGCGCGAGGACGTCTTCGGCCGCTGATTCCTTCCTACCTTTTTGTCATTCCGGATCGCCGGGGGGATGGAAATTTTCGCCACTCCCCGGCGACTTTTCGTATTTTCCCCCCGGAATCCCCGTCAGTACTGGCATTCTGCCTTCGACATTGTTGTCAAAAATAGGTTTTCCCTACAGCTTGCGCGCTTTTGCCTTTTGGTCTACGGTCCTCGTCCGGGGCGGGAACTGGCTCCTGCACAGTTGCATGAAAAATTAATTCGATTTTTCTTGCAAAAATGTGAATGACCTGCGGTCTCCGACGGGATGACGGAGTTGGATCGTGTTTTGCGGGTCGTTTTTGGCACATGATGCCAGTTTCCCGGCCATAACGTTCAACCGTGGAGTGACGAGAGAAAATGTGCCGTTTATTTGCACTCACGAGCCGCGATCCGGTGTCGCCCATGCGCGCCATCGACGCCCTCAACGTGATGAAGGAAGGGCATGACGGTTCCGGCGTCGGCCTGTTCCTCAGCGGTCTTGGCGGACCTTTCGAGGAGTTCGGTGAATGTCCCATCCTGTCCGGCATCTTCAGCGATTCCGGGCTGAAACGGGTCTTCGACTACATGTCGGACAAGGGCTTCAACAGCAAGTATTCCGTCCTGTTCACTCCCGAAACCGAACCGCCCCTCGGCACGCCCAAGCGTGGCATCTACGCCTCCATCGCCTTTGAAGTCCCGGCGGAGATGAAGAAGCTCTCGAAGGACGACCTGGGCAGCCGCCTGGTGCGCATCCGCCTCGATCTGCGCGCCATGGGCGAGCAGAAGAACGACATCATGGTCTTCTCCTTTTGGCCCGACACCATCATGATAAAGGAAGTGGGCGACCCCCTCGCCATCGGCGAGTACCTGCGCCTCGGCCGCGAGGAGCTCTACGCCCGCCACATCCTGGCCCAGGGGCGGCAGAACACCAACTACGCCATCAACCTCTACGCCTGCCATCCGTTCTTCATCGAGGGCGTGTCCACCATGACCAACGGCGAGAACACGGCCTTCGTGCCCATCCGCGAGTATTTGCAGTCGCGCGGGGTCACCGGCTACGAGGGATACAATTCCGACTCCGAGGTCTTCACCCACATCGCCCATTTCTCCACCAAGAAGCTCGGGCTCGACATCTCCGCCTACAAGCACGTCATCACCCCGATGAACGACGACGAGATGGCCGGTCATCCGGACCGCGCCTTCCTCTCCGGGCTCAAGAAGTCGTGCCGCAAGCTGATCATCGACGGCCCCAACTGCGTCATCGGCTGCCTGGACGACGGCTCCATGTTCATGGTCCAGGACCGCAAGAAGCTGCGGCCCGGCGTGGTTGGCGGCAATCCGGAAATCGGCATGTACGCCTTCTCCTCGGAAATATGCGGGCTCAACGCCGCCATCCCCGAGCGCGACAAAAGCAAAGACTTTCAACCCATGCATCTCGATACGGCCATCGTCAGACCTGACTGCCGGGAGGTAACCAAATGCTCGCAGAAAGACCCATTACGCCTTCAACGCTAAGCGTCAAGGACCTGCCCTGGCAGATCAAATGGGACATCAACACCTGCACCAAGTGCGGGCGTTGCACCTCGGTCTGCCCGGTCAACGCCATCGAGCTCGGCGTGTTCCGCAAGCGTGAGATCAACGCGCCCATGGGCCTTTCCGCCAAGCCGACCACGACCTTCTCCACCTTCTACGGCATTCGCCAGCGCACGGACCCGGCCTATTCCTGCATCGGCTGCGCCATGTGCAACATGGTCTGCCCGAACAACGCCATCAGGCCCGAACGGCAGTACGACTCCACCACCCTGGAGTTCCAGAACAACCGCGGCGGCCAGTCCCGCACCCGGGGCGGGCGGCGCAACAACAGCGAGTCCCTGCTCGACCAGATCAAGTTCATCCGCATCTCCATGCTCACCGACCCGGCGCTCGACGCGGGCCGCCACGAGTTCGAGATGCGCACGCTGCTCGGCCGCGTGCTCTCGCCCGAGGCGGAGCTGAAGGCCCTGCGCGAGAACGGGTGGATGCCGCCGGTGCGCGAAATCTACCCCCTGGTCATCGGCGGCATGTCGTTCGGCGCGCTCTCCCCGAACATGTGGGAAGGCATCCAGATGGCCGTGGCCTACCTGAACGAGGAGCTGAACATGCCGGTGCGCGTGTGCACGGGCGAGGGCGGCTGTCCGCCGCGCCTGCTGCGCTCCCGTTTCCTCAAATACGTCATCCTTCAGATCGCCTCGGGCTACTTCGGCTGGGACGAGATCATCCACGCCATCCCCGAGATGAAGGAGGACCCCTGCGCCGTCGAGATCAAGTACGGCCAGGGCGCCAAGCCCGGCGACGGCGGCCTGCTCATGTGGTACAAGGTCAACAAGCTCATCGCGGCCATCCGCGGCGTGCCCAAGGGCGTCAGCCTGCCCAGCCCGCCCACGCACCAGACCCAGTACTCCATCGAGGAGTCCGTGGCCAAGATGATCCAGTCCATGTCCATGGCCTGGGGCTTCCGCGTGCCGGTCTATCCCAAGATCTCCGCCTCCTCCACCTCCATGGCCGTGCTCAACAACCTGGTCCGCAACCCGTATGCGGCCGGTCTGGCCATCGACGGCGAGGACGGCGGCACGGGCGCGGCCTACAACATCTCCATGAACCACATGGGCCATCCCATCGCCTCCAGCATTCGCGACTGCTACAACGCCCTGTGCACGGCCGGCGCCCAGAACGAGATTCCGCTCATCGCGGGCGGCGGCATCGGCAAGCACGGCAACCTGGCGGCCAACGCGGCGGCGCTTATCATGCTCGGCGCGTCCATGGTCCAGATCGGCAAGTACGTCATGCAGGCCGGAGCCGGTTGCCTGGGCAGCGAAAAGGACCGCTGCAACGTCTGCAACATCGGCGTCTGCCCCAAGGGCATCACGTCCCAGGACCCGAGGCTCTACCGCCGTCTCGACCCCGAAAAGGTGGCCGAGCGCGTGGTGGACTTCTACCTGAGCTTCGACACGGAACTGCGCAAGGTGTTCGCGCCGCTCGGCCGGTCCACCTCTCTGCCCATCGGCATGTCGGACGCCCTCGGCATCAGCGACAAGGATGCCGCCGACCGTCTCGGCATCAAGTACGTGATCTAACGCCCAGGAACGGAGTAGCAAAATGGCCAAAAGAACATATCGCATCAGCGGCAGCGAGGACGGCCTGCGCGTCGAGTCCCGTCTGCTTGAAAAACGCATCCAGGAAGCGGTCGCCAAGGGCGCGCGCAAGCTGGAGATCGACGCGCTCGGCCAGCACGGCATCGGCGGACGCCTCTGGGTCTCCAAGGACGAGCCGATCCACGTGACCATCACCGGCTCGCCCGGACAGCGCATCGGCTCCAAGGGGTTCCCCGGCACGACCATCGAGATCATGGGCGAGACGTCCGACGACGTCGGCTGGCTCAACGCGGGCGCGGAGATCATCGTGCACGGCCAGGCCAGCAACGGCGCGTGCAACGCCATGGCCCAGGGCAAGGTCTTCATCGCGGGCAACATCGGCTCGCGCGGCATGACCATGACCAAGACCAACCCGCGCTTCGACGCGCCCGAACTCTGGGTGCTCGGCTCGGTGGGCGACTACTTCGCCGAGTTCATGGCGGGCGGCACGGCCGTCATCTGCGGCCACGAGGCCCAGAACCCCAAGAACGTTCTCGGCTACCGCCCCTGCGTGGGCATGGTCGGCGGCCGCGTCTTCGTGCGCGGGCCCATCGACGGGTTCTCGCGGTCCGACGCCGTCCAGGAGCCCATCGACGACGAAACCTGGGCCTGGCTGACCGCCGGGCTGGAGGACTTCCTCAAGAAAATCAAGCGTACCCGGCTGCTCCCGCGGCTGACCAGGCGCGACGAGTGGCAGCTCATCCGGGCCAAGACCCCGTTCGAGAAGAAGGGCAAGACCCGCCGCTCCATGGCCGACTTCCGGACCGGCGTCTGGGATGCGGAGCTGGGGCGCGGCGGACTGATCGGCGACCTGACCAGCCTGGACCGTTCGCCCATCCCGCTCATCGTGCACGGCGACCTGCGCCGCAAGGTGCCGGTGTGGGAAAACCGCAAGTACATGGCCCCGTGCCAGTCCAGTTGTCCCACGGGAATGCCCGTGCAGCGGCGTTGGCAACTGGTGCGCGACGGCCTGGTGGACGAGGCGGTGGACCTGGCCCTGGCCTACACGCCGTTCCCGGCCACGGTCTGCGGCTACCTCTGCCCGAACCTGTGCATGCAGGGCTGCACCCGCAACACCCAGCAGCACATGGCCGCCATCGACATCACCAAGCTCGGCCGCGAGGGGCACAAGTCCAAGGCCCCCAAGCTGCCGCCCCTCTCGGGCGGGCGCGTGGCCGTCATCGGCGGCGGCCCGGCGGGCATCTCGGTCGCCTGGCAGATCCGTATGAAGGGCCACGAGGCCGTGGTCTACGACATGGACAAGACCCTGGGCGGCAAGATCGTCTCGGCCATTCCCTACACCCGCGTCCCCAAAGAGGTCGTGGAGGCCGAGGTCAAGCGCGCCGCCGAGGTGCTGCCGCACGTTCACCTTCAGCAAAAGCTCAAGGCCGACGACTTCGCGGCCGTGCGCGACGAATACGACTACGTGGTCATCGCCACCGGCGCGCAGAAGCCGCGCATCATCCCGGTGCCCGGCCACGAGCGCATCTATCCCGCCCTGACTTTCCTCAAGGACGTCAAGGCGGGCGCCGCCAAGGTCGGGAAGAAGGTCGTCATCATCGGCGCGGGCAACGTGGGTTGCGACGTGGCCGCCATGGCCTTCAAGACCGGGGCCGAGGACGTCCTGCTCATCGACATCCAGGAGCCCGCCTCCTTCGGCAAGGAGCGCAAGGACGCCGAGGCCGCCGGGGCGCGCTTCAAGTGGCCCTGCTTCACCAAGGAGATCACGGACAAGGGCGTGCTGCTTCAGTCCGGCGAGCTGCTGGAGGCGGACACGGTCATCATGTCCATCGGCGACGCGCCCGAGCTGGAGTTCCTGCCCGCCGACATCGCCCAGAACCGGGGCTACGTGGTGGTCAACGACGACTTCCAGACCACGGACTCCAAGGTCTTCGCCATCGGCGACGTGGTCCGGCCCGGACTCATCACCAACGCCATCGGCAACGGCCGACGCGCCGCCGAGGTCATCGACGACCTCCTGAACGGCCGCCGTCCGCTCTCCGACACCCGCGAGATGATCGACTACACCCGCATGACGCTGGAGTACTTCGACCCGCGCGTCGTCGAGTTCAGCGACATGAACCAGTGCGGGGCCGAGTGCTCCTCCTGCGGTTCCTGCCGCGACTGCTACATCTGCGACACGGTCTGTCCCCAGGCCGCCATCACCCGCAACGAGCTGCCCGACGGCGGCTTCGAGCGCGTGGTGGACCCGGACAAGTGCATCGCCTGCGGCTTCTGCGCCAACGCCTGCCCCTGCGGCATCTGGGACATGAAGAATCCCGCGCCCATGGAATAGGCTGGCGGCACAAGGAAAAAACAGAGGCGGCGAACTTCGATTCGCCGCCTTTTTTCATGCCGGATCGGTTCGCCGGATCGATTCGCCGGACGAGGGGGAGGGGGCTCAGTCGCCCCGGTGGCGCTCCTGCTTGAGGCCGTGCTCGGTGAGCCGGTCGTAGTCCTCCTGCCGACGCTGGTGGTCCTGGAAGACGCGCTCGGCCCGGTATTTGACTTTCTCCTTGATGGCGGAGCAGGGGACGTCGCGGATGCGCAGCAGCTCCCGCTCCAGCTCCTTGGCCGCGTCGCGGGCGATGTCGCCGTGGATGCGCTCGTGGATGGTCAGTTGCTTGAGGGTGTCGTTCCACCACTGGGCGGTGCGCCGCCCCGTGGCGCTGGCCAGGCGGGGATAGGTGTAGAGCAGGTGCAGGTGGACCTTCACGTCGGTGACGGTGCACATGCCGCCCTGCTGCCGCCAGGTGTAGGAATACTTGAAGGATGGCCGGGCGGAGGCCGCGCTTCTGGTCTCGCGCTGCTGATAGAAGCGCGAGATCTGCGCCCGGGTCGAGCCCTCGACGACATAGTGGTCTTCGCTGGTGGAGACGGTCACTCCGGCTCCGGCCCGGACGGGCGTCAGCAACAGGGCGAGCAGGGCGAGCAGGGGCGTCAGGCGGCGCACCGGGGTCACTCCTTGTCGACGGCGAGCCACTGCGTCTCGTTCTTCTTGGCCTTGTACATGGCCCGGTCGGCCCGGTGCGACAGGGTGTCGATGTCCTCGCCCGCCCGGTATTGGGCGATGCCGCAACTGAAGGAGACCGGAACGTCATGGGCTTTCCCCACGGCGTCGCGGATGCGGGTGGCCAGGATCTCCGCCTCGCAGTCCTTGCCGTCCAGCAGGATCAGAAATTCGTCGCCGCCCCAGCGGGAGAGCAGGTCGGAGGGACGGATGGTGGCCGCGATGGCTCTTGACACGGCCTTGAGGA
>NZ_JAQUWN010000020.1:0-5390 GCF_028692895.1 Pseudodesulfovibrio sp.
AAGGCCCTCCTGGAACCAGGAGGGCCTTCAAGACCTATTTCTGAAAACCAATCTATTTGATGGCGTCTTTCAGAACCTTGCCGGGCTTGAACTGGGCAACCTTGCAGGCCGGGATCTTGATCTCGGCGCCGGTGCGGGGGTTGCGGCCGGTGCGGGCCTTGCGCGCGCTCACGCTGAAAGTGCCGAAGCCGGTCAAGGTCAGCTTGTTGCCGGCCGCCAGCTCATCCTTGATGATGTCCAGGATGGCATTCATGGACGCCTCGGCCTGAGCCTTGGAGGTGCCGTTCTTTTCAGCGATTTTGGCAACGAGTTCTGCTTTGGTCATGTGCTTTTCTCCTATTGTTGTATGAAACGATCAACGTCCCTCGGAACACGAAAAGTATTCCCCTGCATACACGCTTGGCGAATCGAAAGGAAGTCAAAAATAAGCCTTCCCTTCAAAAAAAAGCGCTTGTTTCCTACTCTTCCGGCGGACACCGCGAAGCCGGAGCCCATTTTTGGCCCCATTGTTGTCACAATTAATACGAAATCGACAAAAGTGTATTACAAGGACAGATCATACTTCTTCAACAGTGAATAGAAATGCGACCGGGACAGTTGCGACACCTCCAAGATACGGGGCAACTGCCCGCCGCACTGCCGGATCAGCTCGCCCAGGTAGACCTTTTCCGCCACGCCCTTGAATTCGCGCAGGGAGGGCAGCTCCCGGTCGAAAATGTCCTCGAAGATCTCCTGTCCGATTTTCCGGACCCCGCGGTCCGCCTCGGACCCGCCCTCCTCGGTGACCTCGGCTCCGGTCATGCGCTTGATCTGCGACTTGGCCACCTGAATCCGCAGGGTCCGGGACAGGTGCATGGTGTACAGGGTCTTCTCGTTCCCGCTCGCGATGACGGCTCGTTCCAGGATGTTGAAGAGCTCCCGCACGTTGCCCGGCCAACTGTAGCTGCGCAGGGTCGAGAAAAAGTCTGACCCGAAGGACTTCTCCTCCATGCCGTACTTCTCGCACAGCCGCTTGACCCGGAACTCGGCCAGCCCGCGGATGTCGTCGGGCCGGGCTGCCAGGGGCGGCAGGTGAATGCGCATGGTCTTGATGCGGAACAGCAGGTCCGAACGGAATTCGCCCTTCTCCACCATCTTGTCAAGGTCGCGGTTGGTGGCCGCCACCAGGCGGAAGTCGCTGGTCAGCTCGCGGGTGTCGCCCACGGGGCGGAAGGTGCGCTCCTGCAGGACGCGCAGGAAGGTCTTCTGGATGGAGAGCGGCAGTTCGCCCACCTCGTCCAGGAAGAGCGTGCCGCCGTCGGCCAGCTTGACCAGGCCCGTGCGGTCCGCCAGGGCGCTGGTGAACGCGCCCTTGCGATGGCCGAACAGGGTTGATTCCACCAGGGACTCGGCCAGCCCGGCGCAGTCCACCACCACGAACCGGCCGCCCCGACGCTTGGAATTGGCGTGGATGGTGGAGGCGAAGAGTTCCTTGCCGGTGCCGGTCTCGCCGGTGATGAGCACGTTGGAGTCCGAGCGGGCGGCCTGGGCCAGGAGCTTGAAGCTCGCCTGCATGGACGTGCTGTGGCCCACCACCTTGGAGAGGTCCAGGGACTCGATGGCGGCCTTGCCCGCCTTTTCCTCGTGATACTTGAGGGCGCGGCCCAGGGTCAGGGAAATCTCGCGCACGCTGGAGGGCTTGAGCAGGTAGTCCCATACGCCGCCCTTGATGGCCAGCTCCGCGCCGTCCGGGTCGCCCTGGCCGGTCAGGATGATCACCTCGGGCGGCTCGGGCAGGGCCATGAGGTCGGGCAGGATGTCCAGCCCGTTGCCGTCGGGCAGCCGGACGTCCAGGAAGACCACGTCGTAGAGATTCTTACGCGCCAGCTTCAGCCCCACATCCAGGGTGTGGGCGTGATCGCAGGTATGGGTCAGCCTGGTAATCAGGCTTTCCATGGTCTCGCAAATCTCGAAATCGTCGTCCAGAATCAGTATGTTCGCCATGGCCGCACTCCCCCCGATCCCCTTCTAGCGCGTGTCCAGGACGACGCCGATGGCGTCTCCCAGGTCTTCCTTGTCATAGGGTTTGATAATCACCTGGCGGATGCACGGCAAGTCCGCGGCCGCGACAACCGCGTCCTCGCGCCCGGAAACCAGGATAATCGGCATGTTGGGGGCCACCAGGGCGATGCGGATGGCCAGCTCGATCCCGCTCAGCCCCGGCATGTCGTAATCGGTGATGACCATGTCGAAGGCCCCGGGGTCGTCGGCCACGAGCAGGGCCGCCGCCTCCGGGTCGCCCACGGCCGACACCCGGTAGCCCATGGCCTTGAGCAGGCGGGGCGTGGTGTGCAACTGGTCCTCGTCGTCCTCCACGAACAGGATGCGCTGGCCCGTGGGGCCCCCGCTCCGGCGGACCCGGCCCGTGTCGCCGTCCGTGTTCTCGGCCCTGGGAAGGAATATCTCGAATATGGTGCCGCCCCCCGGACGCGGGAGCACCTGGAGCCCGCCCCTGTGGCTGCGGACGATGCCGTGCACCACCGCCAGGCCCAGACCGGTGCCTTCGGTCTTGTCCTTGGTAGAAAAGAAGGGATCAAAGATCTTGTCCAATATTTCCGGCGCGATGCCAGGCCCGTCATCCTCGATGGCCATGCGCACGTACTCGCCCGGCGACACGCCGAGGGCGCGGGCGTCCTCCTCGGTCAGGTCGGCCCGGTCCACTCGAGCCTCGATGACCCCGCCACGGTCGCGCAGGGCGTGGAAGGCGTTGGTGCACAGGTTCATGGCCACCTGGTGGAGCTGGGTGGGGTCGGCAAGCACGCAGGAAAGGGCCGGGGCCACGTTCAGCCGGACCTTGATGTTGCTCGGCATGGACGCCTCGATCAGCCCCATCGCCTCGGTGATGACCGCGCCCACGTCCGTGCTGCGGAAGCCCTCGGTGGAGGGGCGGCTGAAGGCCAGGATCTGGTTGACCACCCGGCCTCCCCGCCGGGCCGCCTTGAGCACCCGGTCCAGGTCCTTGTGGGTGACGCTCTCCTCTTCCAGGTCGCCCAGGGCCAGCTCGGTCGAGTTGATGATCGAAGTCAATATGTTATTGAAATCATGCGCGATACCGCCAGCCAGCGTGCCGATGGCCTCCATTTTCTGCGATTGCAGGAGCTGCCGCTCCAGGTCCCGCTCCTTGGTCACGTTCTCCGCCGTGGTCAGCACGCCCACGATCCGGCCGGAACGGTCGCGGATGGGCACCTTGTTGACCTCCAGCCAGGCGGAGCGCCCGGCGGCGTCGGAAAGCTCGCGCCGCACCCTGCGGAAGGCCTCCCTGCGGCCGATGACCGCCATGTCCGCCTCGTCCGCCCACTTGGCGTACTCCATGTCGTGCAGGCTCTCGCCCGAGGTCCGGCTCACGGCGGAGGCCCCGTTCTCCAGGCCGAAAAACTCGGCGAAGGCCCGGTTGGAGCCCAGGTAGCGCCCCTGGCGGTCCTTCCACGACACCAGTTGCGGCACGGCGTCCATGAGCGTCTCCTGGAAGGCGAGCTGGTCCTTGACCTTGCGTTCAACCTTCCGCCGCTCCATCATGGTCAGGACCAGAAAGACGAGGATGATGACCAGCAGGAAAAAGCTGACCATGATGGTCCAGAACAATTCCTTGGGCAACTCGTAGAACGCCTTGGGCGTATTGATGATGCGGCTGCCCTCGGGCAGTTTCGATTCATCGATGCCGAGCCGCGACAGCACGTTGTAGTCGAAGCCGTATTCCCCGGTGGGGCTCTGGACCACCGGAATGGCGTCCGCCGGTTCGCCGTCCAGGATGCGCAGGGCCATCTCGGCGGCCATCTGCCCGTGCTGCCGGCCGGAAATGACCCAACCGCCGAGTGCGCCGTGCCCCAGCAGGAAGCCCCACGCCGTATAGATGGGCACGCTGGAATGCTTGTAGATCTCCTCCATCACCTCCTCGGAGGTGTAGAACCGGTTCCCCACGGTCTGGTAATAGGGAATGAAGAACAGGAAGGCGTCGGGCGGCAGCTTTTCCACCCGCTTCAGGGTGTCCTCCAGGGAAAGCCTGGCCCAGGACTCCACGGTGAGGCGGCCCGCATATTCCGGCACCACTGACAGCACCTGCCGCCGGATGGTCACGCCCGCCGTGGATTCGTCGCCCACCACGACCATGTGCCGCTTGTCGGGATACAGCTTGAGGGCCACGTCCAGGGTCATCCGGGGATCGAAATTCTCCACCACGCCGGTCAGGTTGCCCTGGGCCATCATCCCGGGCTCGAAGTCGTTGACGCCGCAAAAGACCAGGGGCACGCCGGGGAACAGCTCGTCCCGGTACTGGGAGGCGAACGAAAAGGCGTCGTTGTCCGAAACGATGATCGCGTCGAACTTCTTGCCGGCGAACTTCTCCCGGTAGAGACGGCGGAGCATGCCGGTGACGTCCTCGTAATGGTACTTCTTGGCGTCCATGTATTCGATCTGGAGGTCGATCTTGAACTCGCTCGCGTCCAAGACGGAACGCGCGCCCTCAAGGATGGAGTCCGACCACTGGTACCCATCGTGGTAGGAATTCATGAACAGGACGTCCTTCTTCGGCCGCTCGGCCCGGACCGGACCGGCAAGCAGGCAGAAAAGGAACAAAACGGGCAAAACGTAGCGAAACGGTTTCATGCGCATCCTCGGGCAAATGGTCACCAGTCCCCGTGTACAGGGCTTCCCCGTCTCATGCAAGAGCCGGGCCTGTCGAAAAGAATAACACAACCGCGTTCACACATCCTGTACAACGGCCCTTTCTTGATGCTATCGTGAATCCGCAACCTTCAACAGGCAGGTACACCATGAAAAAAATCGCCATCTCTCTTTTGCTCGTCAGCTTCCTCGCCGCCGGTTACGGCTGCGCCAACAAGGCCCAGCAGGGCGCGGGCGTGGGAGCCCTGGCCGGCGCCACCATCGGCGCCCTGACCTTCAAGGACAAGCTCCTCGGCGCGGCCGTGGGCGCGGGCGTGGGCACCCTCATGGGCTACATCGTCGGCAACGAATGGGACAAGCACGACGAGGCCAAGGTCCAGTCCACCCTGGAACACAACAAGTCGGGCCAGACATCCAGTTGGACCAACCCTGACACCAACCAGAGGTACGAGGCCACCCCGTCCCAGCCGTACATGGCCGAAAACAAGGTCTATCGCGACATCGTCATCAAGGACGAGGACGGCCACTCCGTCATGGCCAAGGCCTGGCGAGACGAAAACGGCGTCTGGCACCTGAAGCAGTAGACGCGGGCAATCGCTGCGTTGCTGCGAAAAGGGCGCACCCTCGCGTATTGAGATACGCGTCGGCCGCGCCCTTTTCTTGCGCCTTGCGCTTGCCCACGCCTACTGCTTCAGGGTCTCGCGCGGGCGCGCGGCGGGGAGGAAGAGAAG
>NZ_JAQUWN010000020.1:5490-58312 GCF_028692895.1 Pseudodesulfovibrio sp.
GCTGCGAAAAGGGCGCACCCTCGCGTATTGAGATACGCGTCGGCCGCGCCCTTTTCTTGCGCCTTGCGCTTGCCCACGCCTACTGCTTCAGGGTCTCGCGCGGGCGCGCGGCGGGGAGGAAGAGAAGAAAAAGAGGGGCGCACCCTCGCGTATTGAGATACGCGTCGGCCGCGCCCTTTTCTTGCGCCTTGCGCTTGCCCACGCCTACAGCTTCAGGGTCTCGCGCGGGCGCGCGGCGGGGAGGAAGAGAAGAAAAAGAGGGGCGCACCCTCGCGTATTGAGATACGCGTCGGCCGCGCCCTTTTCTCGGGCCTTGCGCTTGCCCACGCCTACTGCTTCAGGGTCTCGCGCGGGCGCGCGGCGGGGAGGAAGAGAAGAAAAAGAGGGGCGCACCCTCGCCTATCGGGATACGCGTCGGCCGCGCCCTTTTCTTGCGCCTTGCGCTTGCCCGCGCCTACTGCTTCAGGGGCTCGCGCGGGCGCGCGGCGGGGAGGAAGAGAAGAAAAAGAGGGGCGCACCCTCGCGTATTGAGATACGCGTCGGCCGCGCCCTTTTCTTGCGCCTTGCGCTTGCCCACGCCTACTGCTTCAGGGTCTCGCGCGGGCGCGCGGCGGGGAGGAAGAGAAGAAAAAGAGGGGCGCACCCTCGCGTATTGAGATACGCGTCGGCCGCGCCCTTTTCTTGCGCCTTGCGCTTGCCCGCGCCTACTGCTTCAGGGTCTCGCGCGGGCGCGCGGCGGGGAGGAAGAGAAGGAAAAGAGGGGCGCACCCTCGCCTATCGGGATACGCGTCGGCCGCGCCCTTTTCTCGCGCCTTGCGCTTGCCTTTGCCGGGCCACGGCCCTTTCGCAGCCACCAGGAAATCGGCTCCGCCCGCCCGAATGGGCGCAACGGGAATGTGCAGGGACTCGCCCCGGCGCTGGGAAGGCCCTGACCGCCCTTATCCGTCGCCTAGCTGACGATGTAGCAGGTGGGGAACGCCCGCTTGAGGCGCTGCTGGACGCGCTCGGCCTTGTCGCGGCTCGGGAAGCTGCCCGCCACCACGATGTGCAGGGTCAGGCCGTCCCGGTTCTCGATGAGGATGGTCGCGCCGGTGTAGCCGTCCGAGACCAGGCGGCGCTGGGTGCGCTCCGCGTTGGCGCGCACGGAGAAGGCCCCCACGCGCACGGAATAGAGCTTGCCCGAGGGCTCCGCCCTGGGCACGGACCGGGAGGCCGAGGCCGTCATGGTGTCGGGCGCGACCGTGGCGCCGATGGCCGAGATGCGCACCTTGGCCACGCCCTCGTCGAGCATGCCGAGCTGCCGGGCCGCGCCATAGGAAAGGTCGAGAATCCGGCCGGACACGAACGGGCCGCGATCATTGACCACCAGGACCACGCTGCGGTTGCTGCCCAGATGGGTCACCCGGACGCGGGTGCCCAGGGGCAGGGTCTTGTGCGCGGCCGAGACGCCGTACATGTCGTAGGTCTGGCCGTTGGCCGTTGGCTTGCCGTGAAAGTCGCTGCCGTACCAGGAGGCCATGCCCACCTCGTCGTAGCCCGCGGCGGTCTGGAGGGGATAGTAGGTCCGGCCGAGCACGGTGTAGGGCCTGGTCTTGGCGTCCGCGCTGCCGGTGTAGCGCGACGGGGCGTCGCGGGTGGAGGAGCCGCTCGGCGGCGTGGAATAGACATGGCTGCGGAGCGGGTTCATGGACCCGCATCCGGCAAGCATCAGGATGGCCAGCCCGGCCAGCAGCGCGATCAGTCGGCGCATGACGCTCCTCGGGGTTGCGGCGAAGCCTTGTCGACTATCTCAAGAAAACCTAGTGAAAGTCACGACAAATGGCAAGGGGCAACCCGCGATTCCGACAAATATCGCGCGGCCGGACTGTGCGGGCGAGCTCGGCGGGCCCCTTTCCCGGCCCATTCCCTTCCGGGGACGGCCGTGTTATGTTCTCCCGTGAGGAGAACCGCCGTGCACACCATCCGCAATATCTCGATTTCGTTTCTGATCCCGCTGCTGGCCGCCGTGGCCTGCCTGCTCCCCGCAACGCCCGTCCGGGCCGGGAACGGGACCGTGGTCCTGACCGTCCCGCCCGAGGGGTGGGCCCCCTTCGTCATCCCCGCGCCGAAGCAGGCCGGGCGAGACGGCATCCTGCTGGAGGTCTTCCGCACCGCGGCCAAGGCGGCCGGGTACGACTGCCGGGTGGAGCCCCGCGCCGAGCGCGAGGGGCTGATGCTCGTGCGCCAGGGCCGGGCCGACGCCGCGCCCAAGGCGAAGGAATGGGTCTCCGGCCCGGAGCGCTACCTCTGGACCGACCCGGTCTTCCTGTCCACGGACGTCGTGGCCTCGCCCAAGGGCGCGCCCGTGGCCTATCGCGCCCCTGCGGACCTGAAGGGCCGGACCGTCGGGCTGGTGCGGGGCTTCAAGTATCCGAAGCTCGCCGAACTCGTGGACGCCGGAGCGTTCACCGCGGTCCGGGCGGCGAGTGTGGAGGAGCTGCTCCTCCTGCTCATGCGCGGCACGATAGAATGCGCCGTGGTCAACCCCACGGTGGCCAAGTGGGTCCTGCGCAACCGGGACGACATCGCGCCCGGGGACGTGGTCCTGGACCGCAACCCCGTGGACGGCGCGCCCTGCCGCTTCGCCTTCACCGGCGGCGACAAGTGGGCGTCCTTCGTGGCCCGGTTCAACGAGGAGCTGGCCGCAATGAAAAAGGATGGCAGACTGGCCGCCATCCTCAATCATTACCAATAAGCCGGATTTTCCGGATCACTTGCGGCAGATGTACCTCGGCCGGACCATGTTCTCCGGCTTGAGGATGTCGTCGAGCTCCTCGCGGGTCAGGTAGCCCTTCTCCAGCACGATGGCGTAGACGGACCCTCCGGTCCTCAGCGCCTCCTTGGCGATCTCGGCGGCCCGGTCGTAGCCGATGTGCGGATTGAGCGCCGTGACCAGGCCGATGGAGTGCTCCACCAGCTCGCGGCAGCGCTCGCGGTTGGCCGTGATGCCGGACACGCACTTGTCAGCCAGGGTCAGGCACCCCCGGCGCAGCATGTTGATGGACTGGAACAGGGAATATCCCACCACCGGCTCCATGACGTTGAGCTCCAACTGCCCGGCCTCGCAGGCCATGGACACCGTGACGTCGTGGCCGATGACGGCGAAGGCCACCTGGTTGACCACCTCGGGAATGACCGGGTTGACCTTGCCCGGCATGATGGACGAGCCCGGTTGCATGGGCGGCAGGTTGATCTCGTTCAATCCGCAGCGAGGACCGCTGGAGAGCAGCCGCAGATCGTTGCAGATCTTGGAGAGCTTCACGGCCACGCGCTTGAGCACGCCCGAGAGCTGGACGTAGGCCCCGGTGTCCTGTGTGGCCTCCACCAGGTCCGGCGAGGTCTTGAGGTTCAGGGTGGTCAGGGCCACCAGCTTTTCGGTGACCGTGCGGGTGTAGTCAGGATGGCAGTTGAGCCCGGTGCCGATGGCCGTGGCGCCCATGTTGATCTCGTAGACCAGGTCCTCGGCCTCGTCCACGCGCTGGACGTCCTCGCCGATGGTCACGGACCAGGCCGTGAACTCCTGCCCCAGCGTCATGGGCACGGCGTCCTGGAGCTGGGTCCGGCCCATCTTGAGCACGTCCGCGAACTCCTCTCCCTTCCTGGCGAAGGACTTCTGCAGGTGGCGCATGGCGTCCATCAGCTCCCTCAGCTCCAGGATCAGGGCGATGCGCAGGGAGGACGGGTACACGTCGTTGGTGGACTGGGACATGTTGACGTCGTTCAGGGGATGCAGGTGCCGGTATTCCCCCCGTCCGTGGCCCATGAGCTCCAAGGCGCGGTTGCAGATGACCTCGTTGGCGTTCATGTTGGCCGAAGTTCCCGCCCCGCCCTGGATGACGTCCACCACGAACTGGTCGTGCAGCCGCCCGGCCAGCAGGTCCTCGCAGGCCCGGCAGATGGCCCGGCACTTGCCCTCCTCCAGCAGCCCCAGGGAAGCGTTGGCCTCGGCCGCGGCCTGCTTGACGTAGGCCAAGGCCTCGATGAGCCTCGGGTAGTGGGCCATGGGGATGCCGGTGATGTGGAAGTTGTCCCGGGCGCGCTGGGTCTGGACGCCGTAATAGGCGTCCGCCGGGACCTGCACGTCGCCCAGGCTGTCGTGTTCGATGCGATATTCCATGAATTACTCCACGAAGTTGTAGGAATGATGGGACCAGTACTCCACGTCCGGGCTGATCTTCAGCATGCCCAGCTCCTGTCCGCACTCCACCAGCAGGACCACCGTGAAGAAGGCCACGATGAGCCAGCCCAGGAAACGCCTGCGCGACCCCGGCGCGCCCTGCTTGATGAGCAGGACTCCCGGCAGGATGCCGAACAGGGTGCCGATGCCAAGGCCGCCCACCACGTTCAGGGCGCCAAGGAAGCCGTTGGGATAGAGCACGCCCACGAGGAGCGGCGGCATGAAGGAGAGCAGCCAGACGGCGCAGCGGCTGCGCAGCCGCTCGCCGGACACGTCGCGGATGAAGCTCATCAGCCCCGCGCCCGTGCCCATGTAGGATGTGGACATGGCCACCACCGAAAAGGCGATGGACACGTTGACGAAGACCCTGGAGTGGATGAGCCGGTTGAGCGGCACGGTTGCGGGCAACCCGGCGTTGAAGGCGTGGATGATGTCCACGCCCGAGGAAGACTCCACGGGCAGGGTCAGAAGAACGGCGATGGTCCAGCTCACGGTCATGAGGAACCCGATGCCCGAGCCGAGCCAGATGGCCTTGTTGATGGCCGCCCGGTCGTTGTTCAGGCTGTGGCAGAGCGTGGGCACCACGTTGTGGAAGTTGAAGGCGACCACCAGGATGGGCAGGCCGGAGGTGAAGAAAGACATATCCATCCCCCCCGGGTCCACGCCCTCGAAATGGGGCACGACAAGCACCAGCAGGAGGGCGAAGAGCACCCACATGGCGACCATGAGGATGGCGTTGCCCCGCCTGAGAACCGCGTCACCCAGGCTGGTCAGCAGCGTGATGACGCAGAAATAGATTATCAACACGCCCCACTCGGGCAGCGGGACGTGGAAGGACTGCACGGCCACGGTGGAGACTCCGGCCAGGTAGGCCGTGAGCAGGCCGTAGAGGATGAGCAGGTTGGCCGCCACGCTGAACCATTTCCCGGCCTTGCCCAGCACGGATTCGAAGAGCGAGGGCATGTCCGCGTTCTCGTTCTGGACAAGAAAGGGCTGGCGGGAGATGATAAGCCCCGTGCAGGTCATGACGAACCAGACGGCCACGGCCCCGCACAGGGCCGGGATGAAGCCGGACGGTCCGAGATTGACGGGCAGGGCCAGGATGCCCGCCCCAACCATGTAGCCGGTGAGAACCAGGGCGGTGGACACGATCTTTGAGGCGGGAGGCGTATCGGCGGACATGAGGTGACTCCATTGTTGCAGCGGTCGCGCGTCGGTGAGAACGTCCTAGCCCAAAAATCGACGAATTTGAATCGGGATTTGCGACGTCACGCATTCTCCGCTTGCGTCCCGGCACACTTTCGGTTACCCCCACTCCCTGCGCAACCGCGCCCATTACATTATCTACGGGGAAAACCATGAGCAACAAAGTCATCAACGAGAAGCTCCGCAATATAGCCATTATAGCCCACGTTGACCACGGCAAGACCACCCTGGTGGACGGCATGTTCAGGCAGTCCGGCACCTTCCGCGAAGGCCAGGAAGTGAACGACCGGGTCATGGACTCCATGGACCTGGAGCGCGAGCGCGGCATCACCATCGCCGCCAAGAACTGCTCGGTCACCTGGAAGGGCGTCAAGATCAACATCATCGACACCCCCGGCCACGCCGACTTCGGCGGCGAGGTCGAGCGGTCCCTGTCCATGGCCGACGGAGCCATCCTGCTGGTGGACGCGTCCGAAGGCCCCCTGCCCCAGACCCGTTTCGTCCTCAAGAAGGCCCTGGAGCGCGGCCTGGCCCTGATGGTGGTCATCAACAAGGTCGACCGCCAGGACGCCCGCCCGGCCGAGGTCCTCAACGAAATCTACGACCTGTTCATCGACCTGGACGCCAGCGAGGAGCAGCTCGACTTCCCCCTGCTCTACGCCATCGGCCGCGACGGCATCGCCATGAAGACCGCCGAGGAGCGCGGCGAGAACCTGCACATCCTCCTCGACATGATCCTCGACAAGGTGCCCGGCCCGGCCCACGACACCGATGAGCCCTTCCAGATGCTCGTCTCCGACCTCTCCTACTCCGACTACCTGGGCCGCCTGGCCATCGGCAAGGTGCACCACGGCACGGCCCAGTCCAACGACCAGCTCGTCTGCCTGGCCGCCGAAGGCCGCGACGTGCCGCTCAAGGTCACCAAGCTCCAGACCTACGACGGCCTCAAGGTGGTGCCCACCGAGACCTGCGAGCCCGGCGACATCATCGTCATCGCGGGCATCGAGGACGTGCACATCGGCGACACCATCTGCACCAAGGACGCCCCGAGCCGCCTGCCGCGCATCACCGTGGACGAGCCCACCGTGTCCATGCGCTTCGGCATCAACACCTCCCCGCTGGCGGGCCAGGAGGGCAAGCTGGTCCAGTCCAACAAGATCCGCGAGCGCCTCCAGAAGGAAATCCTGCTCAACGTGTCCATCCAGGTGGAACAGACCGAGAGCCGCGACGCCTTCCTGGTCAAGGGACGCGGCGAGTTCCAGATGGCCATCCTGGTGGAGCAGATGCGCCGCGAGGGCTTCGAGCTTTCCGTTGGCCGCCCGGAGGTCATCATGAAGGTGCAGGACGGCCAGAAGATGGAGCCCATCGAGCACCTCTTCATCGACTGCGACGAGGCCTACATGGGCGTCGTCACCGAGAAGATCCAGATCCGCAAGGGCCGCATGACCAACATGGTCAACCACGGCACCGGCCGCGTCCGCCTGGAGTTCTCCGTGCCGTCCCGCTCGCTCATCGGCTACCGCGACGAGTTCCTGACCGACACCAAGGGCACCGGCATCATGAACTCCTACCTGGAGGGCTACGGCGAATACCGGGGCGACTTCGTCTCCCGCCACACCGGCTCCCTGGTGGCCGACCGCTCGGGCAAGGGCGTGGCCTACGGCATCTTCAACCTGGAGCCGCGCGGCCGCATGTTCATCGTGCCCGGCGACCCCATCTATGAAGGCATGATCGTCGGCGAGCACAACCGGGAGAACGACATCAACATCAACCCGGCCAAGGAAAAGAAGCTGACCAACATGCGCGCCTCGGGCAAGGACGAGGCCGTGACCCTGACCCCGGTCAAGCCCATGACCCTGGAATACGCCATCAACTTCATCAAGGACGACGAGGAGGTGGAAGTCACCCCCCTGTCCATCCGCCTGCGCAAGTCCGAGCTCTCCTCGCTGGTCCGCCACCGGCTGGAAGGCAAGAAGAAAAAGGTCGACTAGCCGGCCCTGTCATCAATATCCCCGGGGGATGCGCTGCGGCGCATCCCTTTTTTTTCGTCCCCCCCCCGCCCCGGCCTCGGGCTCTGCCCCGCGCAGGAGGACCGGACCCGTTGAATTAGTTCACTATTCATATGTACACTCGTTCACATTGGCGTTTTCAATGTAAAATCAGTGAGCTATTGACGAAACGTGCTCCGTTGAACATAATTCCACACTGCAACCTTTCGCATGTCCATGCCATGAAGGAGGAATCAAATGGCACACATCCGCACCCTTCTCCGCGTCCTTGCGCTGACGCTGACCCTGACCCTGGCGGCGTCCGTCGCCCTGGCCGAACCGTCCGGGAAACTGATCGTCTTCCACGCCGGAAGCCTGTCCGTTCCCTTTGCCCAGATCGAAAAGGATTTTGAAAAAATGTACCCCAAGGTGGACGTCCTGCGCGAAGCGGGCGGCTCCACCAAGATGGCCCGGCTGATCTCGGAGGTGGGGAAGCCCGCCGACATCATGGCCTCGGCCGACTACGTGGTCATCGACAAGAATCTCATCCCGCAATTCGCATCCTTCAACGTCCGCTTCGCCTCCAACCAGATGGTCCTGTGCTACACGGAAAAGTCCAGGTACGCCGACAAGATCAACGCGGACAACTGGTATGAGATCCTTCAGAAGAAGGACGTGGTCTGGGGCCATTCCGATCCCAACCTCGACCCCTGCGGCTACCGCTCGCTCATGGTCCTGCAACTGGCCGAGAAGTTCTACGGCAAGCCCGGCCTGAACGCCGCCCTGCTGGCCAACCGGCCCGAGAAGAACGTCCGGCCCAAGTCCGTGGAGCTCATCTCCCTGCTCCAGGCCGGGCACATGGACTACGCCTGGGAATACCTGTCCGTGGCCGTGCAGCACGGCCTCAAGTACGTGGTCCTCGACAAGCACATCAACCTGAGCGACCTCTCCCTGGAGCCCTACTACGCGTCCGCCAAGGTGCAGGTCACCGGCAAGGAGCCCGGCAGCTTCATCGAGCGCGTGGGCAAGTCCATCACCTACGGCGTGACCATGATCGACAAGGCCCCGAACCCCGAGGCGGCCAAGGCGTTCCTGCAGTATCTCTTCAACCCCGAGGGCGGCCTCAAGACCCTGAAGGACATGGGCCAGCCCCCCTTCGTGCCGGTGGAGACCACCGCGGCGGGCATGGAGAAGCTGCCCCCCTGCCTGAAGCCCCTGGCGACCGTGAAGTAGGCGCGTGAACCGTTCGACGACAAAACCGGGAGGCCCCGCCCTGCCGCGGGGCCTCCCCGGCCGCATCTTTCACGCCTGGATGGCCCTGTCCGCGCTGCTGGTCCTGGTGTTCATCGCCCTGCCGCTGGCCACCATGCTCACGGCCCCCACCTGGGAGGTCCTGCGGAAAACCCTGGCGGACAAGGAAGTCCTCGACTCGGTATGGCTCTCCATGACCACGGCGGCCACGGCGGCGGGCATCGCCTTCCTCTTCGGAACCCCGCTGGCCTACATCCTGGCGCGCAACGCCTTTCCCGGCAAGAAGCTGGTGGAGAGCCTGGTGGACCTGCCGATCATGATTCCCCACCCGGTGGTGGGCATCGCCCTGCTCAGCCTGACCAGCCCGCGAATCTGGTTCGGCCAGGCGCTCCAGTCCATGGGCATCGAGTTCATGGGCACCCGGACCGGCATCGTCACCGTGCTCGTCTTCGTGGGCATGCCCTTCTACATCAACGCGGCCAAGTCCGGCATCGAGTCCATCCCGACGAGACTGGAGAAGGTCTCCCGCTCCCTGGGGGCCGGGGCCGGGGCCACCTTTTTCCGCATCACCCTGCCGCTGTGCTGGCGCTACATGCTGGTGGGGATGATAATGTGCATGGCGAGGGCCATCAGCGAATTCGGGGCCATCATCATCGTGGCCTACCACCCCATGATCGCGCCGGTGCTGATGTACGAGCGGTTCACCGCCTACGGCCTCAAGTTCTCCCAGCCCGTGGCCGTGATCCTGATCCTGGTCTCCATGCTCTTCTTCCTGCTCCTGCGCACCCTCTCGCTGCCCAAGGAGAAGGAATGATCCGCCTGACCGACCTGTACATGGACCTGCCCGGCTTCACCCTGGACCATGTCAGCCTGCACGTCCGCCCCGGCGAGTTCTTCGCGCTCATGGGGGCCACCGGCTCGGGCAAGACCCTGGTCCTGGAGACCGTGGCGGGGCTGACCCGCCTGGACGGCGGCCGGGTGGATATCGGCGGCCGGGACGTCACCGGGCTCCCGCCCGAGCAGCGCAACGTCAGCCTGGTCTACCAGGACCACGCCCTGTTCCCGCACCTGACCGTGTTGCAAAACGTCATGTACGGCCAACGCTACCACGGCATCCCGGCCGACGAGGGGAAACGGGAGGCACTCGCCCTGCTCGACCTGCTGGGCCTCGGCTCCCAGGAGAAGCGCCGCCCCGCCCGGCTGAGCGGCGGCGAGAAGCAGCGCGTGGCCCTGGCCCGCGCCCTGGCCTGCCGTCCGGACGTCATCCTCCTGGACGAGCCCCTCTCCTCCCTGGACCCGCAGTTCCGGGGCGAGCTCCGGCGCACCTTGAAGGAAGCGCACGCCAACACCGGGGCCACCTTCCTCATGGTCACCCACGACTTCGTGGACGCCCTGACCCTGGCCGAGCGGGCCGCTGTCATCAAGGGCGGCGTCCTCCAGCAGGAGGACTCCGTGACCAACATCTTCCGCCGCCCGGCCACGCCCTTCGTGGCAGCCTTCACCGGCATGACCAACATCCTCCCGGCCACCTACGAGGGCGCGGGCTGCGCCTTTGCCGGATGCCGGTTCGACGGCCTGCCGGACCTGCCGCACTGGGCCAGGGGCTATGCCGCCGTGCGGCCCGAGGACGTCATCGTGGGCGCGGAATCGGATTTCCCGGCCGACTGGTGCGTGCTGCGAGGGCGCGTGGAGCGGCTGGAGCGCGAGGGGTTCACCTGGACCGCGTCGGTGCTGTGCGCAGGGGAACCGATCACCGCCACGGTGGACCACCACCTGGTCCTGGGCGGCCGGCTTGCGCCGGGCACGGAGGTCACCCTCGGCTTCGCCAGGGCCCACCTCCACCACATGCCCGAGACGGCGTAGCCGCCCCGGGCCTCCCGCCGCCACGCGACGGGCCCGGCCCCGATTCCGGACCGCTGGGACCGCATATTTTCCCTTGCCAAGCCGCGCGAATGGCGGCAAAAGCCACGGCGGAAACCACCATGCGACAGATCGACTTCAATTCCACAAAATCCCACATCCGGCACGGCGTCAAGACCGGCCTGGCCTCCGTGCTGGCCTACGTCATCGCCGAATGGCTGCATTTTCCCTTCGCCTACTGGGCCTCCCTGTCGGCGGTCATCGTCATGCAGATGTCCGTGGCCGACTCCATCCGGATGTGCTGGTACCGGTTCTCGGGAACGGCCGTGGGCGCGGCCATCGCGGCCATCGCCATCCTGGTCTTCCCGGACAACCAGCCCATGACCCTGGTGGCCCAGTTCCTGTCCATCGCCTTTTGCGCCTACATGACCCGGTACAACGCCCGCTACAAGATGGCGGCCATCACCACCACCATCGTGTTCCTGGCCAGCCTGGGCGAGCCCGGCAGGCTTATGTACGGGATGGAGCGGGTCCAGGAGATCGCCCTGGGCGTGACCTGCGCCTTCCTGGTCAGCGTCACCCTGTGGCCCCAGCGCGCGGGCCAGGCCCTGCGCCTGAGCCTGCAACGCCAGTTCTCGGCCATGGCCGTCATCTACGGGGAACTGATCGAGGGCTTCCTCAATCTCCAGTCGTCCGTGCCGCCGGACCTGCTCGACCAGGTCGAAAAGGACATGGCCGCCAACCGGGACCTCTACCGGGGCGTCCTCCACCACGAGCGGCTGATCTACCGCGACGACACCAGCTCCCTCGATTTCCAGATGCACATCCTGGAGAGCTGCATGCCGCACCTGCGCTCCATGCTCCACTCCCTGAACGATCCCCAGGAAGAACACTACGAGATCATCATGGGGGCGGAGCTGCGCGCGCTGACCTCGGCCCTCCAAAACGCGCTGGAGGCCATCGGCAAGGGCGAGGTCCCGGACGGAAGCCGGCTCTCCCTGGCCCTGGACGAGGCCAACGGGAAGCTGGAGGCGCTGCGGCGGCAGGGCGTGATGCGGCGGTTCACCCTGCAGATGATGATGAAGTTCTTTTCGTTCTACTACTCGCAGCGGTTCATGGCCCAGGTACTGCTGGACCACATGCCGCAGGAGCCCGCCGCCGGGGAGTGAAGGCGGCCCGCCTGGCCCTTTTCCGACGCCCCCTTTGACCACCGCGCCCGTCAGCCGCGCGTCTGCATCCGCACGTAGAGCATCAGCCCGAGCATGGTCAGGGCCATGCCGGTCCAGCCCAGCGGGCCGGGCAGGACGTGGCCGAGCAGGATCGCCTCCCCGGCCAGGGAGAAGACCACCTCCATGGACTGGGTGCAGTCCGCGGCGGCCAGCTCGGCCGAGGTCCGCGCCCGGTGACGGGCGTGGAGGAAGAGCGAGGTGGCGATGACGCCGGAGCAGGCGGCCACGATGGCGGTCTGCGCCAGTTGCCCGGCCGGGGGCGGCGGCGGTTGGACGGCGAGGATGAGCACGATCCAGAGCGGCAGCGACCCCAGGGTCAGAAGCAGGACCCGGCAGAAGGCGTCGTCCATGGCAGGATGGTCGATGCGCGGGATGAGCCGGTGCTCGCCCTGGCGCGCCTCCCAGACCATCTGGTTGCCCAGGGGATAGGCGAAGGCCGCCACCAGCACGGGCAGCGCGCCCCGGAGCGTGGTCGCCAGATCGCCCGCCGACGCCTGCTCCACGTTGACCAGCACCACTCCGACGAAGATGACCAGGGTCAGGGCTATGGCCCTGAGCGGCACCCGCCGCCCGAACCCGAGAAGGACCAGCGGCGCGGCCAGGATGGTCAACTGCCAGGTGGCCGCCACCACCCAGCCGGGCGTGTAGTCCGAGGCGAAGGTCAGCAGGGCGTAGAACACGCCGAACCCGATGCTCCCGGCCACGGTCCAAAACCAGATGTGGCGGCGGAACAGGCGCAGCGTGTCGGCCAGGAGCCGTCCCTTGCCCGTGGCCGCCAGCCACAGGAGCAGGAAGGCGAGCATCCAGAAATAGCGCAGACTGGCCGACCACACCCAGTGGCCGCCCGTCAGGCTCATGGCCCGGTTGAGGACGAAAGTGGAGCTGAAAAACAGGCTGGCGAGAGCGCCGTAGAGGATGATCTTGAACATGGCCTTCCCTTGATCGACCCTCGCGAAATGCCACGGGGTGAATCGAAAGTCCATTGACTTTCCGCCGCCGCCCGGTACATTTTTATGCAGGAGACGAACCGAAACCCGCCACCGCCATGAAGCTTCCCTTCGTCAAGCAATCCACCGCCGACTATTACCGGGTCTGCCGCGCGCGCGGCATGTCGCTCCTCCAGTTCCTCCACGGCTACGTCTACGGCCGCTGGTGCTACCACTACATCGGCCTGGCCGGGGACAAGGACCCATGGTGGCGCTGGCTTTTCGCCCCGCTGGTGGTCCTGGTCAACCATGTGACCCCGTTCAAGTCCACGCCCGAAAACCGGCTGGGCGACCCGGATCAGAAGAAGCCGGTCTGGGGCGACACCTACCACGGCAAACCCCTGCCGCTGTCCGAGGCCGCCAAGCTGGTCAAGATCGGCCGGGCGGTGAACACCGAGGTCTCCGAGCAGGTCCTGCCCTTCACCCGCGCCCGGGAGATCGTGCTGGCCAACCCGGCCCGCATCGTGGTCATCGACTGTCCCTGCCGCTCGGGCATGAAGAACCCGTGCCGGCCGCTGGACGTCTGCCTGATCATCGGCGACCCCATCGCCTCGTTCATGCTGGAGCACCACCCGGACAAGTCGCGCGAGATCGGCCCGGACGAGGCCGTGCGCATCCTGAAGGCGGAGAACGCGCGCGGCCATGTGGCCCACGCCTTCTTCAAGGACGTCATGCTCGGCCGGTTCTACGCCATCTGCAACTGCTGCTCCTGCTGCTGCGGGGCCATGCGGGCCCAGCGCATGGGCGCGACCATGCTCTGCTCCTCCGGCTACCTGGCCGTGGTGGACGAGGAAAAGTGCACCTCCTGCGGCGTCTGCGCCCAGAAGTGCCAGTTCAAGGCCATCGGTTTCCGCGACCGGCACGCCGTGATCCGCGAGAAGCGGTGCATGGGCTGCGGCGTCTGCGTCGAGGCCTGCTCCAAGGACGCCCTCTCCCTGCGCCTGGCCCCGGAGAAGGGCGCCCCCCTGCGCGTGGACGCGCTCTGATCCCGCCCCCGTTCCCGCTCCCTTTCGGCCCCCGGCGGTGGACGGAATCCGCCGCCTCGGGTACCGTGCGCCCATGACGCAGACCCAGAACACCCGCTCCGTGGCCATCTTCCTCGGCCTGACCTTCGCCGCCACCTTCGGCCTGGAGGCCGTACTCATCGCGGGCGGCCTGCGCTTCGACGACCCCGTGCTGCGCACCGGCCCGACACTGTGGCTGCTGGCCGAGATGTGGATTCCCGGCCTGGCCGCCCTGGTCGCGGTCAAATTCGTGGAAAAGCGGTCCTGGCGCGAGCTGCGCGAGGACCTGTTGCTGCGCTTCGGCTCGGCCGGCCCCTGGGTGCTGATGCTCCCGCTCGCCCCGCTGCTCTTCGCGGCCATGTACGGCCTGACCTGGCTCCTGGGCCTGGGCGCGCCGGACCCGACCCTCGCCACCCTGACCACGGCCACCGGCGCGCAGGGCCTGACCTCGGACGACGTCTTCAAGGTCATGCTGCCCATGTCCGCCCTGGTGGGGCCGCTGGTCAACTTCGGCTTCGGCCTGGGCGAGGAGCTGGGCTGGCGCGGCTTCCTGCTGCCCCGTCTGCTCCACCTGGGCAAGGGCAGGGCCTACCTGCTCCTGGGCGTGCTCTGGGGGCTGTGGCACGCCCCGCTCATCCTGGCCGGGTTCGACTATCCCGGCCATCCAGTGGCGGGCGTGGCCATGATGTGCGTGCTGTGCACGGCCTTCGGCGTCTTCCTGGGGGAAATGACGCTCCACTTCCGCTCCGTGCTGCTGGCCGGGTTCATCCACGGCGCGGTCAACGCCCAGGGCTACGGCATCTGGCCCTGGCTCTTTCCGAGCGTGAACCCGGTCCTGGGCGGCGGCTCGGGCCTGACCGGCGCGGCCGTCTGGCTGGCGGCCGGACTGACGGCCTGGTGGTGGTGCGAACGCCGGCGCGAGCGGGACCGGGAGACCGCATACTCCGGCCTGTAACGCCGCGCCCGCCTCCCCTGCATGAGAAAAGCCCCCGTCGCCGGGGGCTTTCCGTTTCGGCCGGTCCGGCCTAGATTTTCTCGAAGTATTCCTTTTCCGCGCCGCACTTGGGGCAGACCCAGTCGTCGGGCAGGTCCTCGAAGGGCGTTCCCACCGGAATGTTGTTGTCCGGGTCGCCTTCCGCCGGGTCGTACACGTAGCCGCAGGGGCATTCCCACTTGTCCATGGAGTTCCTCCGTATTGCGAATTTCCGCCAGCCTAGCAAGCCATCGGAAAAAGGAAAAGGGCATACTGTTCAAAAAAACGGCGGATGCAAGACGCCCCAAAAAGTTCAACCCCGAAGCGTACTCCCGTGCGTGCGGGCTCGAACTATTCGCAGCAACGCCGCAGATCGCCGCTTCCCGGGAGCCTGCTAAAACCCGCAAGCGGCCGCCCCTTCCCCTGGCCGGGCAAACAAGGTAGGCTCGGGCCAACCCATCCCGCCGGAGGATACCATGCCCAAGAAAATCTCCCTGGCCCTGCTCCCGGTCCTGCTCCTGGCCCTGCTCCTCGCCGCCGACGCCGTGGCCCGCGAGGGCACCCACCTCCTCTTCGGCACCGTCAGTTGCGACGGCCAGCCCGTGGTCGGCGCGCAGGTCACGGTCACCGGGCTGTCCAGCTACGCCTCCCGCTCCGTGCTCACGGACAGCCGGGGCATCTACATGGCGGGAAAACTGCCCACGGACGAATACCTGATCCAGGTCGTGGGCCCGGAACTGGGAGTGTTTCTCCCGGCCAGGAGCAACATTTTCGTGCGCAAGGACCGCAACGAACTGAATTTCAAGCTGAAACGGCGCTAGAGCAGCGGAAGCCGGTCGTCTTCCATCCGAAGCTTGAGGTGCTGGTACGCCTTGGCCGTGGCCACGCGGCCGCGCGGCGTGCGCTTCAGGAACCCGCACTGGATGAGGTACGGCTCGTAGATGTCCTCGATGGTCCGGACCTCCTCGGCGCAGGCCGCGGCGATGGTCTTGAGCCCCACCGGCCCGCCGCCGAAGGTCTCCACCACCAGGGAGAGAATCTTGCGGTCCATGTTGTCCAGCCCGTGGCGATCCACGTCGAGCCGCTCCAGGGAGGACTCGGCGATCTCGCGGGTCACGGTGCCGTCGCCGTGGACCAGGGCGTAGTCGCGCACGCGCCGCAGCAGCCGGTTGGCGATGCGCGGAGTGCCGCGCGCCCTGCGGCCGATGACCAGGGCCCCCTCGGGCTCCACCCTGACGCCCAGGATGGCCGCCGAGCGCTCCACGATCAGGCCCAGTTCCTCGGGCGAATAGAATTCGATGCGGAAGATGCAGCCGAACCGGTCGCGCAGGGGCGAGGTCAGCAGCCCGAGCCGCGTGGTGGCCCCCACCAGGGTGAAGGGCTCCAGGTCGAGCTTCACCGTCCGCGCGCCGGGGCCGGAGCCGATGACCAGGTCTATCTGGAAGTCCTCCATGGCCGGGTACAGGACCTCCTCGACGGTGGCGGGCATCCGGTGGATCTCGTCGATGAACAGGATGTCGCCGCGCTCCAGGTTGGTCAGGATGGCGGCCAGGTCGCCGGACCGCTCCATGACCGGGCCGGAGGTGGATACCATGTTCACCCCGAGCTCGCTGGCCATGATCCGGGCCAGCGTGGTCTTGCCCAGGCCGGGGTTGCCGTAGAAAAGGGTGTGGTCCAGGGGCCGGGCCCGCTCGTTGGCCGCGCGGATGAAGACGTCCAGGTTGGCGCGCAAATCGTCCTGGCCGATGAAGTCGGCAAGCCGCCGGGGGCGGACGTTTTCCTCGGGAAGTGTGCAGTTGCTCATGAGCGCATCGCGTTGATTTTCTTGAGCACCGCCCGGATGGCTCCGGCGGCGTCGAGGTCGGGCTCCGCGTCGAAAACGTCGAGGATCAGGGGCCGGACCTCTTCCTCAGCGTATCCCAGCCCCTTGAGGCCCGCAAGGGCGTCCAGGTACTCGGAATGCGGGCCCTGGGGCGCGTCGGCCGCCTGGCCCGACGGCATGGCCGCCCCCAGCTTGTTCACCATGTCCTTGAGATGCCAGAGAATCTGCTTGGCCGACTTGGGCCCGATGCCCGGCACGCGGGCGAGCATGTCCGCATCCTCGCGAAAGACGATCTCGCGCAGGTGGCCAGCGTCGTAGAGCGAGAGGATGGCCAGGGCCTTCTTGGGCCCGAGCTTGTCGATGGAGATGAGGGTCCGGAACAGGGCCAAATCGTCGCTATCCAAAAAGCCGAACAGGTCGATGGACTTCTCGGCCACCTGGGTGTGGACGTGAAGCGCCACCTCCCCGCCCTTGCCGGGCAGGCGGGCCAGGACCGAGGTGGGCGCGGACACGGCGTAGCCCACGCCGCCGGGCGTGAGCAGCACGAGCCGCTTGTCGTCGGCCGAAACGAGCGTGCCTCGCAGGTATTCGATCATGAGTGCAACGTCCTTTTGCTGGTTCGCCTGTAAGTAGCCTACTTCGCCCGCAATGACAAAAGTTTGTTTGCGCCCCCGCCCCCCGGTCCGGCCGCCCGGCCTTGCCCCGGCGGGCGCATTGGGCTACACTTTTGCCCGCGCCGCAGCGCGCCGAAATCCCGAACCCGCAGGAGCCGACCCATGGAGCCCACCGCCATCCGCACCCACATATTCTCCGTCATCATGCAAAAGATCGAGGCCCAGGACGAGGCCAAGCGCCGGGAGGCCCTGGCCGAATTCATGTCCGTCACCGGCACGGCGGGCAACGCGGGCGAGCGCGTGGCCGAGCTCATCCCGCCGATCATGGGCGAGCTCTACGAAAAGTGGGTGACCATGTTCGTGGACCGGCTCATGGAGACCGTGGACGCGAAAAACATCGAGCTGCTCTGCGACGGCGCGGACGAGAACAACGCCGCCCTGGTCCTGGCCTACATAATGTTCCTGGAGTCCGCGCGCATGGAAAAACAGATCGACGAGGACCTGCGCGCCCAGGGACTGCGCGCTCCGGGCGACGACATGGGCGACCTGGCCGCCAACTACCTGCGCGCCCAGATGGCCAAGATCGCCCAGAAGACCAACCAGGACAAGCCCAAGGGCAACGCCTAGCTCCCGGCCGGCCGGGCCGCCGATCCCATGACGGAATTCCTCACCCTGGGCATGGTCCTCGGCCTGTCCGCCGGGCTCTCGCCCGGCCCGCTGCTGGCCCTGGTCATCTCCGAGACCCTGCGCCACGGCGTTGGCGGCGGCGTCCGCGTGGCCCTGTCCCCGCTCTTCACCGACCTGCCCATCATCGCGGTCACCCTGTTCCTGCTGACCCGCCTGGCCGACCACCAGCCCGTGCTCGGGGCCGTGGCCCTGCTCGGCGGCGCGTTCATCCTGTCCATGGGGCTCGGCTCGCTCTTTCCCAGGCCGGCGGAGGCGCAGGTCCAGGCCCAGGCCCCCAGGTCCCTGCGCAAGGGCATCCTGGTCAACCTCCTGAGCCCCCACCCCTATCTCTTCTGGATGACCGTGGGCAGTTCGCTCATGAACCGGGCCCTGAGCCAAGGCACCGCCGCCCTGGTCCTGTTCCTGGCCGCCTTCTACGTGGCCCTGGTGGGCGCGAAGATCGCCACCGCCCTGCTGGTCGGCCGCTCGCGCGCCTTCCTGGGCGGCCCGGTCCACCGCACGGTCACCCGGCTCCTCGGCCTGGCCCTGTGCGTCCTGGCCCTGCTCCTGTTCCGCGACGGCCTGCAACTGCTCGGCGTCCTCTAGCCGACGCCCCTTCCGCCCCTCTCCCGCCCTACCGCGCGGGCGCGTATTCGGCCACGGTGATCCGTCGCTCATGGAACGGCATGAGCGACGAACGGTGCCCCACACTGATGACGGCCGTGTCCGGCAGCCGCTCCCGCAACAGGGCGTAGAGCTCGGCCTCGCCCGCCTCGTCCAGGGCGGAGGTGGACTCGTCCATGAACAGCCAGTCCGGCTTTTGCAGAAGCATCCGGGCGAAGGCCAGCCGCTGCTGCTCGCCGGGCGAGAGCCGCTGGGCCCAGTAGCTGGCGTCGTCCAGCCGGTCGGCCAGGCGGGCCAGGCCGCAGTCTGCCAGGGCCGCGCGCAGTTCGTCGTCGGAGAAGCCGCCGGGGGGCGCGGGGTAGCCGAGCACGGTGCGCAGGTCGCCCACCGGCAGGTACGGCTTCTGGGGCAGGAAGAGAGTCCGCCCGCCGGACGGCAGGAGGATCGAGCCGCCGCCGTAGGGCCAGAGCCCGGCGATGGCCCGGAAGAGCGTGCTCTTGCCCGCGCCCGAGGGGCCGCTGACCAGCAGCCGCTCGCCCGGCCGCAGGTCCAGGTTCACCCCGCGCAGCAGGGGCGCGCCGTCGGGCAGGTCCAGGGAGAGGTTCTCGACGCGCAGGGCGTTGTCGCCGTTCTCGCCGCGCGCGGGCCCCTCGCCCGCCCGGACGCGGTGGGCGGCCTCGATGTCGCGGGTGAAGCCGGTCAGCCGTTCCACGGTGGCCCGCCAGGAGGCGAGTTCGGTGTAGGCGTCCACGAACCAGCTCAGCGCGCCCTGGACCTGGCCGAAGGCCGAGGCGGTCTGCATCAGCCCGCCCAGTTGCATGGCCCCGGAGAAATAGCGCGGCGCGGCGGCCAGGATGGGGAAGATGATGGCCACCTGGGCATAGCCGTTGGTCAGCCAGGCCAGCCGCTTCCGGCGCTTCATGATGGCCCACCAGTTGTCCACCACGTGGGCGAAGCGGCTGCCGAATATCTTGGCCTCGTCCTTCTCGCCGCCGTACAGGGCCACGCCCTCCACGTTCTCGCGGAAGCGGACCAGGCTGAAGCGGAAGTCCGCCTCGTAGCGCTGCTGGGCGAAGTTCAGGCCGATGAGCGGGCGGCCCACCCGCATGGTCAGCCAACTGCCCACGGCGGCGTAGACGAGGGCGATCCAGACCATGTAGCCGGGCACGGTCACTCCCACCCCGGCCAGGGAGAAGGAGATGGCGCCGGACAGCCCCCAGAGGATGCCGACAAAGGAGACCAGGGTGACGGCGGACTCCAGGAAGCCCAGTGTCAACGACAGGGTCTGGCTCACGAAGCCGTCGATGTCGTCGGCGATGCGCTGGTCCGGGTTGTCGGTCTCGCCGCCGTGCATCTGGAGCATGTAATAGGCCCGGCCGCCCAGCCAGCGCTCCAGGTAGCGCTCGGTCAGCCAGCGCCGCCAGCGGATTTGGAGCATCTGCTGGAGGTAGAGCTGGTACACGGCCACGGCGATGTAGACGAAGGCCAGGATGCAGAACACGCCCAGTTGGTGGACGAAACCCGGCCAGTCGCGATTCTGCAGGGTGTCGTAGAAGGCGTTGTTCCACTTGTTGAGCAGGACGTTGATGTAGACCAGTCCCAGGCTCATGGAGACGATGACGAAAAGGAGGCCCCGGCCGCGCCAGCGGTCCTCGGAGAACCAGTAGGGCTTGGCCAGGCGCCAGGTGTCGCGGAGAAAGTGTTTGGTGCTGTTCATGGATGGCGCGCCCCGGGCCGGGGTGGCCGACCGGGCGGCCGACGGCGGGGCGGTACGGATGGAGTTGCGGGTCGGGGCGGCCGGCCCGGACGAATCGCCCGGACCGCCGCCGCGGGTCTAGTTTTCTTGCCGTTCAAAGGCCAGGGGCTTGCTCAGGATGCCGTGGACGGGGCAGCCCTTCAGCGCGGCCAGCAATCGCTTTTCCACCTGGGAGTCCAGCCCCTCGGGCAGCTTGACCCGGTATTGAAAGAGGTGGCCCTCCCCGTCCGGGACCAGGGTCACGGAGGTCTCCACGTCGCCAAGGGCGATGCCGTGGTTCTTGGCGTAGACGCGCAGGGTCATGTTAAGGCAGGCGGCCAGGGAGGCCTCCAGCAGGGAATAGGGGGTGAACCCGGCGTCCCCGCCGCCCAGTCGGGACGGGGCGTCGCACACGCCCGTGTGCGAGCCGTCGGTGAATTCTGTCAGGTAGTCGGCCGGGTTGCTCTTGGCGGTAATCATGATGCGCACCTCGATGTCGGTTGCGGTTGAACGTCCGGCCGCATTGCCGGAAGAAAGAAGATAGGACCGGAAGGCGCGAAAGGCAACGCGCCGGGCCCGTCGTCAGCGTGACAGGTCGGCGACGCGCTCGAAGTACAGCTCGCGGCAGCGGTTCTCGAAGCCGAGCAGGCGGGAAAACGGCTCGTTGAAGTCCCGGCGGCCCGAGGCGAAGACGCCGTGCCCGTGGACCACGGCGACGCCCGAGGCGGCCACGGCGGGCGGCAGGGTGTTGCACAATCCGGTGGGGCCGGTGCCCACCTCGCCCGGCACCACGGGCACGCCCTCCACGGTCCGGCACTCGGCGCAGGCCACGTGGCAGCGCCCCCGGTTCGGGCAGTCCGCCCGCGCGCAGTCCATGGACAGGATCACGGAAAACCTGGGGTGGCCGTGCAGAATGCAGGCGACGTCCGCGCTGCGGTACACGCCCTCGTGGGCCGAGAGCTCGGACGAGGCGGTCAGGCCGTGGGTGGTGGACCCGTCCAGCGGGCAGGGGTCGATGCACCCCTCCAACTCGTCCAGGGAGCTGCCGGTCTGGCTGATGTGGACCACGTCGCCCGCCCGGCAGGAGATGTTGCCGAAAAAGGAGTCCACCAGCCCGTAGCCGACCACGGCCCGCCCGGCCTCGGCCATGGCCGCCACCACCGCGTCCTCGTCCGCGAAGGGCCCGTCGGCCAGGTCGGGCGGCTCGGTGCGCAGGGACGGCAACCCGGCCGCGACCCGTTCGAAGACCCGACGGAATTCGTCGTCCACCGCGCCCCGCCGGAGCGCGGCCAGGTAGTCGGAAAAAAAGAGGACGAAGCAGGAGAAGAGCGTGGACGAAAAAAAGACGAACCCCTGCTCCGGGCTGACCGTGCCGGGCGCGATGACGCCGTGGCCGGGGATGATGACGGACTTGCGCCGGGCCAGGGGACCGGCCAGGGCCTCGGCCGAGAACTCGCGGCAGACCGGGATGTCGTGCAGGAAGGTGCGGGTCTCGGTGTCCTCGGGCCGGATGGCCTCGGGATTGCGGGCGGCCAGGAAGTCGATGATCGAGGTGTAAGGCTCGGCGGGCCGGGCGAAGACCAGGGAGTTGATGGAGAGGCGGTCGAAGAGCCGGGCCAGCTCGGCCGTGCGCGGGTCCTCGCGGTTCCAGACCAGGACGTCGTCCAGCCCGCCCACCAGGGGCTCGCCGGGCGCGCACACTCCCTGCTCCTCCAGCTTGCGGGCGTATTTGGCGCAGAGGTCCTTCACGGTTCCAACTCCAGGTCCAGCCGTCCGGCCGTTTCCGGCGTGGGCCGACCCGATTCGTCCAGGCCGCGCACCCGGTAATAGCGGGCCCGGGCGGCCAGGAAGGCCTCGCGGTCCAGGGGCGGCATCTCGACGCCGCCGCCCGAGGCGCCGGGCTCGGAGAAGAAACGCGGGGGCAGGTCGTCCTCGCAGTCGCCGAACCCGTTGAGGGAATTCATGATCCGCTCCTGGTAGCAGATGCGCTCGCCCAGGGCTTGGAGCTCCCCGCCCGAGGCCTCCAGGCCGGTCACGGCCGTGTAGGCGCGGGCGTACTCCTCCAGCCCGGCGGCCAGGAAAATCAGGCGGCAGACGCCCAGGGAGTCGGCGGCCGCGTTCTGGTCCTCGGCGATCTTGAGGATGCGGGCCTTGCCGCTGAAGGTGAACCGGTCCGTGGCCACGGGCTTGCGCAGAACCTCGTGGCTCAGGGGGTTGGCGTGCTGGTGGCAGCCGCCCCGCGTGTTCACGGCGAAGGCCAGCGCCATGCCGTAGGCCCCGCGCGGGTCGTAGGCGGGCAGGTCCAGTCCCTTGACCGACATGGACAGCTCCGGCCGGTCGCAGGACTCGGCGAAGTCCAGGGAACCGCCGGAGAGCGGGCCGCCGTGCGCCATGTCGTGCAGGGCCAGCGGCACGGTGCGGCCGTCGCACGGCTCGCCGGTCAGCTCGCGGCGGCAGGCCATGGCCGAGGCCGCCGATATCGGGTCCAGCCCGAGGCGGCCGCAGAGCGCCGTGGCGCTCATGACCAGCTCCGGGTCGTCGTTGCCGATGAGCGCGCTGAAATGGGCCATGGCGTCGTAGTCCGGGATGGCCCGGCCGTCCGCCGCGCGCAGCTTGCAGCGGATGTGGCACCCCTCGCAGCCGAAGGGCTCGGGCCGGTACGCCCGGCGGTAGGCCTCGGCGTTGAGCCGGGGCGCGGCCGAAAATCTGGTGGCGCGAAAATTGTCCGTAGGCATCATGCGCCGCGAATCCATCAGGTCGTAGAGCGCGCCCGTGCCCCGGCTGGCGAAGCCGTGCCGCCCCATGAGCACGGGCGAGGCGGCCGCGAGCCGCCGGATGGCCTCGCAGGCGGCCGCGAGCGCCCCCTCGTCGCGCACGCGGACCGCGCCGGTCCCGCGCACCGAAACATACTTGAGCCGCCGGGCCGCCCAGGCCAGGCCGGGGCCGCCGCGCAGGGCGGCGTGAAAGCGGTCCACCACCACGCTGGCCAGGGGGGAGCCGTTCTCCGCCGCCGGACCCACGGCCGCCACCGAGGTCCCGGGCCCGGACAGCCGGTCGAAGACCGCGTCCGTGGTCTCGCCCCACAGACCGGTCTCCACCACCCGGACGTCGTCGTCCGCTATCTCGATGCCGCAGGGAACGTCGCTCTTGCCGGTGACGATCAGGCCGTCCCAGCCCGCACGCTTGAGCCGGACGGCCAGGCCGCCGCCCACGGAGCAGTCGCTGACCGCCGAGGTCAGCGGCGAACGGGTCAGCAGGACGCCCCGGCTGGACGCGGGAGCGGCCGTGCCGGTCAGCGGCCCGGTGAAGAAGCAGAGGGGCAGGTCGGGATCGTCCCAGTCCAGGGTGCAGTGGGCGCGCAGGTAGTGCCCCGCCACCCCCCGGCCGCCGAGGAGACGGGCGTAGACCCTTGGAGAGGGATGGAACACGGCAGCTTCGCCCGTGGAAAGGTCGACATGCAGGACCCTGCCGGTCCAGCCGCAAAGGGGACTCGCCATGGGGGCACAGTCCCATGAACTCCCTGAAAAGGCAATAAGTTGACCCGGACGGGAAAACAGGTATCCTTGCGCCCCGGAGGATCGCATGGCCAAGAAGGAAATCGACAAGTCCCGCCGCAACTTCCTGTTCGGCGCGGTGCGCCGCATTCGGAACGAAAACCCGGACGGCCCGGTGGCAGCCACGGCCTCCACCGTGGACGCCATGAAGGCGGCCAACGCCCTGTACGTCGACGAGGAGTGGGACGCGGCCCGCGGAAAATACATGGAGTGCATGGAGGCGGACAAGAACGACGCCGACCTGCGCTACCGGCTCGGCGTCTGCCTCTACCGGCTCGGCAAGCACCTCCAGGCCAAGCTCGAATTCGAACGCGCCCTGCGCATCCGGCGCGACTACCGCGACGCCCTGCTCTACCTCGGCCTGACCCTGGTCCGCCTGGACCGGGCGGAAAAAGCCGTGGCCCTGTGGAAGCAGTACTTCAACCCCCTGGCCGTGCCCGTCCAGCGCGAGCTGAACCTCCAGATCGGGATGCTGGAGGAAGGCATGGCCGACCCGCCCGACGCCATCGCCGAGGCCGTGGAAAAGGCCATCGCCGCCTCGACGGGACAGGTGGGCTGAGCCTCTCGCTCCCCCGTCCGGGGAAGCGGTTTCCATGTTTTTTGGAAGCGTTACCAACCCATTGGCAAAATCCAAAACACAGACTGCCTAAAAATGGCGAGATGCTAGGCGCAAAAAAAGTTCAAGGCCGAAGCGTACTTCCTGCACGCGAGGGTTTGAACTTTTTTGCAGCATAACCGGGTCATAAGATCTTGTACGGCTCGAAGACTCGCCTACAATTCACTTAACGACGCAGATCGCCGTTTTTAAACAGTCTGTTACGCCAGTTCGATGACGAGCGGAATGGCGTGGGTGGTGCGGTTCACCTCATGCGTGGCCCCGACGGACCAGGAACCGGCCGCGCGGCCGACCACGGCCGCTAGCCTCTCGGCCAGACCGGCCAGGTCGATGATCGGATGGCGGGAAAACACCGTGGGCAGCCCGTAGGTCAGGTTGCAGGCCAGACACCGGCCCGGCCGCTGGATCAGCTCCAGCTCGAAGTCGATGGCCTCGCCGTCGTCGTCGCGGTAGCGCAGGGCGATGTCGTAGCTGCCCTCCTCGGCGTCGCCGAAGAGCGCCTCGAAGAACTGGTCCGTGCGCTCGGCCGGGAACAGGGCGGCCAGGGTTTCCTCGGTGAATTTCTCTGCGTACTTGGCCATTCGCGTCTCCTCGGGGTGCAAATACCTACCGTTCCGGAAGGAATTAATTCCCATACAAAAAACCGCGCCGGGCCGCAAGCGGTCCGTCACGGCTGCGCGCAAAATCCGCGCCCTTAGCGCAGGAAGAGAAAGATTCCCACGCCGGCGGCCAGGCAGATCAGGCAGGGGGCGACCACCTTGCGCCAGGTCGGGGCCAGGTCGCACCCGAAATACTGGCAGGTCAGGATGAAACAGATGTGGATGGGCGAAATCATGACCCCGATGAAGCCGCAGAACTGGGCCAGCACCAGGTAGGGAACGACCTGGTCCTGCATGCCCAGGTTGTGCAGCACGCCGAGCATGAGCGGGAAGGTCGCACCCACGAAGGCCACGTTGATGCCCGCCACCATGCCCACCAGGAACGGCAGGAAGGTGGCCGACGCGATGAGCGCCGCGTCGCCGCCCGCCGCGCGGGACATCGCCTCCACCACGTTCGCTGCCTGCATGACGTCCTTGAAGACGAAGATGGCCACGATGACGAAGACCATGGCCCACAGGCTCCTCTTGGAGAGCACGGCCCGCAGGAACGGCAGCCCGAGCGAGGTGTTCTGGGCCATGACGCAGACCACGCTGAGCAGCAGGGCCGCGATAACGCCCCACTCGAAATCCAGGCCGGGCAGGAAGGCGGCGATGGTCGTCTCCAGGCCGATGGCCCCGGCGATGGCGATGAGCAGCGGCAGCCCCTCGCGCAGGACCACCCTCGGGTTGCGCGGCGCGGGCGGGATGTCGAGGGCCAGGTCGCCCGCGCTCAGCACGCCGGGGCGCAGGAAGAAGAACCAGCCCGTGAGCAGCATGATCGGCGTGGCGGGCCAGGTGCGCGAGATCAGGTCGATGATCTGGATGTCGGCCAGGGCCACGGTCAGGATGATGCCGGGATAGAGCGGCCAGCACAGCTCCCAGACATGGCGGAACCAGTAGTTGAGCACGGCCCGGTCCGCATTGGTGATGCGCATGTCCGCGGACACGGACTTGACCATGGGCGCGGAGAAAACGGCCCCGCCCGGCATGGGCAGGAGCCCGATCAGGGCCGGGAAGAAGACCAGGCGCAGCCGGGGGCTGGTCAGGTAGCCGGACAGCCCGTCCATGAGCCGACGCGACTGGCCGGACCGCTCCATGGCGTCGGACAGGATCAGGATGAGCCCCACGATGGCCACGAGGTAGAGAAACTTCTCCTGGGTCACGGCCAGAGCCCCGGTCCTGACGAATTCCATGGGGCCGAGGCCGAAGAGCAGGGCCATGAGCAGGCCGCCAGCCAGGATGGACAGGCCAAGCCCGGCGCGCAGCCGCATCCCGACCAGCATGAGCCCGAAGGAGAGCAGGACCTTGGCGAAGGGGAGGGACTTGAGGAACAGGGATTCCACGGGGAGGGCCTCGTGCCTAGGAGGCGCCGGTGAGCTTGCGCATACGCCGCTCGTTCAGGTGGCAGATGGCCACGGCCAGGGCGTCTGAGGCGTCCTCGGCCCAGGAGGGTTTCTTGATGCCCAGGCAGTGGGCGACCATGAAGGCGACCTGGTCCTTGGGCGCGCTGCCCACGCCGACCAGGTTCTTCTTCACCTTGGATGGTTCGTATTCGGCCACGGGCAGTCCGCGCACGGCGCAGGCGGCCATGGCCGCCCCCCTCGCCTGCCCCAGCTTGAGGGCGGACGAGGGGTTGCGCGAGACGAAGACGTTCTCGATGGCGGCCTCCACCGGTCCATGGGCCTCGATGAGCTCGGTGAGCCGCTCGAAGATGACGCCCATGCGGGCGGCCATGGACCGGTTGAGAGGAGTGCGGATGGTGCCCGTGTCCACCAGCTCGGCGCGGCCCGAAAGCTCGCGAACAACGCCGTAGCCCGTGACCCGCGAGCCGGGGTCCAGCCCCAGGACCACCAGGCAGCCGTCCGCCACGGCCCTACTCGTCCTCGAAGGCTTCGTCCGGGAAGTCGGCGTTCAGGTAGACCTTCTGCACGTCGTCGTTGTCTTCCAGGGCGTCGAAAAGATTCATGACCTTTTTCGCCGTGGCCACGTCGACCGGGACCAGGGTCGCCGCCACCTGGCCGAACTCGGCGGACTCGAACTCCATGCCCGCGTCGGTAAAGGCCTGCTGCACGGTCATGAAGTCGCCGGGCTCGGTGTGCACGGTGAAGGTGTCGTCGTCGTCCACGATGTCTTCGGCGCCCGCCTCCAGGCCCACTTCCATGAGCTGGTCCTCGGTGTACTTCGTCTTGTCGAAGGTGATGACGCCCTTCTTGGCGAAGAGGTAGGACACGGAGCCGTTCTCGGCCAGGTTGCCGCCATGCTTGGAGAAGGCGTGGCGGATTTCGGCCACAACGCGGTTCTTGTTGTCGGTGGCCACGTCAACGAGCATGGCCACGCCGCCCGGACCGTATCCTTCGTAGAGGATCTCCAGGATGTCGCCGCCCGCCAACTCGCCGGTGCCCTTCTTGATGGCGTTGTCGATCCTGTCCTTGGGCAGGTTGACGGCCTTGGCCTTCTGGATGGCCAGGCGCAGGCCCGCGTTGTCCTCGGGGTTGCCGCCGCCCGCCTTGGCGGCCAGGATGATGTCCTTGGCGGCCTTGGTGAAGAACTTCGCCTTCTTGGCGTCCTGGCGCCCCTTGCGGTGCTGGATGTTGGCCCATTTGCTATGTCCGGACATATTGCCTCCTCAAATACGCTCTTTTGTTCCGTTAAATAATGGGTTGAGTAGTCTACCCGTCAATCCCCGCAAAGCCAAGCGCGACGATGAAGATCTCCTTGCTTTCGGATCGGGAACTGTAGGGTTTGAAATTCTTCACTTTGTCGAAACAAGGGCGCAGACTTTCGCGATACTCTTTTGTCTCGCCGCCCTCGAAAATCTTGACCACGAAGTGGCCGCCCTTCTTGAGGCGCTTGCGCGCCACCTCGAAGGCGCGTTCGCACAGCTCAAGGGAGTTGGCCTGGTCCGCGAACTTGATCCCGGTTGTCTTGGGGGCCATGTCGCTGATAACCAGGTCGAAGGGCGCGAGCGGCTCCATGGCAGCCAGCAGCTCCGGCGAATCGGAGAAGACATCGGCCTGCAAAAAGGTTATGTTTTCCGCGAAGGTATGCCGGGTCTCCTGGATGTCCACCCCGAGCACGCGGCCCGACGGGCCCACGCGCTCCCCCGCGAACTGGGTCCAGGAGCCGGGGGCCGCGCCCAGGTCGAGCACGGTCTGGCCGGGCGCAAACAGGGAAAACCGCTGGTCCATCTCCTTGAGCTTGTAGACGGAGCGCGCGGCGTAGTTTTCCTTTTTGGCCCTTTTGAAGTATTTGTCCTGATATTGTTTCATCTGGCGAACGCTCCCTGATCGGCGTGGAGCGATTCCTAGCCGAATCCGCCGAAAAAGCCAAGCACAGCCGTGAACCGACCGCGCCACGCCACCATAACCGACGAACTGGGCCTGTCAAAGTCCATGCCCGCCGATCCCGCCCGGTTCGAGTGGGTCGGCCGCCCGCGCGCGGCCGGGACGCCAACGGTCTTCCTGGGTCTCGGCCCGGAGCCGGAGAACCTGCCGGAATGGTTTGACCTTTCGCCGACGGACGAAGTCCGATTCGTCGAGTGCCCGGCCTTCGCCGCCCAGGTGGACGGCTGGGCGGACCGGGTGCCTTCCCGCTTCTCCCGGCTCGACCCGGAGGCGGTCTCGGGCTCCCTCGCGGCCTCGGCCAGCGTGGCCCGCTACCTCCCGGCCCAGCGGGCCTTCCCCTCCTTTTTCGCGCCCCTCACGGCCCGACTGGCGGTCGGCGGCCGACGCAAGCCGCTTGGCCGCACCGTCTGGCTGCCCTCGGGAAAGGCGGACCTCCTTGGCCGCGAGCTGGCACTGGCCTTCCGGGCCGAGGGCTGGACCGTCCGCTTCCAGGACCACGAATCCCTGGGCAAACACCCCGGCGAGGCCCTGCCCCGGCTGCTCCGGGACGGCGCGCCGGACCTCTTCCTCTCCGTGAACCTCAAGGGGCTCGACCCCTTCGGCCTGGGCTTCGCCCTGCTGCGCGAGGCCGGGACCAGGGTGGCGGCCTGGCTGGTGGACAACCCGTTCAACCTGCTGCCCTCGGTCAAGTCCGCCTACTGGCGCGAGCTGCCGCTGTTCGTCACGGACCACACCTTCCTCGGCCCGCTCCGGGAAAACGGCGCGGCCCACGCCCATCACCTGCCCCTGGCCGCCTGCCCGGAACTCTTCGCGGACGGCACTTTGCCCGAACACGGTCACGGCCTGGAGGACCGGCTGGTCTTCGTTGGCCGCTCAGCCTTCCCGGACCGCGAGAAATTCTTCGCTGGCCTGGCCCTGGCCGATGACGCCGCCCCGGCCGGGACCACCGTCCGGCGCGATTATTTCTGGTGGCGCGACCGGCTGGGCATCGCCCCGCTCTGGCCCGGCAACGAGGTGCGGCGGATCGCGGCGGGCGCGGAGTCCAGCGGGTTGGCCTGGAAGCGCGCCTGCCTCGCTGCGGCCGGGCCGCTGACCATCTTCGGCGACGACGGCTGGCGGGACATCGAAAACGCGGACCTGCGCCCGGTGGTGGACTACTACGCCCACCTGCCCGCCATCTACCGCCGAGCCTCGGCCGTGCTCAACGTCACGGGCATGCAGCTCCCCGGCGGCCTGACCCAGCGCCACTTCGACGTCTGGTGCGCGGGCGGCTTCCTGCTCACGGACGCCCACGCGGGCCTCGACATTTTTCCGCGGGAGCTGACCGACCCCATCGCCTTCGCCCGGCCGGACGACATCCGCCCGCTCTTCGAACGCTATCGCGCGGAATCGCCCGAAAAACGCGAGCTGCGCAGCCTCTGGCGCGAGCTGATCCTGCGCGAGCACACCTACGCCACCCGAGTGGCGGCGCTGCTGACCGCCCTGGCTCTGCCCTGATCGCACGGATTGCACCCGAGGGTGCTGAAAACACTTGTCGAAGGAAGCAAAAAGGGCTATCTCCCTCTTCACCCACGGGGACGTAGCTCAGCTGGGAGAGCACTGCCTTCGCAAGGCAGGGGTCGAGAGTTCAAATCTCTTCGTCTCCACCAGGAAAAAACAGGGACTTCGGCATTATGCCCGAGTCCCTTTTTCTTGACCGCCGGGGGCTGGGAACTCGCCGGGAGCCACCGCCCCCTCCGCCATCATCCGAAAAGCAGAAGGCCCCGGACGCCGTGTCCGGGGGCACTCCCGGCGAAACCGGCGCGCCGCCAGCCTAGCGCATACCCCGGCCCCGCAAGTAATCCCCCAGCAGTCGGTCCTCGCCCAGGATATGGGCCGCCAGCCAGTCGGAAAGGAACCGGAAAAGGTCCTCCCGCCAGGGGGCTCCGGCGTCAGCGGACAACGCCGCGCGCTTGGTCCTGACCTTTATCAGGAAAAATTCATGCTGACGGCGATGGACTTCCCTGCCGGGATGCTCGAACGCCTCCATGAGCCTCTCCTCGGTGGCGAAGTGCGTGGCGGCATAGGCCGCCATGCCGTCGAGCAGGGACAGGCCCGCTTCCGTCGAAGCGCCCCGCTCGATGACCGCGTACGCCTCGTTGAGCAGGTCCACCAGACGCTCGTGCTCTCGGTCCAGCTCCTCGATCCCTATGGATAGCGCTTCGCTCCATTGCATGTAGGCCATTGCTGTTCTCCCGGTGTCACAGGATGGGGGAATGACTGGGTGGAGTCAATGAGAACCGACCGGCCGGAACCAAAAAACAAGGCGGCCGCCGGAAGATCCGGCGGCCGCCCATTTTTACGATAATGCTCCGGGGAGCTACTTGGCGTGGCACTGGCCGCAGGCCACCGGGCCCGCGCCCTTGGCCTCGTGGCAGGTGATGCACTGACGGTGGTAGGCCCGCATCAGCGGGGTGGCCCCGTCGGTGGGCTTCACCGCGTGGCAGGAGGAGCAGGGATCGCCCTCGGAGGAGTTTTCCTTGTCCATCTTGCCGTCCTCGGTCTTGCCATGGTGGCAGACCACGCATTCCTCGATGCCGGCCTTCTCGTTGTGCGCGTCGTGGGCGAATGCCACCCGGGGGCGCTCAAGGGTGCCGAAGGCGTCGGCGGGGACCTGGGTCATGTCGTCCTGCGACATGGCGACCGGAACCATGTAAAAGGCGACCAACGCGAGGATGGTCAGCATGGAGGCCGCGAGCTTGACGATGTTCTTCCTGTGCATGGCGTCCTCCTCCTAGAGTTCCGGTTTTTCCATCAGCTCGTAAATGATGTCGCCGATGAACTTTCCGTGCATCCCGAGATCATAGTAGCCGATGATGTCTTCCAGGCCGCCGTGGCAGTTGTGACACGGGATGACCACGTCGTGCACGCCGGTGGCCTTGAGCTGTTCGGCCTTGATCCGGTTGCCTTCCATGCGGGTGTTCTTGAACGGCGGCCCGCAGTTGATGACGCCGCCGCCCGCGCAGCAGCAGTAGTTGTGTTCGCGGTTGGGGATCATTTCCACCACTTCCTCGCACAGGAAGTGGACGACCTCGCGCAGCTTGTCCATGAGACCGCGCCCGCGCATGACGTTGCACGGGTCCTGGATGGTGACCGGCTTCTCGTACTTGTGCGTGATCTTGATCTTGCCCTGCTGGATCAGCTCCCAGTAGAACTCGATGGCGTGGACGATGGGCACCGGGCTGTTCTTGTAGCCGAGCCAGCGGTTGCCCATGTCGTAGACCGAACGGAAGGCGTGGCCGCACTCGCCCATGACGATGCGCTTGACCCTGAGCTTCTGCGCGGACTCGAAGTGGGCGCGCTTGAGGCGGCCCATGTTTTCGTAGTCACCCACGAACATGCACATGTCCGAGTTGTCCCAGCCGGGCTCGGAGGGCATGGTGTAGTCCACGCCCGCCGCGTGCATGATGGCCGCGGCCTGGTAGATGAGCTGGGTCCGGAACTTGGGTTCCGGGGCGATGACCGAGTAGTAGACGTCGGCCCCTTCCTTGTCGAGGGGGATGCGCAGGTCGGGGAACTCGTCCCGGGCCTCGTCCTCCTGCCACTGGAGGGAGTCGATCCACTCGTCGTCCTTGACCCACATCTGGTTCATGGTCGAGGCGTGGGAGTGGGAGGTGTCGCGAATGTACTGCGGGACGACGTCCAGCATGTAGCAGATGCGGCGCACCATGGACATGATGTACCCGGTGTCGATGCCGATGGGACAGTAGTGGGCGCACCGCTTGCAGAGGTTGCATTCGGTGAAGGCCATCTGCGCCATCAGATAAATCTGATCGGGAGTGACCTTTCCCTTCTTGTTCATCAGCTCGTACATGGTCTCCGTGGCCTTGTTGACCGGAGAGTAACTGGGGTCGAAATCATGGGACATGTAGAAGTGACAGCCCTGCGAACAGAGGCCGCAACGCATGCACGTCTCCTGATATACTTTGAGCTTGGCCCCGGTCTCACCCTTGAGAACCTGGTTGACCACCTTCTCGATCTTCTCGGGAGTAAGGCTGGCCACCCCGTTCGCAAGGCCGGGATCAGCAACTTTTCTGTCAGCTATCCGACTCATTATTCTTATCCTCGCTTTCTGTTTTAGATGGGGCTACCAGTCCTTGGCGTGACGCACCGCGCCGAATTCCGAACCCATGTAGGACCTGGTGAGCAGGGCGAACAGCGCGTGGCTGAGCCGGGTGAACGGAATCAGGGCGAGCAGGAGTTCTCCCGCCAGTACGTGCAGCGTGGTCATCAGCAGGACAGGGCCCACCTGATGGTAGGCGAGCACGCCGGTGACGAACGGCAGGGCCACCAGGATCAGGGAGAACCAGTCCTTGGGACGGGTGACGCCCTTGACGTGGGGCAGCGCAAGGCGGCGGTAGGCGAAGACCGCGCAGGCGGCGATGACCACGAAGCTCACGGCGTCGCCGAACCCGCCGGGCAGGCTCGGGATGGAAATCCCGAACGCGGTGTCCCAAAGCACCGCGTGGGCGCCGAGGAACACGGCCACCAGCAGGAAGCCGATGTGGAAGAGGAAGGTCGCGACCGTCATCAGCGGGTCGGACTTCCACCCCATGGTGTTGAAGGGAATGAGCCAGTTGAGGATGGAGCGCAGGCTGTAGGGCAGGCTCATGTACGCGAGCGACGAACCGTCCTTGGCCTTGGCCAGGGCGTACATGGACACCAGCCGGTAGATGGAGCCGATGATGAAGAAACCCCAGGCGATCCAGGCCAGGGGGCCGCTGACGAAAACGTAGAATTCAGTCATGGCGCGACCTCCTAGAACCGGGCCACGTCGGCGACGATGCGGACGTAGCTGTTGTTTTCGATGGCCCGGATGAGCACCTTGGCGCCGTCCTCGCTGAAGATCGGGGGCCAGGCCATGTCGAAGGAACGCTCGAAGGGCTTGCCGTTGACCAGGATGATCCGCTTGCCGTCCTTCTCGACCATGGCGGCGACGTTCTTGCCGCCGGGACAGAAGGTGGCGGGCCAGGCCATGTCGTAGACGCCGTCCCAGGCCTTGCCGTCGACCACGATCCGGAAGTTGGTGTTGTCCTCGTTGCCGATGGCGGCGGCCCGGGTGCCGTCGGGGCTGACCACCAGGTCGGTGACGACCGGGAAGGTCACGTCCCAGGCCGCGTTGTCGCAGGCCACGGTGAACTCGCCGTAGGAGGGAGCGACCACGGCCCAAAGCTTGTTGCCCGGCTTGCCGTACTGCAGGTAGAGGCACTGGGCGTAGCGCGGTTCCCAGAGGATGTTGCCGTCCTTGGCCACGCCCCACTTGCCCGCCACGCGGACCGGGGCGACCACGGAGCCGTCCTTGGGATGGAAGATGGGCTCCCAGACCTGGCCGTAGGTGGCGGCCCAGGGCTTGTCGTCCACGGCGATGGTGTAGGCGTGCACGGAGGGGCGCACCTGGGCTGCCACGTGCTCGCCGGTGGCGTCGAAGGCCGGCCCCCAGACGTTGAGGTATTTGTTCGGCCACCGCACGCCGTCAACGACCACGGTGTAGATGCCCTTCTTGAATCCTTCGATGTCCGCCTGGCCCAGGCTCTGCACCTGCGCCACGCCCGCGGCGTGCGCGCCGTCGGCGGAGAGGGTGTACTGGTTGACGTTCTCGAAGAGTTCTTCCCACGGTTCGCCGTCGACGCAGACGCCGTATCGCTCCATGCCCTTGTACATGGTGGCGATGACGGAGCCGTCCTCGCTGAACTTGGTTTCCCAGATGTAGTCGGTGGTCTCGCCCATCGGCTCGCCGTCCACGACCAGCACCCACTCCATGTCCTGCTGACAGATAGCGGTCAGCCGGCCGTCAGGCGAAAATTTGAGTCCCCAGATCTTGTCGAAGGTGTTTTCCCAGACCGTGTCGTTGGTCCGTACGGAAAACACGCCTTCATCAACCTGGACGATAGCGGCCACGGTTTCGCCGTCGGGCGAAACGTACGGCTCCTCCTGCCATCCATGTCCTTCGATCGGGGAGAGGGATTCAACGACCGTTTTCTGGCCGGTCTCCCAATCCCATTTCGATATTCCCATAGCACCCCCTGTTGTTTTGACGCCGCGAAGACCGCGGTCCATGCACCCGCTGGCGCGGGCCGTCTGCCGAACGGCTTCCGTTCCATGAACAACGGCTTCCGTTCCCGTTTTCTGAATCATCTGGGAGCGAACACGCACCCCCCTGGTCGTCATCCGACAGGGAGGCGCTCCTTTCCTACCAGCGTTCGTGGCCTCAATTCCGCATTGTTTTCAGCCAGTTGCCCGTCGGTTTCCCGGGCCGTGGTCGAGATCTCTCACGCGTTCTCCACCCCGAAGCCCGGACAGGCTCGCAGCCAAACAATACGATCTGTTGTGCACAGTCCACACAAATAAAGTCAAGCCCAATCATCAACTATACCAACAAAAAATGCCTGCCGAAGCCGGTCAGGCACCCCCGGAACGGACGTATACCGTCCGAAAAAGTGCTCCAGAACACGGTTTTACTATTTCATACCATACTGGTATGGAATCTATCATGCATTGAAGCTGTTTTCACAGGCAATTTTAACATGACGCTGCGAACGTTATTTCCCAATGCATCATCTCGCCATTTGTCAAGGAGGGTCTATTTCTAAATTGCGACAGATGATCGTTTCACCAATTTGCAGAAGGTTCAGACATGTCTGGCGCCACACTGAGGATGCAGATTGGCGGCGGCATCTCCCATTCGGGCTCCGTCCGGGCCGTTAACGGTGCATCTCAACGACAACTACCGAAGGCGCGCCGGTCTACAAGGACGAGGGAATCGTCACCGAGGTCGGCAGCAACGTCGGGAGCAGGCTCATCGGCGACGCCGAGCCGGCCCAGGGGGCCGACCCGGCCGTTCGACTGAACACTACGTCTTTTCCGGCGAGGCGCCTTGCCTGCGTCGGAGGTCCGGGACGCGAAGGCCACGACGCCCTATCGCCGACGACGCGGCTCGGTCGTCCATGAGGCGTGCCGCGGACGGCATGACCATCGGGGACGCCTCCGATGACCGGAGGCGTCCCGCGCCGCTTGTCGTGAAAATCGGTCGGGATGGGCCGGAATCACTTCCGGTCGAGGGCGTCGCGGATGAAGTCCTCCAAGGTCTCGCGGTCGGACTCGCCGATGAGGCGGTCCACCTCGCGGCCGTCCGAGAAAAGCAGAAAGGTGGGCGTTCCCTTGACCTGGAACCGGTTGAGCTCCATGTCCAGGTAGTCGGTATCGTAGAGAAAACAACGCAGCCGAGCCCCAAAGCGGACCGACGCCTCGTCCAGGGCGCTGTACTGGCCCCGGAATCGCTCGTTGCGTTTGAGGAAGGCCACGAGCAACGGGACATCGTCGCTTTGCAGCTCCACCTCGAACGCCTGCGGCTCCAGCACCTTCAGCATGCCTTCTCCCCCGAAGCCAGGGACCGTGCCCCGGCCAGCGTGCCATGATTCATCGCGCATGGGTCACCCTAGCAACTGCGGACGGCCGATGCATCATTTTGCTGCATTAGAACGATTATAATTTTCCGCAATGGCGGAGGGTTCCGCGTCAGGTCAGTCCATGCCCCAGGCGGCCAGCTTGCGGTAGAGGGTCGCCCGGTGGATGCCGAGCATTCGGGCCGCGCGGGCCTTGTTGCCCGCGCAACGCTCCAGGACCTCGACCACGGCCTCCCGGTCCGTCCGCCGCGCCTGGGCTGGGCCCGGAGCCGCGGGCGGGGCCGCGGGACGGGGCTCGGCCCGGCAGGTGCGCATCTGCTCCACGAGATCGGCCCGGACGTGGCGCAGGACGATTTCCCCGCCCGGCGAAAGGATGCAGGCGTGCTCCAGGATGTGGCGCAGCTCGCGGATGTTGCCCGGCCAGGGGTAGGCCATGAACAGGTCCATGACCTCATCCGACAGACGGGAGAGCCGCTTGTTGAACTGGTTCGAGAACAGTTCCAGAAAGTGCTCCGCCAGCAGGGGGATGTCGGCCTGGCGGTCGCGCAGGGGCGGCAGTCGGACCGGCATGACGTTGAGCCGGTAGTAGAGGTCCTCGCGGAAGGTGCCCGCCCGGACGGCTTCCAACAGATTCACGTTGGTGGCCGCGATGATCCGCACGTCGGCCGTGCGGGTCTGGGACTCGCCCACCCGCTCGTACTCCTTCTGCTCCAGGAAGCGCAGGAGCTTGAGCTGGAGGAGCGGGGAAATGTCGCCGATCTCGTCCAGGAACAGGGTGCCGCCCTGGGCCGCCTGGATGCGCCCGACCTTGTCGCGCACAGCGCCGGTGAACGCGCCGCGCACGTGGCCGAAGAGTTCGCTCTCCAGCAGGCTCTCGGACAGGGCCGAGCAGTTGACCTTGACCAGGGGGTTGCCCCCCCTTGATCCGCCGTAATGAAGGGCGTCGGCCACCAGCTCCTTGCCGGTGCCGGACTCGCCGAGGATGAGCACGATGGAATCCAGGGAGGAAAGCTGCTCCAGCAGCTTGTATATCTCCTGCATGGCCGTGCTGCGGCCGATGATGCCACGGAAGCCGTGGCGTTCGTGCAGCCGCTTCTCCAGGTCCACGATGCGGGAGACGTCGCGCACCACCAGGACCGCGCCGGTGTGCCGCTGCTCCTGGTCGATGAGCGGCGTGCAGTTCAGCTCCACCATGCGCACGCCCACGGCGGGCACGTCCAGTTCGGTCTCGTAGCCGTGCACGGACTTGTGCGTCCGCAGGACCTGCTTGACCACGCTGACGCAGGGGTTGTTGCCCCTGGCGGAGAGCAGGTCCTCCAGGGGCTTGCGGTCGTCCTCCCCCTGGTCCACGCCGAGCAGGCTCCCGGCCGCGCTGTTGGTGGCGATGATCCGGCACTTGCTGTCCACGGTGAGGATGGCGTCCGGGATGGAGCGGAAGGTGGCTTCGAGGTTGAGCCGGTAGCGCTCCTTTTCCGCCGTGGCGCGCAGCAGGGCCTGCTCGGCATCGCGCCGCTCGGTGATGTCGCGGCCCACGGCCTGGATTTCCAGCAAGTCGCCGCGCGGGTCCAGGATGGCCCGGTGGGTCCAGAGAATCCAGCGTTCCCGGCCGTCGCCCCGGCGGACGCGCTGCTCCCGGTCGAAGACCGGCCGGTCCGCCCCGGCTATCTTGAGCCAGGCCCGCACGTCCCTCCGCTCGTCCTCGGCCAGCTTGGGAAAGGACTTTCGACCCAGGACCTCGTCCTCGTCCACGCCGAAAAACCGCGCGTAGGCGCTGTTGACGAAGGTCAGCTCCCCCTCCGGGGTATAGCGGCAGATCAGCTCGGTCTGGTCCTCGACCACGGCCCGGTAGAGCCGCGCGCCCTCGCGCAGGGCCTCCTCCACCGCCTTGCGATGGGAGAGGTCCTGGATGATGGCGGTGCACACCTCCCGGCCCTCGTGCCGGTAGTGGCCCATGGAAACCTCGACGGGGAAAACCTGGCCGTTCCTGCGCCGGTGATGGGCCAGAGGACGCCGCTCCAGCCCGGCGCGCAGGGCCGCCATGGCCCGGTCCGGCTCGTCGGAAAGGTCGGCCACGTTAAGCCGCAGCATCTCCTCGGGCGAATAGCCGTAGAGCCGCCGGGCAGAGTCGTTGCAGTCCAGGATGGAGCCGTCGTTGCGGTCGATCATGAGGATGGCCGCGCTGGCCGCCTGGTGGATGCTGCGGTAGCGCTTCTCGCTCTCGGCCAGGTCCGTCTCGATCCGCCGCCGGGCCGAGACGTCGCGCAGGGACGCGACCAGGCCGGACAGCCGCCCTTCGGCGGTGACCGGGCTGACCGCCGCCTCGCAGGGGACGCCGCCCGGCGAGAGCTCCATGCGCCGGGCCTTCCCCTCCGCGCGCACGGCCTCCACCTGGGCGCGGACCTCGCCCGACGACTCCGGGAAGAGCTCGGCGTAAAGACGGCCAGCCAGGGTCTCCTGAGCGAGGCCGAACAGGCGGGCGGCGGCGCGGTTGGCTCGGATGACCACGCCCTGCGCGTCGAGCAGGAGCAGGACGTCCTCCCCGGCCTCCAGCACGGCGTCCAGGCGGCCGTCGTCCGCGCCGGCCGGGTTGTCCGCCCGGTCGGCGCACGCCGGGCCGCCCGGCCCGATCAGCCGGGGCCGCAGGGCCAGCCCCTGGGTGACGAGAAATTCCAGCCGGCGGCGGTCCACCGGCACGGTAAGGTAGGAGAAGGCGTCCATGGCGCGCACGGCCCGGCCGGGGTCGTCCAGCCCGGCCGCCACGACGAGCAGCAGGAGCGCCCGGGCCCCGCCCCGGTCCAGGCGGCGCATCAGGTCCGAGGCCGTTCCGTCCGCCAGCTCCGGAGCGGCGAAGACCAGTTCAGGCGACGCCTCCCGCGCGCGGGCCACGCCCTCGGCCACGCTGGACGCGGTCAGGGTCAGGTAGCCACGGTTGGCCAGGATGTCGCCCACCAGGGCGCGTATGGCGTCGTCGTTCTCGACGATGAGGATGGTCCCGTTCATCGGCGCGTCTCCTCGGATTTCCATACACGACTTGGGCCCGCTCCACCACCCCGGCAAAGCGGGTTTGTCCCCTGATTTGGCTATCATTTTTTTTCTCGAAGGTGTAAGGGAGGACGCATGGGGGATTCTTGTCACACGATTAGCAGGAGGAAAAAACATGTCCCAGTTCACTGAAGCCGATCTTCCGGTAGACGTTCATCACGGCGAAATGGTCACCCTGGCCGACGGCACCACCGTCCGGTTCGAGTCCAACGGCGAAGCCAAGAACATCATGGTCAACGACGGGTTCGAGCCCGCCTGCACCCTGTTCCCCGGCAACGAGTTCGTGGTCGAGACCGCGCAGGGCAACTACAGGCTGACCTGTGATTTCGGCGACGCCATGCGCGTTGAAAAAATGTAACGCCTCACGATTCCTAATTTTCGTGCCCGCCCTTCCGGGCGGGCACGCCCCTCCCCCCTTCCGCAAATTATAAGTGCCAGTCCTCCCGTCTCCATGGTAGGAGTATAGGCATCCGTCGATGCCCCCGCCGCTCCGCCGCCGCCGGGACGTCACCGCACAGAACTCCACCCGCAACGGAAGGGAACGCCGATGGCCAAGATACTCATTGCCGAAGATGACCGGATATCGCAGAAACTGGCCTCCAAGATCGTGGAGGAACTGGGTCACACGGCATTTGTCAGCCCGCACGGCAAGCACGCCTACGAGGCCCTGACCGCCTGCAACGACTTCGACCTGCTCATCACGGACATCATGATGCCCGAGATGGACGGCCAGCAGCTCATCCAGACCCTGCGGGGCGACCAGCAGTTCACGAATTTCCCGATCATCATCATGTCGGCGGTGGTGGGCCTCGGCGAGATATCCGAACTGCTCAAGCTGGGCGCCACCCTCTTCATGGCCAAGCCCCTGGACCGGGCGGAACTCCAGGACTACATCAAGCGCTGCCTGCACAAGAAGGCGGGCAAGCCTGCCCCGGACCGGGCTTCGTCCTCGTAACGGTTGCGCAATCCGTCGGCGGCGGTTATCAAATCCGGGTATCGAACAACTCCGGCGGGCCAGTGAGCCGCCGGTCAGCCCGCTGCACGGAACCGCCATGCGACTGCTCGTCACCCACAACAACTTCCCCGCCCAGTTTCGCCACGTCTGCGAATATCTCGGCCGCTCGCCCGGCAACAAGGTGGTCTTCGCCACCAAGAACCCGCGCAAGGAATGGGTCATTCCCGGCGTGGACAAGCTGATCTTCACCCCGGACGGCCAGCGGAGCGAGAACGACTACGGCCCCGGCCGCACCTTCGACGAGGCCACCCGCCACGGCGTCGGTCTGCTCCGGGCCCTCGTCGCCCTCAAGAAGAAGGGGTTCGTGCCCGACGTCATCCTCGGCCACTCCGGCTGGGGCCAGACCCTGTTTCTGCAGGAGGTCTACCCGGACACGCCGTTCATCGGCTACTTCGAGTGGTACTACAACGCCAGGGGACGCGAGGCGACCTTCGACAAACGGGAGAAGAGCGAATTCGACAACTCCCTGCTCCGCCTGCGCAACACCGCCATCCTGCACGACCTGGTCTCCTGCCGGGCGGGCCTCTCGCCCACCAACTGGCAGCGCTCCCAGTTCCCGGTGGAGTTCCAGTCCAAGATCGTCCAGGCCCACGACGGCATCAACACCCGCTATTTCGCCCCGTACGGCGAGGGGCTCCCGCCCCTGGACAAGCTCGACATCCCGGGCGTGGACCTGACCGGGGCCAAGGAGCTGGTCACCTACTGCTCACGCGGGCTGGAGCCCTACCGGGGCTTCCCCCAGTTCTACGACGCCCTGCCCGCCATCCTGGCCGAGCGGCCGGACTGCCACGTCCTCATCGTGGGCGACGACCGCGTCTGCTACAGCCAGAAGCTGCCGGACGGGCAGAGCTACAAGCAGCAGGCCGTCGAACGGACCAAGGTGGACGAGAAGCGCGTCCATTTCTGCGGCGCGCTGCCCTACGGCAAATACAAGGAGGTGCTCCTCGCCTCCTCTGTCCACGTCTACCTGACCTGGCCCTTCGTCCTCTCCTGGTCCTTCCTGGAGGCCATGTCCTGCGGCTGCCTGCTGGTCGGCTCCAACACCGACCCCGTCCGCGAGGTTCTGGTCCACAAGGAGAACGGCCTGCTGACCGACTTCCACGACCCGCGGAAGATCGCCGGGAGCGTCATCTACGCCCTCAAGCACCAGGACAGGCTGGCCGGGCTGCGGCAAAACGCGCGCCGGACCGTGCTGGACCGATACTGCCTGAGCAAATGCCTGCCGCTGCACCTGCGGCTCCTCAACGACGTGGCCCAGGACGGGCCGCGCAAACTCCTCAAACAACCATAGGACACCCCATGAAATCGCTGCTCAAGACCCTGCTCGCCACCCTGGCCGTGCTCGTGCTCACCGCCCTGCCGAGCCGGGCGGCCGACCTGGACAACATTCTGCTCATGGACCTCAAGGACGGGCAGGTCGCCATCATGCTGCTGCCCGAAGTCGCGCCGAAGCATGTGGCCCGCATCAAGGAACTGGTGCGGACGGGCTTCTACGACGGCCTCTACTTCCACCGCGTCATCCCCGGCTTCATGGCCCAGGGCGGCGACCCCGAGGGCACCGGACGCGGCGGCTCGGGCAAGAACATCCCGGCCGAGTTCAGCAACGTGCCCTTCAAGCGCGGCACCTGCGGCATGGCCCGCGCCCAGGACCCGGACAGCGCGGACAGCCAGTTCTTCATCTGCTTCGACGCCGCCCCGTTCCTGGACGGCAAGTACACGGTCTGGGGCCGCGTCGTCAGCGGCATGCAGTTCGTGGACAAGATCAAGAAGGGCGCGGGCCAGTCGGGCCAGGTGCCCTACCCGCCGGACAAGATCCTGCGCATGCGCATAGCGGCCGACGTGAAGAAGTAACGAAAAAGGCGCGCTCCCCGGAGCGCGCCTCTGTTTTTTCCTCTGTCCGCCGGACTAATTGTCCAGATAGACGAATCGCTTGATCTTGTGGGTGGGCGTCTTGTCGAAGGGCTCAACCTGCTCGCGCACGCGGGCCACCCTGGCGAAGGAGGAGACCTTGGCGTTGACTTCCTTGCGCACCTCCTCCAGCACGGCCTCGACCTTCTTGCGCACGTCGGACTCGATCATTCCGTTGACCCCGAAGGCCTCGTCCAGGGCGTCGTAGTTGAGATGGATGCGGGCGCAGACCTGGCCCTCGGCCTCGTAGACCAGGGATTCTCCCACGTAGGCGTGCTCGTTGATGATGGACTCGATCTCCTCGGGATAGATGTTCTCCCCGCTGGGACCGATGATGACGTTCTTGAGCCTCCCCTTGATGTAGAGGAAGCCGTCGTCGTCGAACACGCCGAGATCGCCGGTGCGAAGCCAGCCGTCCTCGGTGAAGGTCGCCTCCGTGTCCTTGGGCGCCTTGTAGTATTCGCGCATGATGTTCGGCCCCTTGGCCAGAATCTCGCCTTCGCCCGTCGCCGGGTCGGGGTCGGCGATCATCAGCTCCACGCCGGGCACGGGCGGGCCGATGGCCCGGAACCGCTGGCGGTCCTGGCTGACCCCGGCGAGCAGCGGCGCCGCTTCGGTCATGCCGTAGCCGATGGCGTAGGGCACGCCGGAATCGGCCAGGAAGGACTCCACCTCGGGCGAGATGGCCGCCCCGCCGATGCACAGGCAGCGTATCTCGCCGCCAAAGGCCTCCATGAGCTTCCTGCCGGCGATGCGCGACGCCTTGCGCCGGGCCGGGCCCAGCTTGAGCACCGCGCCGACGATGCCTTTGGCGTCCAGCTTGGGCTTGATGCGCTTCTTGTAAATTTTCTCGATGATGAGCGGCACCACGTTCATGACCGTGGGCCTGACCCGCTCCATGGCGGGCAGCAGGCTCTTGGGCGTGGGCGGCTTTTGCAGGAAAGAGACGGACGAGCCGCACATGATCGGAATGATGAGCCCCACGGTGCACTCGTAGGTGTGGGACATGGGGAGCACGGACAGGAAGCGGTCGGTGGCTAAGACCGGGATGGTGCGCACGCCCGATACCGCGTTGGAGACCAGGTTGCCGTGGGTCAGGACCACGCCCTTGGAATGGCCCGTGGTGCCCGAGGTGTAGAGGATCACGGCGACGCTGTCCGAAGTGAGCTGAAATTCCTTTTCCTTCTTCCCGTCCGGCTTGGCGAAGCGGCTGCTCAGCCTGTCGAACCGTTCGCCCATGGACTCGCTCAGCTTGTCGAGCCGCTCGCCCATGGACCCGCTCAGCTTGTCGATCCGCTCGCCCATGGACTCGCCCAGCTTGTCCAGCTTGCCGCTGATGGTCTGGCCGAAGCGGTCGTTCAGTTCGTCCAGGGCCCGCCCCACCTTGCTGTCGATGAGCTTCTTGGCCGACTCGCTGAAGTGCTCGAACCGCTCGCGAGCGGCCTCAAGGGCTTCGTCGAAGCTGGTCTTGGGCGCGTCCTCGTTGACGATGGAGAAGTCGTCCATGACCATGACGGTCTTCAGGTGGGGCAGCCCCTCGCCCTCGACCTTCTCCATGTAGCGGTTGGAGGCCACGGCCAGCTTGGCCTCGGAGTGGCGCAGGATGTGGAGCACGGCGCTGGCGTGGAATTCCTGCAGGATGGGCACTGCGATGGCCCCCATGGAGGTGACGGCGAAATAGGTCACCGCCCAGTGGGGCATGTTCTCGCCGATGATGGCCACCTTGTCGCCCGGCCGGACGCCGTGCCCGCACATGAGGGTGGCCACGTCGCGGACCATTTCCAGAAAACGGGCGTAGGTGATGGGCTGGCCGCCCACGAAGCTCAGGGCCACGCGGTCGGCATGGGCGGCCACCGAGCCTTCCAGCAGTTGCTTCAGGGTTGATGGTTGGTCGGTCACGGGTTCCTCCGAAACGAAATTCGCGCCGGGCGCGCCCCTCCATACCATTTCCCGCCCAGGGGTCAAGCCCGTGAGAGGAAGGTGCGGCGGCTGGCAAGGGAAACGCCCCTCCCGGCCCGGGCCGGACGGGGCGTGGTGTCGCTTCCCGCCGCTACGCGTCCTGCGGCAGGAAGGGGGTCAGTTCGGACACGGCCTCGAACAGGAAATGGTCCACCAGGTGGCAGAGCATGTGCCCGGCCGCGATGTGGATTTCCTGGATGACCGGGGTGTCGGACGAGGGCACGGTGACCAGGAAGTCGGACACGGTGGCCATCTCGCCGCCGGTCTGGCCGGAGAAGCCCACGGTGACGATGTCGGCCCGGCGCGCCTCGCGCATGGCCCGGATGACGTTGGCGCTGGCGCCCGAGGTGGACAGCCCGAGCAGGATGTCGCCTGGACGACCCAGGGCCTGAAGCTGCTTGGAGAACACTTCCTCGAAGCTGTAGTCGTTGCCGATGGCGGTCAGGGCCGAGGTGTCGGTGGTCAGGGCCAGGCCGGGCAGCGGCGGCCGCTCAAGCTTGAACCGGTTGGTGAACTCCGCGGCCAGGTGCTGGCTGTCCGCCGCGCTGCCGCCATTGCCGCAGAACATGACCTTGCCGCCGCTGGCCAGGCACACGGCCATGGTCCGGGCTATCTCCACGATCAGCGGCCCCTTGGCGTCGAAAAACGCCTTGCGCGCGGCCAGCCCGGCGCTGGCGTGGTCCATTACTTTTTTCAGAGCGGCTTCCGACATTCGTTCTCCTTATCGACACCCGTTCGGTGTGGCAAAAGACCCTATAGGAAACCGTGCCCGTGCGCAACGGGCTTGCGCGGCGGGGCGGGAGGAAAAAGGCTTTTGTTCGGCCGCGATTTGCGGTACAGCCCTTGGCTGCGCCGGACGGGCAACTCCCCGCCCGGCGAACCTTTTTCCCTTCAGACAGGCAAGACAAATCATGACCAATTCCAAGGAAAGCACCGTCCGGCTGCTCATCACCTGCCCGGACCAGCCCGGCATCGTGGCCGCCGTCTCCGGCTTCCTGCACCGCAAGAACGCCAACATCATCCACTCCGACCAGCACTCCACCGATCCCGAGGGCGGCCGCTTCTTCATGCGCAACGAGTTCTACCTGCCCGGCCTGGACATGGCGGGCCTGGAGGGGCTGCGCCGGGAGTTCACCGACGAGGTGACCAACGGCTTCGTCATGGACTGGAGCCTCAACCCGGTCTGGGTGCCCAAGAAGATGGTCGTCCTCTGCTCCAAGGTGGACCACGCCCTGATGGAGCTGCTCTGGCGCTCGAAGCGCGGCGACCTGGAGACCGAGGTGTCCATGGTCATCTCCAACCACCCTGACCTGCGCGCCGACGTGGAGCACTTCGGCGTACCCTTCCACCATGTGCCCGTGGGGCCGTCCCTGCGCGACAAGGTCCACGCCGAGGACCGCATGTTCGAGCTCATGGAGGGCAATTCCGACCTCATCGTCCTCGCCCGCTACATGCAGATCCTGACCTCGGATTTCGTCTCCCGCTTCCCCAACCGGATCATCAACATCCATCACTCCTTCCTGCCCGCCTTCGTCGGGGCCGATCCCTACCGCCGGGCCTACGAGCGCGGCGTCAAGCTCATCGGCGCCACTGCCCACTACGTCACCGCGCAACTGGACGAGGGCCCGATCATCGAGCAGGACGTCATCCGCGTCACCCACAGCCACACCGTGGATGATCTGAAGCGGCTGGGCGGCGACATAGAACGCCACGTCCTGGCCCGGGCCGTGAAGTGGCACCTGGAGGACCGGGTCATCGTGGACGGCAACAAGACCATCGTCTTCCGCCGCTGACCGGCCGACCGAAAGGAAACCAAGAAGCCCCGCGTCCAACCGGACGCGGGGCTTCTTTTCGGCGAAATTCCGACGCGTCAGGACTCTGCCGGGGCGTCCTTCGCCCGGGACGGGGCGGACGCGGGTTCCGGAGCGGGCTGGGCGGACGCGGCCGACGGGGGCCCGGCTTCGGCCTTCCGGCCCTTGGCCACGCCGTACTTGGCCAGAATCTCGGCAATGCGCGCGGTCAGGTTGGTGGTGGACCGGGCCACCAGCTCCAGGTTGATGAGGACCATGATGTCCACCCGGAAGATGGCCTCCTTCCACAGCGCGGTGACCCCCTTCTGCAGCTCCGGCTCCAGGCTGAGCATGTTCAGAGTCCCGGCCAACTGCTTGGCGGTCTTGGGCTTGAAGAGCAGCGTGCCTTCGCGGGTGGTGTCGTTGCCGAAGAGCTGCTTCTTGCGGATGCGGGTCATGTGCGGCAGGGCGTCCACGGCCGCCTCGGCTACGCGCCGGGCCCGGCCGCTGCGCACCTGAATCTTGCCGCCCTCCTCGCGCCCGGCCTCCTTGAGGATCTGGATGGTCTGGTTCTCCATGAGGAAGAAGAGCAGCATCTCCAGGGTGGGGAGGCTGAAATCCCTGGCCAGGGGCGCGATGTTGGCGATCTGGTCGGGCACGAACTCCTCCAGCGCCCGATAGAGATGGTCGCTGGTCATGCCGATGGCGATGGCCGCGCCCACGCCCAGGGCCACCACCTGGTCCATGAGGAACTTGAACCGGGCGTTCTCCTTCTCCGCCTCCTCGGGGTCACGCCGATCCATGGCGGCGGGGTCCGCCTTGTGGGCCCGCGCCTCAAGCATCCGCTCCTGGTACCGGCTCTCGAAGGTCTCGGCCACCGGGTCGATGCAGGTGATGCGCGCCGCCTGCTGGAACTCCTTGGGCGCGATGGCGTCCGCCCCGGCCAGGGAGCCGAGCCCCTTCTGGAGCAGGGTCTGGACGAACTTGGCCCGGCGGCGGTTGTCGAACTCCGTGCGGCTGGCCACGTAGGCCTTCTGGATGCGCGTCTTCTCGATGTTCTGGGTGGTCGGGTTGAGCTTGGCCAGGATGTCGTCGAACAGGAAGCGGATGACCAGGAAGTTCCGCTCCTTGGAGATGTCGAACTTGCCGCCGTCCAGGATTTCCCGGTGCGCCTCCTTGACCCGGTTGGTGAAGAACTGCTCCACCATGGCCTTCCAGAAGCGTTGGTCCAGCGGCAGCTTCTCGATAAGGGCGCTGTACTCCTTGAGGGCGTTCTGGCCCAGGTAGCGCAGGACGATCTCCTCGAAGTTGTCCGTGATGAGCGCCATGGCGAAGACGATGCCCTGCACGCACTTGAGCAGCAGGGTCTCGACGTTGGTCAGGCCGGACAGGAGCTCCTCGGTCCGCGCCTTGTCGCCCACCCGGGCCGCCTTTTCGTAGTGGGCCAGCAGGACGATGAAGCCGCCGATCTGCTTGTGGATGTATTCGTAGCCGGGATGGCCGGTGCGGCCGCAGAGCAGGTCGACCACGGTCTTCTGCTGCGCCTTGAGCAGGGGGAATTCGTTGATGTTGCCGTGGTTGACGTTGATGAACTCCAGCAGCAGCTCGCGTTCCATGACCTCTCGCAGGGAGGACCGCTCCTTGAGGGAGCGCAGCTTCCGCTGGTAGGCGGCGAATCGCTGCTCCCGGTCGAGTTTAGGCCCGCTGGGAGCCGGTACGGACTGGGTCATCGGGTCGTGGTCCTTGTCTGTGGTGGAAGGTCGGCCCACACCTTACGCCAAGTTCCGACGCATTGCAAAACCCTGTTTTGCGGCGGGAGGTTGCCCTCTCCCGCCCGGGGAGAGGACCGGCTAGGCCGCGAGGACGATGGGGTGGCCCTGGCGGTCGAGCCTGCGCCGCAGCCCCGTGGCGTACTGTTCGCCATACTCTTGCAGCAGATCGGCCAGGTATTCCATGTTCCGGTCCACGGCCTCGGCGTATAAATCCCGGCCCACGCCGTGGCGCTCGCGGAAGTGGACGGCCATGGAGGCCGCCACGTTGGAGAGCCGGTTGCGCATCTTGGAGCGCATGAAGGAGTAGAAGCCCAGAGTCTTCATGAACAGGTCGTACTCGCTGGAGAACTCCGTGATGCCCGCCTCGGAGAACTCCAGGAAGAGCAGCGGCAGCTTCTCCAGGTAGATGTCGTCCGACATCTGGGCCAGGATGTCCGCCGTGCCGAGCACATGGCCCGCCAGCATGGTCTCCAGGTTGGAAAAGACGATGGTGTCCGGCGACAGTGCCGGGTCCGTGCACAGGATCATGCATTCCAGGTCCATGAAGTCGCCCATGCTGAAATCGCCGGTCCGCGCATAGTCTTCGAACAGGTCGATGCCGCGCTGGACGTGGCTGGCGGTGAACCGGGCGCCCGGCCCCGGCTCGTCGCTGCGGCGGATGTAGCCCGCGTCGTGGAACAGGGCGGCGCACAAGCACAGGGAGACGGTGCGCTCCGAAAGGGGCTGCCGCCCCATGTGCACCCCGTGCAGCAACCGGGCCGTGGCCAACAGGACGCCCAAGGTGTGCGACCAGTCGTGATAGGGCGTGTCGCACGCCTCGAATCCCGGCTTTTTCCCGGAAAAAAGGAGCTCGATCTCACGGAGCACCTTTGCATACATGGAAAAATCGAAGTCCGGGAACATGCAGCCGATGGTGGTGCGGACCTCCTGGTCAACGGCCTCCGTCTGCTTGATGTACAGGTGGATGGTCTTTTGCATCTGGGGGTGGACCTCATCTGAGTAATGATTATCAGGGCGTGTTTTCCATAGAATCGCCACCCCGTCAACCCCATCGGAAGGACTTCCTTGACCGGGCAAAAGGAAAAGGCAATAAAAACGACGTGATCACCTGTACGCGATGCGGGAAAAAAAATGACGATGCGAGCCGGTTCTGCGAGCGGTGCGGACGGAAACTCCAGTCGTCGCTCATGGCGGGGAGCCAGGCGGGACTCGACCGTCCATCCGACCCCCTTCTCCGCCGCGACGACGCGGGCAACCCGAGGCTCCCCCTCGGCCGCATGGTCGAGGCCTGGGCCTACGTGATCGTGCTCGCGGCGGTGGCCTCGGCTTGCGCCTGGAAGGAGGTCTGGTGGCCCCTCTACCCCGCCGTGGGAATCATCGGGCTGGTGGCCTGGCTCAGGAAAATCTGACCGGGACTACTGCTTCGGCCCGGCGGGCGCGGTGGCGTTGCCCGCCTCCAGCGCGTTGCGCAGGTCTTCTTCCAGCAACTCGGGAATGGGACGATCCCAGAACTTCTCGTCCATCTTCTCGTCCACGGTCTTCTCCGAACAGCAGACGATGCGCTCCGAGCTCGGGCAGTCGGGCACGGAATAATCCACCACCGCGCACTTGGACACGCTGTCGAAATGATACGGAATGCTGCGGGTTGCGGTCTGGTAGTCCTTGCCCTGCACCCGGATCATGTCCTTGTACACGCCCACGAAGAAGCGGGCCTTGCGGTTGGCGTAGAACACCGTGAACAGATAGACGTTGTCCCGGACCCTTGCCACGTAGTCCACGTTTTCGGGCCGCTTGCACAGCACGCGGGCCACGATCTGCCTGCCCAGGCAGATGTCCATGTCCATGTAGTCCGAGGCCGGGGCCGGCTGCGCCAGGAGGACCAGGGCCGCCAGGCCGAGAATGAGACTCGCTATGCTTCGCATGTCGCCACCGTCTAGTTCAGGTCGAGGAATAGCTGGAACCCGTCGGGCTCCCGCGTCTCACACTTCTCCTTGCACCCGCAGCACCGGTAGTGCCCGTCCTTCAGGTACCACTCGGCCTTCCAGGAGCAGTCGCAATTGAAATATTCGTACACCGAGGCGTCCACCGCGCCGCGATAGCGCGCGTAGCCTTCGCTTTTCAGTCTCTGCTTGTATGTCATCGTCACTTTTGTTCCGAATGTATAGGGCTGGTCTACACCGGGCCGGGAATTTTTGCAAAACGCAAGTGGGCCTCGCCGGTTTCCACCCCGCGATTACCTCTTGACCACTGGGGGTGATTGGTCTAACAGGTCAATTGGTCCAACCAATCGCAGCGAGGCAGACAATGGAAATAAAACCGGTCAACCGAAAATCCGTCTACGAGGACATCGTGGCCCAGATTCGCGACATGATCGACCGCGGCGAACTGGCCGTGGGCGACAAGCTGCCGCCCGAGCGGCGGCTGGCGGAGTTGTTCTCGGTCTCGCGCAACACGGTGCGCGAAGCCATCCGCTCCCTGGCCGAACAGGGGCTGGTGGAAAGCCGACAGGGGGCCGGGACCTTCATCAGCCAGGCGGACTCCAGGGATTTCGCCGCCACCTTCGCCGGAGCCATCCTGCGCGGGCAACCGGAGTTACGGGAAATCTTCGAGATCCGCAAGATCGTGGAGCCGGAAATCGCGGGCATGGCGGCGCGCAACGCCTCGCCCGGCGACATCACCCGGATGGAGGCCATCCTGGCCGACCAGGAACGAAGCGTGGCCAAAGGCGAGAGCACCAGCCGACACGACCTGGAGCTGCACGCCACCCTGGCCGAGGCTTCGGGCAACTCCGTCATGCGGGCCATGGTCCGGGTCCTGCACGACGAACTCTACGAGAGCCGTTCGGCCGGGCTCCAGTCGCCCACCCGGCAGCAGGCGTCGCTGGCCGCCCACAGGGCCATCGTCCAGGCCGTGAAGCACGGGCATGTGCTCCAGGCGGAAAAGGCCATGCGCGAACATTTGGAAGAAGTTTCAACCATCGTCTTCAACAAGAAGGGATAAGGAGATCACAGTGAAGGACATTCGCGACAACGCTCGGAAACTGATGCAGGGATTCTGCCGCGTGTGCAAGGTTTGCGACGGCAGGGCATGCGCGGGCGAGGTGCCCGGCATGGGCGGCCTGGGCACGGCCGCCTCGTTCCAGAACAACGTCACCGCCCTGGCGGCCGTGAAGCTGAACATGCGCCTGCTGCACGGCAATTCCGAACCCGACACCTCCACCAACGTCCTGGGCCTCGACCTGGACATGCCGGTCATGGCCGCGCCCATCGGCGGCGTGTCCTTCAACATGGGCGGCAAGATCAGCGAGGAGGAATACACCGACGCCGTGGTCGGCGGCTGCAAGGACAGCGGCGTCATCGGCTGCACCGGCGACGGCGTGCCCCCGTTCATCCACGAGGCGGGCTTCAAGGCCATCGCCGACGCGGACGGACGCGGCATCCCCTTCATCAAGCCCTGGGAAGGGGCCGAGCTTGATGAAAAGCTCGAAAAGGCCCGGGCCACCGGCTGCACATGCTTCGGCATGGACGTGGACGCCGCCGGGCTCATCACCCTCAAGCAGATGGGCCGTCCCGTCGCGCCCAAGCCGGTCGCCGAACTCAAGGCCCTCATCGCCAAGGTTCATTCCTGGAACGCCAGGTTCATCCTCAAGGGCGTCATGACCCCGGACGAGGCGCGCCTGGCCGTGGAGGCCGGAGCCGACGGCATCGTGGTCTCCAACCACGGCGGCCGAGTTCTCGACCACACCCCCGGCACAGCCGAGGTCCTGCCCGCCGTGGCCGCCGAGGCCAAGGGCGAGACCGCCATCCTGGTGGACGGCGGCGTGCGCACCGGCACCGACGTGCTCAAGCTCATCGCCCTGGGCGCGGACGCAGTGCTCATCGGCCGCCCCATCTCCGTGGCCGCCGTGGGAGGGCTGCGCACGGGCGTCTCCACCTACCTCGGGACCATCAAGGGCCAGCTCAAGGGCGCCATGGTCCTGACCGGCTGCGGCTCCATCGCCGACATCACCGGACGCGTCGTCTTCTAACAAAAAAACCGCCCGCCTTTCGCGGCGGGCAGGAAACGAACATGATCACCACCTATCTCCTCTACATGTGCCTCGGCGCCTTCGCAGGCGTGCTGGCCGGGCTGCTCGGCATCGGCGGCGGCCTGGTCATCGTCCCCATGCTCAACATCGCCTTCGAGATGCAGCACTTCCCGGACGTGCACATCCAGCACATAGCGCTCGGCACGTCCATGGCCACCATCATCTTCACGTCCATCTCGTCCATGCGCGCCCACCACAAACGCGGCGCCATCAACTACAAGGCCTTCTGGAGGCTCGCTCCCGGCATCATCCTCGGCACCTACCTCGGCGCCTGGCTCGCCTCGATCCTGTCCACCATGGTCCTCAAAATCGTCTTCGGCCTCTTCCTCTACTACGTGGCCACCAAAATGCTGACCGGCAAGAAGACCGAAGGGTCCCGCGACCTGCCCGGCTCGCCCGGCATGATCGGCGCGGGCACCGGCATCGGCGTCTTCTCCGCCCTGGTCGGCATCGGCGGCGGCACCCTGACCGTGCCCTTCCTCTCCTGGTGCAACCAGACCATGCACACCGCCATCGGCACCGCCGCGGCCGTGGGCCTGCCCATCGCCCTGGCGGGCACCGCGGGCTACATCGTCCACGGCATCGGCGTGGAGGGCATCCCCGGCCCGCACATCGGCTATGTCTACCTCCCGGCCTTCCTGGGCATCATCGTCATGAGCGTGCTCACCGCCCCCTACGGGGCCAAGCTCGCCCACTCCCTGCCCGTGGCCAAGCTCAAGCGCATCTTCGCCATCCTGCTCTTCCTGGTGGCCACCCGGATGCTCTGGAGCGCCCTCTTCTAACACCATTGCAACGCGGACTTGGGCCGCCCCCCCTCAACGGGAGGGGGACGGCCCGTCCGTATTGCCTCCGCCCCCGCGACGTGATAACCCCCGCCCCCATGAGCTACCTCAAGGAATTCCAGGCGGCCCTGAGCCGCACCCGGCAATGGGACATCGGCGACGTCACCCAGCCCGACACCCTCTTTCCCATCGACCGCGCCGTCCTCAACGCCCTGGAGGAAACCGGGCACATCCCCTTCCCCCTGCGCGCAGCCCAGGTCCTCTCGGTCAACTTCGGCATGTTCCACATGCTCGCCAAGAAATTCCACATCCCCAACGCCGTCATCACCATGGGCAACGTCTCCGTGGACGGCCGCATGCTCCTGCCCGCCACCATCGACGACTTCCGGCACATGCTCAAACACCGGAACGGCGAAGATACCCTCGGCAGCTACCACATCTGGACCACCCTGCCCGGAGGCGTCATCCTCGACCACGCCATCCTCTCCACCCTGCACGGCGAAGGACTGGCCCAAATCGACCACGCCGTCCCCGCCGAACGCTACCTCTACGCACCCGGCGATGACCTGCCCCACCACCTCGCCTACCACCCCATGGTCGCAGGCCTCGAATTCTTCGTCGCCTCGGGCACCATCGACCCCGAAGCCATGGAATACCTCATGGGCGCACGCTTCCCGAAAAGATCGGAAGAGCACACGT
>NZ_JAQUWN010000081.1 GCF_028692895.1 Pseudodesulfovibrio sp.
GGGAGCGGCGGTAGAGGTCCAGGGCGGCCCCGGTTTCGCCCAGCAGGGCGTGCTGGGCGGCGGCCAGGTTGAGCTCCACCTCGCAGACCGGCCCCTTGGCCAGCTCGCGCCACAGGGCCAGGGCGGCCTCGGCCTCGCCCAGCCCGGCCAGGTGGAGGAAGAGCCGCCGGTTCCAGGCCTCGCGGAAGAATTTGGGGACGGTGAAGCCGTCCTGCCAGTCGCCGCGCGCGACGCCCTGGAAGTGGTCCAGTTGCAGGAGCAGGGAGGCGGCCGGGACGTGGCCGGGCTTGTCCGCGAGGAGCCGGGCGAGCTTGCGCCGCTTGCGCTCCAGCCGGTCCGGGTCGTTCATCACCGAACGCAGGTCGCGCAGGGATGGCTCCATTTCGAACCGGCCGAGCCGGTCCAGGCGCGCGCCTGTCTCCGGGTCGCCGGTGAGCTGGTGGGCCAGGCCCAGGGGCTGCGGGTCCAGCGGGCCGAGGGCGGCCGCCTTGCGCACCAGCCGGGGCAGCCACTTTTGCGTCAGGGGATGCGTCCCGGACCCGGTGTCGCGCAGGATGCGCGAGAGGAAGACCAGGCACGCCTCCAGGTCGGGCAGCAGGTTGCGGCAATAGACGTCCAGGACGCCGAAGGCCGCGTCCAGGTCGATGCGGTCCAGCTCCTCGAAGCGGTCGGTGGGGGTGTAGGTCTCGTTGGCCATGTCGGTTCCGTCGTTTTCCCCCTCCCTATCGGAAAAACGGGGGAATTGCATCAGCCGGGGCGGCTAGTTCCCGAAGGCGCGGTCCATGAGCCGCCGGTTCAGCCCGCCGAAGTCCTGGGGCGCGAAGCCGAAGACCTCGTTCCAGACCTCGGTGGACTCCATGCAGAAGTAGAGCTGCTCGTCCATGCCGTGGCGGCGCAGCCTCTCCACCATGAACGAGAACTGCTCCAGGCGCAGGGGGCGGAGCAGCCGCGCCTTGCCGTCCAGGCCGGGCACGAACTCGTTGTAGATGTAGGCCGCGTCCGGGAAGTTGTCGGCGATGATCGGCGTGAGCTGCGGCATGCAGCGGAAGGAGCCCAGGGACATGTAGGCGATCTGCTCCGGCCGCACGTAGTCGAAGATGCGGTCGATGATCTCGGCGTAGCCCTCGCGCCAGCCGGGAAAGTGGATGATCGGGTCGAAGTGCAGGCAGACGCGGAACCCGGCCTCGGCGCAGGTGCGGGCGGCCGTGAGCCGCTCCTCCAGGGTGGAGACGTCGAACTCCTGCCCTTGGTTGATGGCCGGGGCGTTGAGGGACCAGGCGGGCAGGACGCGGTCCGTGCGCGTGGCCGCGTCCATCCAGGAGAGGTCCACGACCTTGGATTTGAGCTCCAGGACCACGTTGTCGTAGTCGGCCAGGAAGCCGACCAGGTCGCGGCTGTAGCCGGTCAGGCGCTCCAGGGCCAGGGAGTCGGTGAACTCGCCGGTGCCCACCCGGAAGCGGGAGGTACGGTCCGCGCCGAAGCCCTCGGCCAGCTCGCGGAACAGGGCGTCCTGATTGGCCCAGACCTTGAGGACCCGGTCCTGGAAGTAGGCCTGGAGGATGCAGTAGGAGCAGGCCATGGGGCAGTTTTCGCCGATGTGGATGATGCGGTAGCCGCAGCAGTGGTAGGCGCGGGTGCCGGGGCAGAAGCGCAGGAAGCGGCCCTTGTATTCCTTGAGGTAGAGGGCCTGTTCGTCGCGCCCGGCGCATTCCACGCGGTCCTGCCCCTCGGGCACGGCGATCCACGGGATGTCGGCATGGGTTGTGCCCGCGAGCCGGTCGCGCACGCGGCGGGCCAGGGGGGAGTCGAGCATGGACTCGTCCACGAAGACGCGGCCGATGCGCCGCAGGTGGCGGGGGAGCTGAGCCGGATCAGTCACGGCGGCCGCCCATGTTCCAGAGCTTTTCCCAGCCCGGTTTGGCGGCCATGGCGTCCAGGTCGTCCACGGCCCTGGCCAACTGGGCCGGGGTCTTGACCTGGATGGTCAGCTCGGCCCCGCCGGTTTCGAAGTTGTTCGGCTGGACGACGCGCCAGGCCGTCCCGGCGGACAGCTCGCGGGCGGTCTCCTCGAACTCGGCCTGGAGGGCGGAGAGGGCTGGGTAGCGAGTCTGGCGGGCCAGGGCGACGAGCCGGGCCATGGCGTCCTTGGGCGAGAGGCCCAGGGCCGGGACGTCGGCCATGCCGGACTCGGCCAGCAGGTCGGCCAGGGGCTTGCCGGTCATCTTCCCGGCCTCGAAGAGCCATGTCAGCAGGTTGACGCCGTTGGACCGGGACCAGCCCAGGGAGGCGAAGAGCGGGGCCGCGGCCTCGCGGTCGGCCGGGGCCAGGCGGGCGAGGACCTCCCCGGCGGCCAGGGGGACGCGCCCCTCGGCCAGGTGGCCGGGCCAGGGCTCGGGCAGGTCCAGCCAGGCGTCGAGCAGCCGGGCGTCCTTGGAGCCGGGCCGCACGCCCAGGCGGGGCAGGATGTCCGCCGCCAGGGCCGCGCGGTCCAGGAGCGGGGCGAAGAAGCGCAGGGCGGCGAGGCGCATGGCGTCGTCCAGGGGCCGGGCCGCGTTGTCCGCCAGGTAGAGCAGCCCGGCGTCCAGGTCGGCCGGAGCGTCCACCATCAGGACCAGGACCGGGCGGCCGAGGGCGCGCAGGGCGAGGAGACGGGCGCGCCCGGCCACCAGCTCCGGGCCGTCCCCGGTATCGCGCACCAGGACGGGCGCGGTCTGGCCGGTCCGGCGCAGGGATTCGGAAAGGGTTTCGGACGGATCGGCCGTCCAGAAGAGGTGGTCGCCGCCGGTGCGGATTTCGTCCGCGGCCAGGGTGCGCAGTGCGGGGGTAGTGGGCAAAGTCGGCTCCGTGGGGAGTAATGTGATGAAAGGCCAACCGGCCGTATTTTTTGTCATTTTTGCCGAAATAGGCCGCAAAAGCAACATTTTTGTAATTATTGCGGCTGGTTGAGACGTCGCTCTTTGAGGGTCGCCCCCCTTGACAATCTCGCGTTGCTCTTCCTATAGGTCTAAACCTGTGAAAAACCAAGTGCGCATGATTCCACGGGGTCGGAGGTTCCCGGAATCGTGGTTTAAACCAATAAATAGACTGGAGTAGACAATGGCTGACCTGAAAAACCAGAGGACATACGCCCTCGTCGGTCACGGCGGCAGCGGCAAGACCAGCGTAGCGGAAATGCTGCTTTTCAAGACCGGCGTCATCAACCGTCTCGGCAAGGTCGAGGAAGGAAGCACGGTTCTCGACTACGAGCCTGAGGAAATCAAGCGTCGAGGTTCCACGCAGCCGGGTCTGGCCAACTACACGTGGAAGAAGAACGACCATTTCCTGATCGATACTCCCGGCGACTCCAACTTTGCGGGCGACCTCTCCTATTCCCTGACCGCCGCCGACGGCGCGGTGCTGGTCATCGACGCGGTTGACGGCGTCAAGCCGCTGACCCGCAAGGTCTGGGCCCTGGTCAAGGAGATGGAGCTGCCCGCCATGATCGTCATCAACAAGATGGACCGCGACCGGGCCGACTTCGACCTCGCCTTCGGCGGCATCTCCGAGGCCCTGGGCGCGCGCCCGGCCCTGCTCTATTACCCCATCGGCTCCAGGGAGGAGTTCAAGGGCGTGGTGGACATGCTCTCCGGCAAGGCCCTGATGTTCGCGGCCGACGGCGAGGTGACCGAGGGCGAGATTCCCGCCGACATCGCCGACGAGGTGGAGGCCATCCGCGAGGCCATGATCGAGAACGTGGCCGAGTCCGACGAGGAGCTCATGGAGAAGTATCTCGAAGAGGGCGAGCTGACCCCGGACGAGATCACCCAGGGACTCAAGGCGGGCGTGGCCTCCGGCGAGCTGGTGCCCGTGGTCGTCGCCGCCGCCCTGAACAACCAGGGCGGCCAGATGATCCTCGACACCGTGCAGAACCTGCTGCCGAGCCCGCTGGACCACAAGCCCTGGCAGGGCGAGGAAGGCGAGCGCGCCAGCTCTCCGGACGAGCCCCTGGCCTGTTTCGTGTTCAAGACCATGGCCGATCCCTTTGCGGGCCAACTGACCGTGGTCCGCGTCCTCTCCGGCGAGCTCAAGCCCGACTCCCAACTCCTCAACGCCAGCAACGGCGAGAAGGAGCGCGTGGGCCAGCTCCTGCTGGTCACCGGCAAGGAGCAGGCCAAGGCCTCCGGCCCCATGGGCCCGGGCTCCATCGTCACCCTTGCCAAGCTCAAGAGCACCCCCACCGGCAGCACCCTGGTGGAAAAGGACGAATTCAAGCTCGCCCGGCCCGCCATCGCCCCGCAGCTCATCACCTTCGCACTGGCTCCCAAGGAGAAGGGCGACGAGGACAAGGTCTACTCCGCCGTGGCCAAGCTGCTCGACGAGGACATCACGCTGACCCTCTCCCGCGACGAAGAGACCGGCGACATCCTGCTCTCCGGCATGGGCCAGAACCACATCGAGGTTTCGGTCGAAAAGGCCCGCCGCCGCTACAAGGTCGACATCGTGCTCAAGACGCCCAAGGTCCCGTACCGCGAGACCTTCAAGGTCGGCGCGCGCGAGGTCCAGGGCCGCCACAAGAAGCAGTCCGGCGGCCGCGGCCAGTTCGGCGACTGCTGGATTCACCTCGAACCCCGGCTCTCGGGCGAAGGCTACGAGTTCGAGGACGCCATCGTCGGCGGCTCCATCCCGCGCCAGTTCATCCCGGCCGTGGACAAGGGCGTCCAGGAGGCCGCCGCGCGCGGCGTGCTGGCCGGGTTCCCGGTCATCGACTTCAAGGTGACGCTCTACGACGGCAGCTACCACACCGTCGACTCCTCGGAAATGGCCTTCAAGGTCGCCGGTTCCCTGGCCTTCAAGAAGGCGTGCGAGAAGGGCAAGCTGGTCCTGCTGGAGCCGATCATGCTGGTCACCGTGGCCGTGCCCGACGCCTACATGGGCGACGTCATCGGCGACCTGTCGTCGCGCCGGGGCAAGGTCCTCGGGTCCGACTCCAAGGCCGGCCTGACCGAAGTCCGGGCCAACGTGCCCATGTCCGAGATGCTCAAGTACGCCCCGGACCTCAACTCCATGACCGCCGGGCAGGGCACCTTCTTCATGGAGTTCTCCTCCTACGAGGAGTGCCCGCCGCAGGAAGCGGAGAAGGTCATCGCCGCCCACAGGAAGGTGGAAGAGGCGAGCTAGGCGGCCACAGTTCATCAACTTCGGGGCGGCGGGGAGACCCGCCGCCCTTTTTTTGCGGAGTTTCACGCTGCTGGCGGGAGCATTTCGCCATAAGCGGCTTGTTTCGCGCCAGGAATTGGTTTACTCAACCGGGATACAACAACAGGAAATTTTCATGTTCAAACGCATATTCTTCACCATCCTGCTCGTTCCGGTCACCATCTGGTACAGCCTGAAGATGCTCGGGGTGAACAAGGACGAGGCCACGCCGGAGGAATACGACCGCTGGGGCCTCAAGTGGGGCGCGGCCGCCGTGGCCCTCTCCGGCGTCACCATCGACGCCGACATGGGCGAGATCAAACCGGGCGGTCACTACGTCTTCATCGGCAATCACCAGTCCAACCTGGACATCCCGGTGCTCTTCAAGGTCCTCAAGGACAACCGCATCCGCTTCGTGGCCAAGAAGTCCCTGTTCGAGATTCCCATCTACGGCAAGGCCCTGGCCCACGCCGGGCACATCTGCGTCGACCGCGACAACCGGCGGGCGGCCATGGAGTCGCTCAACCAGGCCGTGGAGGTCGCGAAAGAGGGCATTTCCCCGGTCATCTTCCCCGAGGGCACGCGCAACACCCATCTCGAAGACCTGATGGAGTTCAAGATCGGGGCCATGATCCTGGCCCTCAAGTGCGGCCTGCCCGTGGTCCCCTTCGTCATGACCAACACCGGCAGGATCATGGGCAAGGGCGACTTCATCATCGACAACCGCCCCGTGGTCCGGTTCAAGGCCCTGCCCGTCATCGACCCCTCCCGCTACACCCTCAAGGAGCGGGAGCGGTTCAAGGACGACCTGCGCGAGATGATGAGCGCGGCCTATCGCGAACTTCTGGCAAAGGACGCCTGAGATGGCCGAACCGTACGTCAGTCTCTACCCCCTGGGCGGTCTCGGCGAGATCGGCATGAACTGCATGGCCTACCGCACCGAGCGGACCATGTGCCTGGTGGACTGCGGCCTGATGTTCCCCGAGGACTACCACTTCGGCGTGGACGTGGTCATCCCGTGCTTCGATTACGTGCTGCGCAACAAGCAGCTCCTGAGCGGCATCGTCCTCACCCACGGACACGAGGACCACATCGGCGCGCTGCCCTGGCTGCTCCAGAACGTGGACGTGCCGGTCTACGGCAGCGAGTTCACCCTGGCCCTGGTGGAGGGCAAGCTGAAGGAGCACGACCTGGACCGCTGGGCGGACCTCAGGCCCGTGCGCCCCTACGACCGGCTCCTGCTCGGCGACTTCACCTTCAATTTTTTCCCGGTCTGCCACTCCATCATCGAGGGGTTCGGCCTCGGCATCGAGACCCCGGTGGGCCGCATGGTCCACACCGGCGACTTCAAGATCGACCGCAACCCCCTGGGCGGCCACGCCACGGACCTGGCCGCGTTCCGCAAGTTCTCGGACAGCGGCGTCCGGCTCATGCTTTCCGACTCCACCAACGTGGAGCGGGAGGGGTTCGCCCTGACCGAGCGCGAGATCAAGGTCAGCATGCGCGAGATCTTCAACAACGCCAAAGGGCGCATCCTGGTCTCGCTCTTTTCGAGCCACATCCAGCGCATCCAGGAGGTCTTCGACCTGGCCGACGCCGAGGGCCGCAAGGTGGCGGTCTCGGGCCGGAGCATGCAGCGCAACATCGAGCTGGCGCGCGAGATGGGCCACCTCAAGATTCCCAAGGGGACCTTCATCGAGCTGGACCGGCTGGACGAGTACGGGGACTCCGAGCTGGTGGTCCTGGTTACCGGGTCGCAGGGCGAGCCCCTGGCCGCGCTCTCGCGCATGGCCATGGGCGAGCACCGGCAGCTCGCGGTCAAGCCGGACGACCTGTTCATCCTCTCCTCGCGCTTCATCCCCGGCAACGTGCGCGCCATCACCCGGGTCATCAACAACCTCTACCGCCTCGGGGCCGAGGTCATGTACGAGAAGATGCACGGCATCCACGCCTCCGGCCACGCCCACGCGGGCGAACTGACCCTGATGCTGGAGACCGTGCGGCCCGAATATTTCATCCCGGTGCACGGCGAGTACCGCCATCTGGTCAAGCACCGGCGGCTGGCCGTGGACTGCGGGGTGGAGGACGAGTGCGCCCTGCTCATCGAGAACGGCCAGCCCGTGACCTTCTTTGGCGACGGCACCTACCGCCTGGAGCCGCTCTTCCCGGCCGAGAAGATCCTGGTGGACGGCAAGGGCGTGGGCGACGTGGGCCAGAGCGTGCTCAAGGAGCGCCAACTGCTGGCGGGCGAGGGCATGGTCATCGTGGTTCTGGTGGTGGACGAGGCCTCGGGCGAGATTTCGCTCGGGCCGGACATCATGTCCAAGGGGTTCGTCTTCGAGCAGCAGTACAGCCACGTCCTGGACGACGCCAAATGCATCGTCCTCGACGTGCACGAGAATATCATGCCCGGCGACACGGCCAAGCTCAAGGAGCGCATCCGCTCGGCCCTGCGCCGATTTTTCCGCAAGGTGCTGGGCCGCGACCCAGTGGTCGTGCCCCTGGTCATTTCCATCTGATCGGCTGGACTTGCATCGCGTCTTCGGTTAACTGAATTGATACTGACTGGACTGTACGTGCACACAAACGAGGTGAGAATATGAAAAAACTGCTGACGTTCGCCCTGCTCCTGGGGCTCTCCCTGTCTCTCGCCGCCTGCGGCGCGGCCCAGAAGTCCGACATCGCCATCGGCCAGGCCCTGTACAAGGACGGCAAGTGCGCTGACGCCCAGCCGTACCTGGACAGCACCATCCAGAATCCGGAACAGATCACGGACCTGGGTTTGGCCTACTACCTCAAGGGCAAGTGCGCCGAGGAGGCGGGCAATCTTCCCTCCGCCTACGCCAACTACTACGCCACCAAGGTTGTGGCCTGCTATTCAGTTGACCATGACACCCAGATCAATCTGAACACCTACGGCCGGGCCGAGTTCTGCGAGCAGATCATCCCCAAGATGCTGGAGCAGATGGCGCCCAAGATCGGGGCCGAAAAGGTCGAGGCCATCCGGGCCAAGGTGGACAAGCACCTTGAGGACCGCTACCTCCAACAGTTCTACAAGAAGCAGTAAATGAGAAGGCCCCGCACGGGGCCTTTTCCTTTGGCGTCAAACCGGGCCGGCCGCGCGGCGGGGAACCGGCCGAGGGAGGAGCCATGGCGCTGACGGATTTCACCGAGATGGTCGAACGGCTGCAGAAGGGGCTGGGCAAGGCCTTCGCCGAGGAACCGTGGATGCTCAACCTGCCGGGCCGGTCCGTGGCCTGCAAGATCGACCAGCACTACTACCTGGCGGTCATGCCCGCCTTTGCCGAGCGGCTGGGCCGCCTGGGCGGCATGTTCCCGCACCATGTGGTCGAGGCCCTGGTCAGGACCGGCAACCTCGTCACCCGCGCGCCGGACCGCGACCCCGTCCTGCCCCTGACCGTGGCCTGGGAGGGGCCGTCGGTGACGGTCCGGGCCGCGTTCGTGGACGCGGATTTCATCGACCGCGCCGTGAAGACCTACGGCGGGTCCGAGGGCGGCCTGAACGTGTCGGAGCTGAAGATCAGCGGCCGGGACAGAGAACGGCTGGAAGCGTTTTTCGAAGGCAAGACGCCGCCCGAGGGGCTGGCGTATTTCGACGCGGAGTAGCCCGGACGGGCGCTACTGCATGGCCCGGCCCTCGGGCTCGGAGGCGAAGAAGCCGCCCTGCCGGGGCATTTCCAGGGCCATGAGCCCCTCGATGGTCAGGTCCGGCCCCACCCAGAGCACGCCCGAGGTCCGGTAGCCCCGCGCCAGCCGCTTGGCGTGGTCCAGGGCCGTGGACACCTGCTCCTCGTAATTCTCCCGGCTGAAGACGAACTCCGCCTCGTGGGTCCAGTCCGGCTTGGGCTCCTCGGGAGGCCAGGAGATGGGATTGGAGAGCCGCCACTTGACCGTGTCCGGGGTGTGGGAAACCAGCACGCCGTCGTCGATGCCCTGGCAGGCGGGGTTGCCGCAGTCGCAGGTGTAGATGAAGAACTCGCCCGACAGGGAGGCCGAGTTCACCAGGGCCACCGGGTCCACGTAGACGTTGATTTCGTGCAGGTACTGGCCGTCCACCGACAGGTTGAAGTCGATGTAGGCGTCCTCGGCGTGCTTCTCGTCCAGGGACAGGGTGGCGGTGATGCGGATATCGTTCATGGTCGGCTCGCTTGGCGCATGGGCGTTGTTTGACGGCTCGCATGTATCACAATGCGTCGCGCCCGACAACCGGATGCGGCCCTACTTTCCCGCCAGGATTTCGTCGCGCACGGCGGCCGAGTCGTAGGCCGCGTTGATGGCCGACTCGGTCAGGGTGCCCACCAGTGTCCGCTGCGGCCCGGTGGAGAGCACCGGAAATTGTGAGACGCCGCTCTTGCGGATGCGGGCCAGGGCCTCCTCCAGGGTGTCGTCCGTGGGCACGGTGACCGGCTCGCGCGTGCCCAGGTCGTAGGCGATGACCAGCTCCTGGAGGCCCGGCTCGGCCAGCACGGCCCGGATGTCGCGGAACGAGATGATCCCGGTCAGCTTGCCGTCCCCGTCCACCACGTGCAGATAGGGCGCGTTCTCGGTCTTGAAGGTCCAGATGATCCGGGACAGGGGCGCGGACTCCGGGATGGAGACCACGTCGCGGGTCATGGACTCCTTGACCAGGATGTTGCGCAGCAGGTGCCCGCCCCGGCCGGCCTGGATGTCGATGCCGCGCTTGAGCAGCTTGGTGGTGTAGATGGACGCGCTGGATATGGTCGAGTTCATCACCGTGGCCGTGATGCAGGTCAGCATGAGCGGCAGGATGATGGAGTAGGTGCCGGACATCTCGAAGATGATCAGGATGGCGGTGATGGGCGCGTAGGTCGTGCCCGCCACCAGCCCGCCCATGCCCACCAGGGCGTAGGCCCCGGGGTTGGCAGTCAGGTTGGGCAGCAGGATGTGGGCGGCCATGCCGAAGGCGCCGCCCGCCATGCACCCCATGAACAGGGACGGGGCGAAGATGCCGCCCGACCCGCCCGAACCCAGGGTGAGGGACGAGGCCAGGATCTTGATGAAGATGAGGGCGAAGAGCAGGGGCAGGGCCATCTCGTTGGCCAGTGCGCGGTTCATGGCGCCGTAGCCCACGCCGAAGACCTCGGGGAACACGGCGAAGGTGCAGCCGAGCAGGCCGCCGCCGATGGCGGGCTTGATCCAGTCCGGGATGGGGATGGCCTCGAACCAGTCCTCGAACTTGTAGAGGGTCTTGGTGAAGGCCAGGGCCACCAGGCCGGTGAAGATGCCGAGCAGGGGATAGAGGCAGAACTCCCAGTGGGAGATGATGGAGTACTGGGGGATGGAAAAGTAGGGGAAATCGCCGAAATAGTAGCGGGAGATCGTCGTGGCCATGACCGAGGAGAGGACCACGGGCGAGAATTGCATCAGCCCGAAGTCGCCGATGATGATTTCCAGGGCGAAGAGGACGCCCGCGATGGGCGCGTTGAAGGTGGCGGCGATGCCCGCGGCCGCGCCGCAGCCGACCATGGTCCGCATGTGGCCGCGCGGCACGCGGAAGACCTGGCCGATGGACGAGCCTATGGACGCGCCGATCTGGACCATGGGCCCCTCGCGGCCCACGGAGCCGCCCGAGCCGATTGTCACGGCCGAGGCGAAAATCTTGGCGGCGGCCACGCGCTTGCGGATGCGGCCGCCGCGCATGGCGATGGCCTGGATGACTTCGGGCACGCCGTGGCCCTTGGCCTCGCTGGCGAAGAAGCTGACCACCAGGCCGACCACGAGCCCGCCCGCCATGGGCATGACGATCTTCATCCACAGCGGGATTTTGTCCGCGAAGAACAGGATGTCCTCGGTATGCCGGTAGAATACCCACTGCATGAACTTGAGCACGAGCTTGAAGAAGACGGCTCCGTACCCGGCGAGGATGCCGATGAAGATGGCGAGGAAGAGATTCTTGATGCTCGGCTGCATGAGCCGATCGAGCAGGGGATGCGTTTTCTTGTCGGGCATCAGTTCTCCGGGATGGGGTGACGGTTGCTGTGCGGAACGGCCCGAGAATCTTTACCGCTGGTGCATCCTAACCAGATAGACGCAGGGTTGGCAATGCCGCCCGTTCCACTTGAGCGCGGCCGGGAAAACGGGTATCCACATCTTCCTAATCACCGCAAGCAGGAGAACATGCATGGCCAGATACGAAATCAATCCCCTCAAGCCGATGCCGGAGTTCGACATGATGTATTTCATGGAGATCGCGGGGGAGACGCGCATAGACCAGGATATCATGGAGGAATTCGAGCCGTTCTGGGACAAGTGGGCCGAGGGGAACCTCAAGGCCTTTGAGCTGGTCAACCCGGACGGCGAGGGCAAGTTCCTGCTCCTCTTCCTGGACGAGGACGCCGAGAACACCATCGAGGGCATCTGGCAGGATTCCCCGACCAACGGGCTGCTCTTCCACGCCCTGGCCATCACCATGGTCATGAGCGCGGCCCAGGGCCTCGTGCCCGAGCTTGCCGACGGCAAGTGCGCGCCGCTGCCCCGGCCGGGCGAAGGCGTGCTCGGGGCCTTCGAGGAACTGGGCCTGACCTGGAACGAGGAAGGCACGGTCAACCGCAAGTACGCGGTGCTGACGCCCTATCCCTATACCGGCGGCTGCGAGGTCTGCTACCTGAGCGAATCCTGTCCCAAGAGCACGGCGAGGTAGCCATGTCGTTCACGGTCAAGGACGTCCTGAAACTCCAGGTGGCTCCGGCCCTGGGCTGCACCGAGCCGGTGGCCATCGCCCTGGGCGCGGCCGCCGCCATGTCCCTGCTGCCCGGCGGCGAGTTCGATTGCATCGAGCTGGCCCTGGACCCCAACGTGTACAAGAACGCCCTGGCCGTCTCCATTCCCGGCACGGGCGGGCACTGCGGCCTGGACATGGCCGCCGCCCTGGGCGCCTACGGCGGCGACCCGTCCCTGCGGCTGGAGGTCCTGCGGCCGGTCGCCCCGGAGCATGTCGAAAAGGCCGAGCGGGCCCGCAAGGACGGCAAGGTCGAGGTCACCCTGCTGAAGGACCGCCACGGCCTGTACGTCCGGAACGTGATCCGGCGCGGCGACGACGTGGCAGAGTCGGTCATCGAGGGGCTGCACGACCACATCGTCTCCCTGAAGCTGAACGGCAGGGACGTGGACAGCCCGCTCCTGGCCAAGGGCGGCCCCAAGGGGGAGAGCCCGCTGGCGGCCATGGAGGCGTGGCTCAAGGAGCTGAGCCTGAGCGACCTCATGGCCCTGACCGACCACCTGGACGAGGAGGACTTCGCCTTTCTCCAGGAGGGCGTGGACACCAACCTCCGCCTGGCCGAGCAGGGCCTCAAGTACGGCCTGGGGCTGGGCGTGGGCAAGACCCTGGACCGCCTCTCGCGCCTGGGCCTGATAAAGAAGGACATGATGCTGGCCGCCCGCATCCTGGCCTCGGGCGCGGCCGACGCGCGCATGTCCGGCATACCGCTTCCCGCCATGAGCTCCGCCGGGTCGGGCAACCACGGGCTGACGGCCATCCTGCCCATCTGGGCGGTCAAGGATTTCGTGGAGGACGTGGACCGGAACACGGTCCTGGAGGCCATCGCCCTGTCGCACATCGTCACGGCCTACATCAAGGCGCACACCGGGCGGCTCTCGGCCATCTGCGGCTGTTCCGTGGCCGCCGGGGCCGGGGCCACGGCGGGCATCACCTTCCTGCTGGGCGGCGACGCCCACCACATCGCCGGGGCCATCAAGAACCTGCTGGAGGACCTGGCGGGCATCATCTGCGACGGGGCCAAGGCCGGGTGCGCCCTCAAGCTGGCCACGGCCGCCGGGACGGCGGTCCAGGCCGCGCTCTTCGCCCTGCACGGGGTCAACGTCATGAGCACGGACGGCATCATCGGCCATTCCCCCGAGGACACCATGCGCAACGTGGGCACCCTGGCCACGGACGGTATGATCGAGACCGACAAGACCATCCTGAACATCATGCTTCAGAAGCAGTTCTCGGACGTGTAGCTCCCGAATCGGGAATCAATCAAAGGCCGGGAACCCGCATGGATTCCCGGCCTTT
>NZ_JAQUWN010000021.1 GCF_028692895.1 Pseudodesulfovibrio sp.
GCAACCCATTCGGCCAGCTTGCGGCAATCGAGACTGTCCGTTTTGTTCGTCGCGGCCACCGGACGCGGAATCCGGCTCGGCGCTGCGACGACGACGGGAATGCCCTCGGCCTCAAGCGCCCGAGCCAAGCCGAATCCCGTAGGTCCGGCCTCGTAGCAAACCGCGCCGAGCCGCACGGGCAGCGACAAAATGGTCCTGACCAAGGCGTGGTTGTCGGCAGGGCAGGTCCAATCCTTCACCATGCCGTCGGGCCTGAGAAGCCCTACGCTGTAGCTGCGTTTGTGGACGTCAACGCCGATCCAAATCTCGTCACCACGAAAAGCTTCTACAAACCGATGGACTGATGATACCTTGAGCTTCGCCATGTCGGCCTCCCTTTCGTTTTGGTTTCACTGGTGTTGTTACCAGCAAAACTCAGGAGTGCCGACATGGTATTTTTGCGCGTCATCGCGGTCTCCGCGCCGAAGTGGACCGGCGCGCCCAGGACGATGGCGTCGTACTTGTCGGGCCCGCGCAGGAGCGGGCTCAGGCCGTCCTTCATGGCGCGGACGCCGTATGACCGGCCGCCCGCGCGCTTGCCCCGGAAGCGGGAGGCGCACCCCTTGTAGTCCAGGGAATAGAGGCGGATCGGGTCGGCGGTGGCCCGGGCGTCCTGCGCGCCTTCGCGGCAGGCCTCAAGCCGCGTTGCGGTGTTGTCCTTTCTGCGCGGGCTGCCGTTGAAGAGCCCGATGTGCCTGGGGGGCTCCCGGTTACGGCTGGCGGGCGGGGGCGCGTCGGTTCCCGGCCCCGGAGGGGGAGACCGTATCACGCGAGGCGGTCGGCTACTTCGCGTCCTTCCCCGGCCCGTAGGTCCGCACGAACCACTGGATCTGGCGGCAGACGCCCATGAGCAGGTTGAACTCGTTGCGCTTGAGGTTGATCTTGGAGAAGAAGCGGCGCACCGGGAGCATCCAGTAGTCAGGGTTGTCGGACTTGAGGAAGTCGATGTCGAGCAGGGCCTCCTGCATGTTGGCGAAGAGGGCCTCCTGCTCCTTAACCGTGGTGGGCCGCTCCTCGGGCGGGCCGTCGGGCCGGAAGGGGGTCTCCAGCGACTTCTTGAAACATTCGTAGAGGACCACCACCACGGCCTGGGCAAGGTTCAGCGACGTGCCCTCGCGGCTGGTGGGGATGGTCATCAGGCCGGAGCAGATGCTCGTCTCCTCGTTGGTCAGCCCCTTGTCCTCGGGCCCGAAGACCAGGGCCACCCTGCCGCCGGAGCGCAGCCGGTCGTCCACCACGCCCGCCAGGGTGGCCGGGCTCATGATGCCCTTGCGCCAGCCGCCGGTGCGCGCCGTGGTGCCGAACACGGCGGTGCAGCCCGCCACGGCCTCGGCCAGGGTGTCGGTGATGCGCGCGCCTGCGAGGATGTGCTTGGCATGGACCGTGGCCAGGGGCAGGGCCTTGTCCAGGTCGAAGTTGTACGGGTCCACCAGGACCAGGTCGCTCACGCCCATGTTCAGGCAGGCGCGGGCCGCGCTGCCGATGTTTTCGGGGTACTTGGGCCTGAAAAGGACCACACGGAGATCGTCGAGCATGGCACCTCCCGGATGAATGGCTCGGTCCGGGGCCATGTAAGCCGGGCGGGCCCGGATGTCAAAGCGGACGGCGTCGTCGACGTCCTGGGTCGTCCGCGGCGATTGCGCGGCGGCGTTGCCGGACGGGGGATGCATGTCGCAACTTTTGCTACAAATGATACAAAATTGTATTTCCGCTCTTTTCGTCCGTGGGGTGATCTGCTACTCCTTTCGACCCCGGCGAAAATATCATGTCCGGGACCCCGCAAGTGGGGCATAGTGACCATGAACCACCAGCCCGCCAGGGAGGCCCCATGAAACGGCTGCTGCAACTTTTCCCCGTCCTGCTTTTGGCCTGCGTCCTTGCCGCCCTGCCGGGCTGCTCCTCCGAGCCGTCGGGCAAACCGGGCAAGGAGGCGGGCGCCGCGAACGGGAAGGAGCAGCCGCGCAAGCGGTTCCTGGCCTTCGGCGGCGGCCCCACGGGCGGCACCTTCAACTTTTTCGCCAACAAGATCGCCAGTATCGTCTCCACCGCGGACGAGGGGCTGGACATCGCCCCGCGCGGCTCCGGCGGTTCGGCCGAAAACCTGCGCAGCCTGAACAAGAACGGCGTGGACATGGGCATCGTCTATTCCGGCGACGCCTTCCTGGGCCGGGAGGGCCGGCTGCCCGGCGACCCGGCGCACTACGACAAGGTCCGGGCCCTGGGCTTCCTCTACGGCGCGCCCGCGCAGCTCGTGGTGCGGGCGGATTCGGACATCCACGCCGTGCGCGACCTCACGGGCCGCAGCGTGGCCGTGGGCAACCCCGGCTCGGGCGCGGCCCTGGCCGCCGAGCGCTTCCTGCGCCATCTCGGGCTGTGGGACAAGATGAAGATCCGCCACCTGGGCTATTCCCAGGCCGCCCAGGACTTCGCGGACAAGCGCATCGACGCCTTCTGGGTCCTGGTGGGCTATCCCAACTCGGCGGTCATCGAGGCCGCGTCCATGACGCCCATCCGGCTGCTGGACCTGCACGCCGAGGCCAAGGCGTCGGGCTTTTACGGGCAGTACCCGTTCTACGTGGAGGTCGAGATTCCCGGAGGCTCCTACGCGGGCCAGGCCGACCCGGTGGATACCTTCCAGGACGCGGCCCTGTGGTGCGCCGGCGCGTCCCTGGACGAGGGCGTGGTCTATGACAGCCTGAAGGCCATCTATGCCGGAGCGGGCATCAAGGCCCTGGCCCAGGCCCACAAGGCCGCGCGGGACATGTCGGTCAAGGGCGGCCTCCGGTCCGTGTCCATCCCCCTGCATCCCGGCGCGGTCCGTTTCTGGCGTGAGCAGGGGCTGGCCGTCCCGGCCACCCTCCTGCCGCAATAGGAGGCCCCCGGCGCGGGACGGGCCAACTGGGCCGCCCACGCAACCTCCTGATTTGACTGGACGCTCAACCAGCGGGGCGAAAATAGCCGGAACTACTTGGCGTGCAAGGATAAAATCTGCTTGACGCAAAAGGAAAATCCCTCGTACCACTAAGGTTCGAACAGTTGCGGTCATTCCAACCAAATCACACCAGGGAGGCCTGTCATGGCTCTTTTCACCAAGGAAGAGGCGCTCAAGTATCACTCCATGAAACGCAAGGGCAAGCTGGAGGTCATCTCCATCAAGCCGTGCCGGAACCAGAAGGACCTGTCCATGGCCTACAGCCCCGGCGTGGCCGAGGCCTGCCGCGCCATCCACGCGGACACGGAAAAGGTCTACGAGTACACCAACAAGGGCAACCTGGTGGCCGTGGTCAGCAACGGCACCGCCGTCCTCGGCCTGGGCAACATCGGGCCCGAGGCGGGCAAGCCGGTCATGGAAGGCAAGGGCGTCCTGTTCAAGATATTCTCCGACGTGGACGTCTACGACCTGAACATCGCGGCCAAGACCCCGGACGAGGTCGTGGCCTTCTGCAAGATGCTGGAGCCCACCTTCGGCGGCATCAACCTGGAGGATATCAAGGCCCCGGAATGCTTCGAGATCGAGACCAGGCTCAAAAAGGAAATGAACATCCCCGTCTTCCATGACGACCAGCACGGCACGGCCATCATCTCGGCCGCAGGCATCCTGAACGCCCTGGAGATCTCGGGCAAGAAGATCGGGGAGATCAAGATCGTGGTCTCGGGCGCCGGCGCGGCCGCCACGGCCTGCTCCAACCTCTACGTGCACATGGGCGTCAGGCGCGAGAACATCTACATGTTCGACTCGCGCGGCCTGATCCACGCCGGGCGCACCGACCTGAACGAATACAAGCGGGCCTACGCCCAGAAGGCCGCCGCCACCATGGCCGAGTGCATGAACGGCGCGGACATGTTCCTCGGCCTGTCGGTCAAGGACGCCATCAGCCAGGACATGGTCAAGACCATGGCCAAGAACGCCATCATCTTCGCCTGCGCCAACCCCGACCCGGAGATTCCCTACCAGGACGTCAAGGACGTGCGCCCGGACATCATCATGGGCACCGGCCGTTCCGACTTCCCGAACCAGGTCAACAACGTCCTCGGCTTCCCGTTCATCTTCCGGGGCGCGCTGGACTGCCGGGCCACGACCATCAACGAGGAGATGAAGATGGCCTGCGCCGAGGCCCTGGCCGCCCTGGCCAAGGAGCCGGTGGCCAAGGAAATCTGCGAGGCCTACGGCGTGGACAGGCTGGAGTACGGCATCGACTACATCATCCCCAAGCCGCTCGACCCGCGCGTGCTGACCTGGCTGGCCCCGGCCGTGGCCAAGGCCGCCATGGACACGGGCGTGGCCAGGGTCCGGCTCGACCTCGACCAGTACAAGAAGGACCTGGAGGCGCGCATGGCCGCCTCCAAGGCGCGCACCAACCTGGTCGTCGACACCTTCGGGTACGACCTCTAGGCGCGACCGCCCGGACGACATCACGGGGGGCCGGACGATAGTCCTGCCCCCCTTTTTCATGCCCGGCCGGAAAGGCGGAACGGGATTTTCCCCTGTACGGCCAGGCTTTACAAGTTGCGCGAACCGCGCCAAAGTGCGGGAATCGACAACCCCCATCCGGAGTGCCCATGAAGACCGTCAAGACCGCCTTCGCCTGTCTGCTGTTCCTGGCCGTGCTGGCCGTCCCGCTCACCTTTTCCATGCCCGAGATCGGCGGGGCGCTGAAGGCCGCCGCCCGCGCGGGAGACCCGGCGGCTCAGTACGCCCTGGCCCGCCAGTACTTCAAGGGCGGAGAGGGCATGCCGCGCGACCTGGGCAAGGCCGTGGAGTGGCTGGAGCGCGCGGCCGGGCAGGGCCAGCCCGAGGCCGAGTTCACCCTGGGCGTCCTGCTCCTGGGCGGCCAGGGCGTGGCCCGGGACGAGGCCAGGGGCGTAGGGCTCATCGAGGCCGCGGCCGAGGCGGACGTAGCCCAGGCCCAGGGCGTGCTGGCCATGCTCTACGGCAAGGGCATCGGCGTGCAAAAGGACGCCAAGATTTCCCTCTCCTGGCTTCGGCGGGCGGCGGACAACGGCGACGCCCCGAGCCGCCTGAACCTGGGAGTGCTCTACCTGACCGGCGACTTCCTGGCCCGCGACGCGGCCGAGGCCCGGCGGCTCTTCGGGCTGGCGGCGGACCAGGGCAACTTCGAGGCCATGGTCCTGCTGGGCGAGATGCAGATGACCGGTACGGGCGGGGAAAAGGACCGGGTGGAGGCCTGCAAGTGGTTCGCCATCGCGGCCGGGCAGGGCGTGCCGAAGGCCGGATACTTGCTCGGGCAGGTCACCCGGACCATGACCTCGGCCCAGAAGGGCGAGGCGGCCGACCGCGCCAACCGGTGGCTGACCGGCCTCAAGGGCAGGTAGGGCGGACATGCTGCTCAGATATCTCAAATCCCATTTCGTCATGTCCCTGGCGGTCTACGGCGGGGCCGCCGCCGTCCTGGCCGGGGCGCTTTGGCTTGCCTGGCAGTATGTGGAGCCCGCGCCGCCCTCCACCGTGACCATCGCGGCGGGCGGGCGCAACGGGGCGTACTTCAAGTACGCGACCCGCTACGCCGAGTTCTTCGCCAGGGAGGGCATCACCCTGAAGATCCTGGAGACCAAGGGGTCCATGGACAACCTGGGGCGCATGGCCACCCCGGACTCCGGGGTGGACGCCGCCTTCATGCAGGGGGGCATCGCCGCCCCGGCCGAGTACCCGGACCTGCGCAGCCTGGGCTCGCTGTACTTCGAGCCGATCTGGATATTCTATCGCAAGGGGCTCAAGGTGGCGAACCTCTTCGAGCTCGAGAAGCTGCGGGTGGCCATCGGCCCGGCGGGCAGCGGCACCAACCACGTCATCCGCCGCCTCCTGCGCCAGAACGGCGTGACCGAGGAGAACTCCCGGTTCGTGGAGGAGGACACCGACGCCTCCGTGCCCGCCCTGCTCACGGGGCGGCTGGACGTGCTCTTCGTGGTGGCGGGCGTCCAGTCGCGGGTCATCGAGACCCTGAGCCGCGAGGGCGCGCGGGTCGAACTCCTTTCCCTGGGCCGGGCCGAGGCCTATGCCCGGTCCCACCACTTCCTGTCGCGGCTCGTGCTGCCCCGGGGGGCCATCAACCTGGCCGAGGACCTGCCCCGCCACGACGTGAACCTGCTCGCGCCCACGGCCAACCTGGTGGTGCGCGACGGGCTGCACCCGGCCATCGAATACCTCTTCCTGCTGGCCGCGCGGGAGATTCACCGCGAGGGCGACATCTTCGCCCAGCCCGGCGCGTTTCCCAAGACCGACGGGCTGCTCTTCCCCCTGACCGGCGAGGCGGAGAACTTCTACAAGAAGGGTCCGCCCCTGCTCATGCGATGGCTGCCCTACACCCTGGCCGTGAACCTGGAGCGGCTCAAGATCCTGCTCATCCCGCTGCTGACCCTGCTTTTCCCGCTCTTCAAGGTCACGCCGCCCGCCTTCCGCTGGCAGATTCGCCGCCGCATCCTCAAGTGGTACAAGCGGCTCAAGAAGCTGGACCTCGAAGCCTACGAGGCGGATACCCGGGACAAGGCCGAAGCCCTGCTGGCCCGGCTGGAGGAGATGGACAAGCTGGTCCTGGAGACCTCGGTCCCTCTGTCCTACGCCGACGCCATCTACTCCCTGCGCATCCACATCAACTACATCCGCTCCCGGGTCGAGGCGAAGCTGGCGGCGCTGAAGTAGCGGACCGGCCGACGCAAGAAAAGACGCCGGGCGGCAACTCCGCCCGGCGTCTTCTTTTTTACGTGGAAAGGGACGGCTAGAGCAGCCGCTTCGCGATCTCGGCGGCGGCCCGGCGGCCCGCGCCCATGGCCGAGATGACCGTGGCCGCGCCGGTGACGATGTCCCCGCCCGCGAACACGTTGGGGATGGACGTTTCGCAGGTCTCGGGATCGGCGGCGATGTAGCCCCACCTGGTCAGTTCGAGCTCCGGCGTGGCCTCCAGCAGGATGGGGTTGGGCCGGGTGCCCACGGCGATGATCGCCATGTCGCATTTGAGCTGCTCGGTCTCGCCCTCGATGCAGACCGGGGCGCAGCGGCCGGAATCGTCCGGCTCGCCCAGGCGCATCTTCTGCACGGTCATGGCCTTGAGGCGGCCCTGGTTGTCGCCGTGGAAGAGGACAGGGCCGCACAGGCAGCTCAGCCGCACGCCCTCCTCGACGGCGTGGGTGATCTCCTCCTTGCGCGCGGGCATTTCCTCCTCGGTGCGGCGGTAGACGATGGTCACGCTCTTCGCGTCCATGCGCAGGGCCGTGCGCGCCGCGTCCATGGCCACGTTGCCCGCGCCCAGGACCACCACGTGGCGGCCCCGGTAAGCCGGGGTGTCGTGGTTCGGGAAATCATAGGCCCGGCCCAGGTTCACCCGTGTCAGGTACTCGTTGGCCGAGAACACGCCCACCAGGTTCTCGCCCGGCACGCCCAGGAAGCGCGGCAGCCCCGCGCCCACGCCGACGAACACGGCGTCGTACCCCTGCTCGAACAGGTCCTGGATGGTGATGGTCCGGCCGCCCACCCAGTTGGTGTGGAAGGTCACGCCGAGCTTCTTGAGCCCGTCGATCTCGCGGGCGACCACGGTCTTGGGCAGCCGGAACTCCGGGATGCCGTAGATGAGCACGCCGCCCGGCTCGTGCAGGGCCTCGTAGACGTCCACCTTGAGTCCGCGCCCGGCCAGGTAGCCCGCCACGGTCAGGGACGCGGGGCCCGAGCCGATGCACGCGACCTTGCGGTCCGCGCGGGTCAGGGCGCAGGTGTCCAGGTCGGTGACCTCCTCGCAGGCGGACTCGGCCATGAAGGCGTCGGCCACGTAGCGCTCCAGGCGGCCGATGGCCACGGGCTCGTGCTTCTTGCCGAGTACGCACATGCCCTCGCACTGGTTCTCCTGCGGGCAGACCCGGCCGCACACGGCGGGCAGGGAGTTGGTCTTGCGGATGATGTCGTAGGCCCCGTGCAGGTCGTCGTCCACCAGCGCGCCGATGAATCCCTTGATGTCGATGTTCACCGGACAGCCCTCCCGGCACAGGGGCTTCTTGCACTGGAGGCAGCGCTCGGCCTCGATCAGGGCCTGCTCGCGGGAATAGCCCAGGGCCACCTCGCCGAAATTATGGGCGCGCTCGGCCGCCTCCTGGTGCGGCATGGGCGTGCGGCCGCGGACCTTCTTGCTTTTCTTATCGGCCATGGCACTGACACTCCTGCGAGAATTTTTCCATCGATTCCTCCTCCTGCTCCCTGAACTGCCACAGCCGCGTCCGAAGTTCGGCGAAGTCCACCTTGTGGCCGTCGAACTCCGGGCCGTCCACGCAGGCGAACAGGGTCTTGCCGCCCACGGTGCAGCGGCACGCACCGCACATGCCGATGCCGTCCACCATGATCGAGTTGAGCGACACGGTGGTCTTGACCTTGAAGGGCAGGGTGACGCGGCAAACGGCCTCCATCATCGGCACCGGGCCTATGGCCACCACCTCGGCGATCTCGTCCTCGGTCTCCAGGATCTCCTGCAGGACCTCGGTGACGAATCCCTTGTGCCCCTCGCTGCCGTCGTCGGTGGCGATGCGCAGCTCCGGGCAGAAGGAGGAAAGCTCGCTGCAGAAGAGCAGCAGGTTCTTGGAACGCGCGCCCACGATGGCGATGACGCGGTTGCCCGCCTCCACGTGCCCCTTGGCGATGTGGTGCATGGCCGCGATGCCCGTGCCGCCGCCCACGCAGACCACGGTGCCGGACTTCTCGATGTGGGTGGGCCGTCCCAGCGGGCCGCAGACGTCCAGGAACTCCCCGCCCTCCTTCAGGGTGTTCATCTCGGCCGTGGTCTTGCCCACGACCAGGTAGACGATGGTGACGGTGCCCGCTTCCCTGTCGCAGTCCGCGATGGTCAGGGGGATGCGCTCCCCGGTCTCGGAGACGCGCAGCATGACGAAGTTGCCGGGCTTGGCCTTCTTGGCGACCTGCGGAGCCTCGATGACCATCATCGTGGTCTGGCCCGGAATCAGCTCCGCTTTCTTGACGATCTTGTAACCCATCGGAATCCTCCGCCGTCCGGGTCCGGGCGCGCGGCCGGTCCGGGCGGCCTCTCATTGAAGTGTTCGGACGCTCTCTCCCCCTCGGATGCCGAAAGAAATTCGGCGACAGGGCCTTAGGTAGTAGCCCGCCGGGGCGGGGCTTGTCAAAAGGGATGAAGATGCGTAGGGTATTAAACGGACTGAATGACCGAAGTTGCCAATTCCCACGGACGGGAAGCGGAAAACCACGGGTCCCTCTGGAGTGATCGAGACGCAAGTCTCAGGGACGGCCGGGCTGCACGATGCGCCACGGCCCTTTTTTATGCAAAAAAGGGCGGGCGACACCATGTGGGGAGGACGCGTGAGGATCAACTCTTTCGCATCCGGGCAATACCGCCGCACCGACGCGCTGACGGAACGAACCGCCGCCGTGGGCCGCACTGCGCCGCAGGCCAGCGTGACCACGACTTCGTTCGGCTTCCGCCTGGGCAATTTCGGGCTCGACTACGAGTCCGAGCGGACCGTGCTCGACCCCTCCCTCTCCCGCACCGCCCGGGAGCAAAACCAGCAGGCCCGCGCCTTCGCCGCCGAACGGCAGGTCGGCTCCCTGCGCGCCCAGGTCGGGGCCGAGGGCGCCACCTATCGCGACCTCTCCGGCAACAACTCCGGCGCGGCTTCGGCCGCCGCGCCACTGCACCGCATCAAGTCCGCCCTCTCCGCCTACGCCAAGTCCGCCGAGGAAGCCCTCCCGCTCCCCGGCTCCATGCTCGCGGGCGTCGTCTAGACGCCGCCGGTCAGGGCTCCGGAGGCGCTTTCCCAAAGCGAAAAGGCCGCCCCTGGGGACGGCCTTTCGCGGTCTGTCGCGGATGCCGGTCAGCCGACGACTTCGAAGCCGATCCTGGTGATGGCGGCCTTGATGTCGGCGGCGGCGATGGGGGCGGATTCGGCGTAGGTGACGTCGCCGGTGAGCAGGTCGACCTTGACCCCGGTGGCCCCGAGTTTCTGCATGGTTTCGGTGACGGACTTGGCGCAGTGCTGGCAGCTCATGCCTTTGACTTTGACGACGGGCATAGTGGCTCTCCTTTTGGTTGGTTCCTATCCTTTGAAGAATCTGAGGCGCAGGGCGTTGCTGACCACGGTGACGGAGCTCATGGCCATGGCCGTGCCCGCGATCATCGGGTTGAGGGTGGGGCCGCCGAAGACGTGGAGCGCGCCCGCGGCCACCGGGATGCCGATGACGTTGAAGGCGAAGGCCCAGAAAAGGTTCTGCCTGATGTTGGCCATGGTGGCGCGCGAGAGCTTGAACGCGGTCTCCAGGGCGCGCAGGTCGGACTTCATGAGCACCACGTCGCCGGACTCCACGGCCACGTCGATGCCGCCGCCCATGGCCACGCCGATGTTCGCGCCCGCCAGGGCCGGGGCGTCGTTGATGCCGTCGCCGACCATGGCGACCTTGCGGCCTTCGGCCTGGAGCCGGGCGATCTCCCCGGCCTTGTCCTCGGGCAGGACGCCCGCGATGACCGTCTCGATGCCCGCGCGCTCGGCCATGACCCGCGCGTTGACCTCGCTGTCGCCGGTGAGCATGACCGGGGTCAGCCCGGCCCGCTTGAGGTCCGCCACCACCTGGGGGGTCTCCTCGCGCAGGTTGTCGCCGATGGCGAACAGGGCGTTGAGCTTGTTGTCGCTGGCGAAATAGACCACCGTGGCCCCCTGGCTCTCGTAGTGCTTCACGGCCTCGGGCGCGAGGTTGTCCATGCCGAAGTCGAAGCCGAGCTCGTTCATGAACGCCCAGTTGCCGATGGCGATCTCGCGCCGGTTGACCGTGGCCTTGATGCCCTTGCCGGGGATGGCCTCGAACTGCTCGGGCTGGGGCGGTTCCAGTCCTTTTTCCCTGGCCTGGCGGACGATGGCCTGGGCCAGGGGGTGCTCGCTCATGGATTCGGCGGCGGCGGCCAGGTAGAGGGCCTCGGTCCGGGCCGTGGTGCCCCGGATCATGGTGATGTCGGCCAGCTCGGGGCGGCCGTGGGTCAGGGTGCCGGTCTTGTCGAAGACCACGGTGTCGATGTCGCCCGCCTCCTGGAGGGCGCGGCCGGACTTGATGAGCACGCCGAGCTGCGCGCCCCGGCCGGTGCCGACCATGATGGAGACCGGCGTGGCCAGCCCCATGGCGCAGGGGCAGGCGATGACCATGACGGCCACGAAGATGCGCAGGGAGAAGGGGAAGCCCGCCTGGCCGACGAAGTACCAGGCCAGGCCGGAGACCAGGGCGACGGCCATGACCGTGGGCACGAAATAGTAGCTGATGGTGTCGGCCAGGTTGGCGATGGGGGCCTTGGAGCCCTGGGCCTCCTGAACCAGCCGGATGATGCGCGCCAGCACGGTGTCCTGGCCCACGCGCTCGGCCTCGATGGTCAGGGCCCCGTGGGTGTTCAGGGTTCCGCCCGCCACCTTGTCGCCCGCGGACTTGCCCACGGGCATGGGCTCGCCGGTGAGCATGGACTCGTCCACGCTGGACCGCCCTTCGGCCACGACGCCGTCCACCGGGATGCGCTCGCCGGGCTTGACCAGCAGCCGGTCGCCCGGCTCCACCTCGTCCAGCGGGATGGGGACCTGCCCGCCGTCGCGCAGCAGGGTGGCGGTGTCCGGGGCCAGCTCCATGAGCGCGCGGATGGCGTCCGAGGTCTTGAGCCGGCTCCTGGCCTCGAAGTACTTGCCGAGCGAGATCATGGCGATGAGCACGGCGGCGGACTCGTAGTAGAGGTCCATGGCCAGGCGCGCGGCGTCGCCGCCCGCCAGCATGGCGAGGGTGTTCCACAGCGAGTAGAGCAGGGCCGCGCCCGTGCCCATGGCCACCAGGGAATCCATGTTCGGCCCGCCGCGCAGCAGGGCCGGGACGCCCTGGAGGTAGAAGTTGCGGCCGGACCAGACCACGGGCAGGGTCAGGGCGAGCTGGACCAGGGCGAAGGTCAGCGGCGCGTGCATGGGGTCGAGCCAGGCCGGGAGGGGCATCCCCCACATGTGGCCCATGGAGAGGACCAGGAGCGGCGCGGCGAAGAGAAAGGCGGGGATGAGCTCGCGCCGGCGCGCGGCGAGGTCGGCCTCGGCCTCCCGGCGGTGCTCCTCGAAGCGCGAGCCCGCGCCGGTGACCACCTCGGAGGTGAATCCCGCGTCGCTGATGGCCTGGCGGATGGCCCGGCGCGAGACCTTGGCCGGGTCGAAGACGAAGGTCCCCTCGCCCGCGGCCAGGCTGACCTCGGCCGACTGGACGCCGTCCATGTGGCCGGTGACGCGCTCGATGCGCGCCGAGCAGGCCGCGCAGTGCATTCCGCCCAGGGACAGGCGCATCTCCTCCAGGTCGCAGGCCGCGGGAAAGACCGCCTCGAACCCGAGGTCATGGATGCGCGCGCCGATCGCGTCCAGGGTGACCGCGGCCGGGTCCCAGGCGAGGTCCATGGTCTCCGAGGCCAGGTTCACCGAAACAGACCCGACCCCGTCCATGCCGCCCACCACGCGCTCGATGCGCCCGGAGCAGGCCGCGCAATGCATTCCTTTGATCTGTGCCTGAATCTTCTCCATGCTGCCGCCATAGGTAAAAGGTTGCCGCCGTAACATGCGCACTTTGCGGCCGCTTGGCAAGCGGTGTTGAGAATCCTTATCGATGGCCGGCCGGGACATTGAGAGAAACCGTTTCCTTTTGATTTGTTCGGGAACCATAAAGAAAGATTTCGGGCGGCCGATAAGATGGGCATGATAATCCAGGGCAGCCATCTCAACCACGGCTTCATGCAGAAGCTTCAGGCGCAGAAAACCCAGGGCAAGAACCTGGGCGACGCCGCCTCGCTGCTGGCGGGGTCGGCGGGGTCGCGCCTCGGCGACGGGTTGAGCGTGGCGGGCCGGACCACGGCCCAGGCCGCCATGGAGACCGTGATCGAGACCTCCCAGGCCGCCACGCGGCTTTCGGGCCGGGGGCCGTCCACCCTGGGCCAGACCGTGGCGGACGAGATCGTCCGCCGCATGGGCGACCTGACGGACGGGAACGGGGAGACGAAGGACGCCTCGGGGCTGCGCGACTCGCTGGCCTCGGCCCTGGACTGGGTGCGCGGCCGGTTCGGCGACGAGGCGGGCGCGGCGGCCTCGGCCATGCTCCTGTCCTCCACCGACGGCGCGGTGACCGAGGAGACCGTCGGCGACGGGCTGCTGAGCACGCTCCAGTTCATCGACCGCAACTTCGGCATCGCGGCGGGCGACAACGCCATCGCCACCTTCAACTCCGGCGTCAACGCGGAGCTGAACGCGTTTTTCGACAACGGCAAGAACGAGATTTTCTACGCCTCGGATTCAGCGCCCACAGGCTCGGGAAGCGCGGAAGGGACGTCGGAGAACGCGAGCCTGACCGCGCGGTTCTTCTCCCGTGCCGTGCAGGATGCGGACGCTGGCGCGGGCGACGCTCCCTCGCTCACCGAGCAGTTGCTGGAGCAGCTCAAGGACGACCTGGAGGAGACCGCCGGGCTGACCGACCTGGCCGCCAAGCTGGACATGCAATTCAACCCGGCGCGGGCTTCCATTGAGAACGCGGTGGCCGCCTATTCGCAGTACGCGGCCCCGGCCGAGGCGCGGTTCGCGGACATGGTCGTGTAGCCGGGCCTGGAGCGGGCAAGCGCGTGAGCCGCGTCCTCCGGGATGCGGCTTTTTCTTTTTCGCGCACCGGGGGGCCGACCGTTCCCCGCCGGATAGCCGCCGTTCACCGGATTGCCTGTTGCGACCCGCTGCGCAAGGTGGTAATTCTCCCTTGCAATTGCAAAAATCCGGAGTCGTCATGCTGCTAGGAATAGACGTGGGCGGGACCCACACGGACGGGGTGGCCGTGGACACGACCGCCGGGGCGGAGGTGGTGGCGTCCTGCAAGGTGCCCACCCGCCACGACGACCTGCTCTTTTCGGTCACCGGCGCGCTGGAGGACCTGCTCGGCAAGGTGGACCGGGCCAAGGTGCGCCAGCTCAATCTCTCCACCACGCTTTCCACCAACGCCATTGTCCAGGGCAAGACCGAGGACGTGGGCGTCATCGTCTCGTCCGGGCCGGGCATCGACCCGCACAGCTTCATGATCTGCCGGGACTACCACGTCATCGACGGCTCCATCGACCACCGGGGCAACGAAGTGCGGGCCCTGTCCTCGCGCCAGTTGGCCGAGGCCGTGGACGCCTGCCGCGGGCACGGCGTCCGGGTCTTCGCGGCGGTGAGCAAGTTCTCCACGCGCAACCCGCGCCACGAGAACATGATCCGCCGCACCGTCTGCCAGGGCCGCGAGGGAGGCGGCTGCGAGCACGCCGACTTCGTCACCCTGGGGCACCGGCTGGGCGCGGCCCTGAACTTTCCGCGCCGGGTGGCCACGGCCTATTACAACTGCGCGGTCTGGCGCATATACAACGAGTTCGCCACGGCCGTGGAAAAGTCGCTCGCGGCCATGGGCCTGGGCCACGTCCGGGTCAACATGCTCAAGGCGGACGGCGGGACCATGCCGCTGCCGCAGTCGCGCAGCCTGCCGGTGCAGTCCATCTTTTCCGGCCCGGCCGCCTCGGTCATGGGCATCATCGCGCTGACCGACATCTTTCACGACTCCATCATCCTGGACATCGGCGGCACCACCACGGACATCGCGGTCTTCGCCGACGGCGCGCCGCTCATCGAGCGCGAGGGCATCCACATCGGCTCGCACCCGACTTCGGTCTCGGCGCTCAAGGTCCTGTCCATCGGCGTGGGCGGCGACTCGGCCGTGACCGTGTCCGGCGGCGAGGTCCGTGTGGGGCCGAACCGGCTGGGCCCGCCCGTCTGCCTGGGCGGGGAGCGCATGGCCCTGACCGACGCCCTCAACGTCACCGGCGGCTGCGCCGTGGGCGACGTGGCGGCCTCGCGCCGGGCCGTGGAGGAGCTGGCGGGCAATAGCGGCCTGGACGCCGGGGACCTGGCCCGGACGGCCGTGGACGCGGCCGCCAAGACCATCTTCCAGGCCACGCGCGAGCTGGTGGAGGAGATCAACTCCAAGCCGGTCTACACCATCCACGAACTGGTGGAGGACAAGCGGGTGGTGCCCAAGAAGATCTACCTCATGGGCGGCCCGGCCGAGGCCATGAAGATGCCGATCTTCCAGCGCTTCCAGCTCTCCACCGAGGTGCCCGCCCACTTCGGCGTGGCCAACGCCATCGGCGCGGCCCTGACCCGGACCACCTGGGAGCTGGAGCTCTTCGCCGACACTCAGCGCCACGTCCTGTTCATCCCGTCCCTCTCCTACCGCGAGAACGTGCCCTCCGGCTACGATCTGAAGGACGCGAAAAACGACGCGGTCAACCAGCTCATCATGCACCTCGACTCCATGGGCGTGCCGCTTGCGGCCGAGGACGCGCAGATCACCCACGCTTCCAGCTTCAACATGGTGGAGGGCATGGACCAGGTGGGGCGCAACATCCGGGTCAAATGCCAGGTGCGGCCGGGCGTGGTCGCCACCCTGGGGGGGAGATAGGCCATGCTCAAAGCCAACCGCAAACTCGGGATCATCTTTTTCCCGGCCTTCGACTGGGCCATCTCGCCCACCCACCCCGAGCGCCAGGAGCGGCTGCTCTACACCCAGGACCAATTGCGCGAGGAAGGCATCTTCGACATCGAGGGCGTGGGCGAATACAAGCCCGACGTGGCCGCCGAGGAGGACGTGGAGCGCGTCCATTTCTGCTTCCCCGAGGTCAGCGCCGTGGCCACGCGCTCGCACCTGATCTCGGCGGGCGGGGCCATGAAGGCGGGCGACCTGGTCATGACCGGCGAGCGCGAGTGCGCCTTCGCCATGGTCCGGCCGCCGGGCCACCACGCCATGAAGGTGGTCCACGGCTCGCGCGGGTTCTGCAACATCAACATCGAAGCCGTGATGATCGAGCACATCCGCGAGAAATACGGCCACAAGCGCGTGGCCATCGTGGACACCGACTGCCACCACGGCGACGGCACCCAGGACGTCTACTGGCACGACCCGGACACCCTGTTCATCTCCATCCACCAGGACGGCCGCACCCTGTACCCCGGCTCCGGGTTCCCCAACGAGCTGGGCGGGCCGAACGCGCGCGGCCGCACCCTGAACATCCCGCTGCCGCCCAACACCTCGGACGAGGGATTCCTGATGGCCATCGAGCGCGTGGTCCTGCCCATCCTGGAGGACTTCAAGCCCGACCTGGTCATCAACTCGGCGGGCCAGGACAACCACTTCACCGACCCCATCACCAACATGAACTTCTCGGCCCAGGGGTATGCGCGGCTAAGCGAGATGATCCACCCGGACATCGCGGTGCTGGAGGGCGGCTACTCCATCCAGGGCGCGCTGCCCTACGTCAACCTCGGGCTGTGCCTGTCCATGGCCGGGGTGGACTACTCCCACATCCGCGAGCCCAACTACAACCCGGAGCAGATTCGCCAGGACAAGCGGACGGGCGAATACATCGAGGAGCTCTGCCGCCAGTTGCCCGCGCTCTACTTCAACCCGCCGCCCCTCAAGCCGGGCGGGGACCCGCGCCTGGGCGTGATCTCGGGCGACAAGTACCTGCGCAACCGGCAGATTTACTACGACACCGACGGCATCAGCGAGACCCAGCAGGAGAGCGTGCACCTGTGCAAGAAGTGCCGGGGGCTGCGCAAGGTCGAGACCCGCGCCGACTCCGGCCCCCTCTGCCTGGGGGTGGAGGTCCCGCCCGACGCCTGCCCGGACTGCCGCGCCAGGGGATATCAACTGGTGGAGGAGGCCCAGCTCAAGGGCAGCAACTACCGCTATGTCCAGTTCATCAACCGGCTGGACAAGGAGTACCTCCGCTTCGGCTTCTAGCGGGCGGCGGCAAGAAAATGAAAGGGCCGACGCGCGGGATGCCGCGCGTCGGCCTTGTCGTTCGAACTTGTCTTCAACTACGCCGAGGAATAACGAAAACCCCCGGGACCCAATGGTTCCGGGGGCATCTCTTTAGGAGCCATCTTCTGATCCAATGCATTTGTTTGCATCGTAATCCCATTTCCCGCCCCGGTCGAGACAAGTATCAATCAGGACTTGCCTTTCAATCCATGTCCAGGAGAGCGCAACTGTTATTGCGATTGCGCAAATGGCAATCCCGATCAGGATGAACTTTTTACCACCGTTTATCGAGGGATGACGGTCTGTATTTGTCACATGCCTCTCCACAGGAATTTAAATGCGAGGCGTTCCGCCCGGTCCGGTTTGCTCTCTGATCCGCTTCTTTGCCGGATATAGGATCGCCTTTCATTTGACCGAACAATTCTTGCAGTTCACTGAGTCCCCAAGCCGCCGCCTTGCCTCCAGGCCCGTGTTGTGAGGCTTCATAATTGGCCTTGCAGTGGAAATACTTGTCGGCGCCGATAGTGTTCGCTTCCTCCATGTCACCGTAGTTTCGCATAAAATCAGCGGATCCCTCTGCGGCCTGCTGAATAAGCGGCGCAAGCATACCAGCAAAAAGCCCTAGCGGATCATTCCCATTGACCGGGTCATCAAAGCAGTAGCCATACCAATCCGGATCGCCGCCCTTGTCGCCCAACGGGTCGGGCGCGGTCCACCTGTCGGTAAACGTGTCGTAGTCCCGCCAGCCGAACCTTACGAACCCCAGATCGCGGTCGTGCAACCCTCCGGCGAAGCCGATGGGGATGCGGAGGGGGCCGAAACCCGGCTTCCGGGAAATGTCGTCAAAGGGCTCAACGGGCAGAAAAACATGACCGCCCCGGAAAAAAACTTCCCTCAGTAATGCGTTACGAGGGAATACCGCAATCCACACATTGGATGCCCGAAAGCCGTTCAAGGCAGCGCACAACAGATACTATGACCGCCTGGACATCATCTTTACGAAGAAAACAAACAATGAAAAAAATATCCATATAAATCCAACAATCGATTGATACCGATATGCACCATACTCAACAAGCAGCGCCACACCCAATCCAGCCATAGTTATAATCAACACATAGAATGGAATCAGCCATCCGCGCAAAGCTGTAAAGCTGATTAAAGTAAACATGGCAATAATACACAAATAGTCTATTGGAATGGTTGCCGTTGATCTGATCCATGCATTTATTAATGCATATATTGATGGCACCATGAATGCAAATACAGCAAAAATCAGCGCCATCAATTGTATTCGTTGTAACTTTTCCTTTTTAAATGACATATTAAACCTCCATTTACAGGAGCAGGAATTTACCTGCTCCTGTAATGTTATCTTACTTCCCAATTCGTTCTTTTGCTTTATTTATGCGTTTTTCGTATATTTCCCTATCCTCATTTGTCGTCATAGTATCGTAAATCCCTTTAAGCGCGTTATAATTATTTGCTTCATTATCTAGTTCATTTCTCATTTTCCAATCATTTTCATCTATATATTCATTCTTTTGGGCACGAAGCTGTTGTTTAACTTTTTTGCTTGTTCCAATTCCTCCAAAAAACATATCCCAGCCAGGAACATACTCGGTAATGATACGCCCTTTGGGAATCTTCTCGCCATATTCGTTCGTCCATAGCCCCAGCGGATCATTCCCATTGACCGGGTCATCAAAGCAGTAGCCATACCAATCCGGGTCGCCGCCCTTGTCGCCGAGCGGGTCCGGGGCGGTCCACCTGTCGGTGAAGGTGTCGTAGTCGCGCCAGCCGAACCTTACGAACCCCAGATCGCGGTCGTGCAACCCTCCGGCGAAGCCGATGGGGAAGCGGAGGGGGCCGAAACCCGGCTTCCGGGAAATGTCGTCAAAGGGCTCAACGGGCAGAAAAACATGACCGCCCCGGAAAAAAACTTCCCTCAGTAATGCGTTACGAGGGAATACCGCAATCCACACATTGGATGCCCGAAAGCCGTTCAAGGCAGCGCACAACAGATACTATGACCGCCTGGACATCATCTTTACGAAGAAAACAAACAATGAAAAAAATATCCATATAAATCCAACAATCGATTGATACCGATATGCACCATACTCAACAAGCAGCGCCACACCCAATCCAGCCATAGTTATAATCAACACATAGAATGGAATCAGCCATCCGCGCAAAGCTGTAAAGCTGATTAAAGTAAACATGGCAATAATACACAAATAGTCTATTGGAATGGTTGCCGTTGATCTGATCCATGCATTTATTAATGCATATATTGATGGCACCATGAATGCAAATACAGCAAAAATCAGCGCCATCAATTGTATTCGTTGTAACTTTTCCTTTTTAAATGACATATTAAACCTCCATTTACAGGAGCAGGAATTTACCTGCTCCTGTAATGTTATCTTACTTCCCAATTCGTTCTTTTGCTTTATTTATGCGTTTTTCGTATATTTCCCTATCCTCATTTGTCGTCATAGTATCGTAAATCCCTTTAAGCGCGTTATAATTATTTGCTTCATTATCTAGTTCATTTCTCATTTTCCAATCATTTTCATCTATATATTCATTCTTTTGGGCACGAAGCTGTTGTTTAACTTTTTTGCTTGTTCCAATTCCTCCAAAAAACATATCCCAGCCAGGAACATACTCGGTAATGATACGCCCTTTGGGAATCTTCTCGCCATATTCGTTCGTCCATAGCCCCAGCGGATCATTCCCATTGACCGGGTCATCAAAGCAGTAGCCATACCAATCCGGGTCGCCGCCCTTGTCGCCGAGCGGGTCCGGGGCGGTCCACCTGTCGGTGAAGGTGTCGTAGTCGCGCCAGCCGAACCTCACGAAGCCCAGGTCGCGGTCGTGCAGCCCTCCGGCGAAGCCGATGGGGATGCGGAGGCCGGGGTTGGTGTCCTCGATGATTCCGCCGAAGGGGTCGTACAGAACCTCCTTTATCACCTCGCCGTCAACATTGGCAACCACGCGAAGGGAGCCTACCTGATCGTAGAAGAGGGAGGCCACGGCCCCGTCCTCGCTCCGCATGGCGTAGGGCGTGCGCTCACCGTCGCGGTAGGCGAAGCGGTAGCCGGACTGACCGTCGTGAAAGCCGTCAAGGCGCAGAAGGTCGAGCCAGCGGTAGGCCTCCACGGCCCGGCCGTTGCAATACTTGACCGCCCGGTGGCCCTGGTCGTCGTGGGTGAACTCGAAGACCTCGCCGGTTCCGCGCTTCTCGGCCTTCAGGAGCCGGTAGTCCGGGCCATATTCGTAGAGCGTGTACTGCCCGCCACGGTTTCGGTTTTCTCCACGATGCGGCCATCCGGGCCGCGCCTCAAGCCGCAATGATACGGCTCTTGCATTTGCTTATGCTCCTCTGGTTTTGTTTTCGGGAGCCATCCCCGGAAATCCCGGCGAGCATAACCCCGGTTTTCGGCCCAGGGGAAAACGGCAATGAGAAGCGGCAAAACGGGTAAAAATGGTATGACTTGGGCGCTTGACGGCATGTTGCGCGGACCCCGCCTAGTCGCTTTTGCGGTCCTGCGCGTCCTGCTCGGGCGGCTGCGGAAAGCTCCCCGAATCCAGCGCCACGGCCTGATCGGCCTCGGTCGCCATGGCCGTGGACACGACAAACCCCGCCGCCCGCAATTCCCGGCTGGTGGGCAGCCGCTTCCCCTTGGTCGGCAACAACAGAAAAAGACCGTGCATCCCATTCCTCGTGGCAGATATGTCGAATATTCTATATTTATCAAGTCAACGTAGCGAAGCTATGGAAAACCTGTGGAGAAGTCCAGGAAAATTTGACGAATTTAGTACGTAATACCCTATTTTACTTTGTAAAAATGCTCAAATAATATTAATAGTTTTTGGTCCTGCAATCCTTGTTTGCCAGCTTGGGGAATAGCGCATTCTCCACAGGGGGTTGCCGTTTTTCCCGGCCGGCGGGCGCAGACGAAAAAGCGCCCCGAACCCGACGGTCCGGAGCGCCTTGCAAAAAAAACCGAAGAAAACGGTCAGGCCTTGGCGGCCAAAAACACGAAAAGCGGCAGCTCGGCAACGGGCATCCAGTCGTCGCCGTCCTTCACCGCCGCCACCACCGTGTGCCGACCCTCGGTCTCGACCCGCAGGCCGGGCAACTGGAAGTTCATCTTGTGCAGCAGCGTCTCACCCGGCGTCACTTCCTGCACGCCCAGGGTGACGGACTTGCCGCCCGGACCGACCAGGCGCAACGAAACCGTGAACGGCTGGCTCTTCGCCCCCTCCAGGTCCCACAGGCTGGCGAAAAAGATGGGCGGCAACACCGCCGGAAGCTCCGGCACCACCGCGTGCTCCACGGTGCGGATGTAAGAAGTGCTGCCCGAATCGCGGTCCACGATCAAATCCGCGGTCAAAAGGCCATAAATGAGTTTGGACATGCCGTCTCCTTGCTGATTTGCTCGGTGCGGCCCGAACCGGGCCATCCACACCGGGTAACCCGGCGGACCTGTCCGGGTCAATGCCGGATGCCCTGTGCGCCACCAGGCGACACCCTCCCCACTTCTTCGACCTCCGTTTCTGGAGGGCCGCAGGTGACATTCTTCCCCGTGTGCGCGCTATTCGCGTCCGGTTCCGGCTCCGGCGAGGGTTTCCCGGATGTCGTCGGGCAGCCGGGTGACGTGGTCGGGGTTGATTTCGACCAGGAGGAGCGCTGCGGCGACGCGTTGTCCGGGCGAGCCGGAGGCGACGGCCCGTTCGAGGGCGGGGGCGGCGTCGGGGCCGAGGGAGGCGAGGGCGCGGAAGGCGGCCTGGCCGGTGAGGGTGCCGGGTCGGGTGAGCATCCGGACGAGGGTGGGGATGGCGTCGAGTCCGAGCCGGGCGACGGGGTGGTTCCCGTGCTGGCCGATCTGGAGGGTATGGAAGAGGAGGAGGGCCGGATTGGGGCCGACGAGGTCGATGGCTTCGGCGATGACGTGCATGGCGCGGACGTCCGGGCAGTCCAGGGCGCGGACAAGGGCGGGCATGGCGGGCATGGCCAGGGGGCCGAGCCGGCCGAGGAGCCAGGCGGCCTTGGCGCGCAGGGTGGGGTCCGGGGTGGCGAGGAGGTCGGCCAGGGCGGGGACGGCCTGGCCTTGCATGAGCATGAGAGTGTAGGCCGCGCCGGTGCGCACGGGTTCCTCGGCCGAGGCGAGGAGGGCGGCGGCCTGGCGGGCGGCGGGCGCGCCGATGACGGCCAGGGCGTGGGCGGCCAGTCCGCGCACGGCGGGTTCGGGGTCGGCGAGGGCGGCGAGCAGGCCGTCGGCGGCGTAGCCGGGCATGGGCAGCAGGGCGAGGCCGACGGCGCTGCCCCGGCGTTCGGCGGGGGAGCCGTTGTGCAGCCGGTCGAGCAGGGCGGCCAGGGGGGCCTGGCCAAGCTGGCGCAGTTCGGCGGCGGCGGCCTGGCGGGCCGCCGGGTCCGGTCCGCCCAGGCGGGCGGCGATTTCGGCTGTGGCCGGTTGGGCCGGCGCGTCGAAGGCGAGGGCCGGGGCCGGGGTCAGGGCGGCCAGGAGGAGCAGCATGTTGCCCAACAACAAGAAGTGTCTCATAGCTAACCTCAAAATAGAGTTTGTGACATATGGCTACTTAAGCCCCATGTCGCTCCAGGCCCAGGCCACGTTGCCGCCGATGGCGCGGGCTATGTCGCCGCCGTAGTCGCGTTGCAGGCGATAGGTGGCGGGCGGGAATTCGCGGCTGTTGTCGGAATAGAAGATGAGTTCCAGGTCGCCCTCGACGCGCCGGGTGGCCACGCGGCGGACCAGGGTCGCGCCCTCCGGGCCGGGCTCGCGCACGAGCATGGTTCGCCCCGCGGGCGCGGGGTCGCGGTCGTCGCGGTCCACGAGGACGATGTCGCCGGGGTGCAGGGTGGGGGCCATGGCGGTCTCGGCCTTGCCGAGCTCCACACCCACGAGGTTGGTGCGGAAACGCAGGGGTTCCTGGTGACGCCAGACCAGCACCCAGCCCTTGACCCGGTCCTCGGGCACAGAGCCCTGCCCGGCGGCCAGTATCGGGTCGGCCAGGGGCACGGCCAGGTAGTCGTCGGGCCGCAGCTCCGGCCCCCCCCCGGCTTCCCCTGGCGGGCAGAAGCGCACCTCGCGGCTCGCCTCGGCCGGGTCGTCGCCAAAGGTGACGCTGGCTCCCAGCCGGTCCAGGATCTGGCCCAGGGAGTCGGCGTTGAGGCCGCGCTCCCGTTTCAGAAACCGACCGAGCTGCGAGGGGTCGATGCCCAGTTCGTCCGCCATGCGCTTGTTGTTGGGGTAGCGCTTGCCCCGGCCGATGCGTTCGTTAAGCGCCCGGCGCACGTCGTCGGTGAAACCCATTGTCCGCTCCTTTGAAAGCTTGGAGTTAAGGATGGTTATACACGGATTTTGACAAATGTCTAAAGTAAGATGACAATAATTGTTGACTATTGTATAGTCATATGTCTATGAAGCGGTTCGTTGCCGACACTTCGGCATCATGGAGGAGCGTATGGTTGAGACAATGGAGCTCATCCGAGTGGAAAAGGGCGAGGAGGGCACCTTCGGGGTCCTGCGGCTGGACGGCCGCGTCTTCTGCGTCACCCTGGAGCCGCCGGACCGGGGCAACCTGCCGGACGTGTCGTGCATCCCGGCCGGGAGCTACTGCTGCCGCAGGGTGGATTCCCCGCATTTCGGTCCGAGCTTCGAGGTGGAGGGCGTGCCCGGCCGCAGCCACATCCTGCTGCACGCGGGCAACGTGGCGTCCGACACGCGGGGCTGCGTGCTCCTGGGCCGCGAGTATGGCAGCGTGGCGGGCAAACGGGGCGTCCTGCGCTCGGCCGACACCGTGGCCCGGTTCCTGGATCGGTGCCGGGACTGCGATTTCCTGGGGCTGGTCGTTCGCGACCTGGACGGAGGCGACGTATGTCCGACGGTTTCTGCCTGAAGGGAGCGCGCGAGATCTGCGAGGCGGTGGGGGAGAACCCCCGGCACATGCACGAGCTGGTGCGCGAGCACGGGCTGCCCGCGTGGAAGCGGGAGACCCGGGGGACCTGGCGCGCCCTGCCAGACGACCTGCGCCGCTGGGTGCGCCAGCAGCGGGACAAGCACATAGGCGATTACATGGGATAAGGCCTCGCGGCGGGATCGGTCCCCGCCGCGCCCGGACGGGCTCAGCCCGCATCCGGGCCGAAGGACATGACCGGATGCCGGATGGACCAGCCCCCGCTTATTTCCGGGACGGTCCGTCCGGCGTCGTCCGTGGCCGCGGGCAGGAGCAGGCCGCCCTCGGGGCGCGCCAGGGAGATGCGTTCCGCCTCGGCCAGGCAGCGCTCCAGCCGTTGGATGCGGGCCAGGACCGGGTCGGCCTTCCCGGCCGCCGGGGCGATGTCCGCCGGGACGGGCCGGGCGATGGCGGTCCGGGACGGCGGGGGGGCGGACTCCGGGGCTGTCGGCCGGCCCGATCGTCCGGGCGCGGCGCGGGTCGCGACAATCCGCCGGGGCGCGGCGCGTCCGGCCAAAACAATCGGGGGGGCCGCCGGTGCCGGGACAATGGCCGGATGCGGCGGTCCGGCAGGTGCTGAAGCCGCTGTTTCGGCAGTCGGCGCTTTGATCGGTGTCGGCATGGAGCCCGGCGGTTCAGTCCCAAGTGCCGTTTCTGTCGTCTTTGCATTCCCGCCCGAGACGGCCGAAGCCAGTCGCGTGGCCTCGGCCGACGCGTCCGGGTCGTCGAACGGGCCGATGAAGATCGCCAGATTTTCCTCGATGACCTCGTCCGGGGTCTTGTCGTTCACCGCGTACTGGTAGGCGTATTCGCCCACGGAATAGGCCGAGGAGGCGTACTGGATGGGGCCAGTGCCCACCAGCCCGGCCACGCCAAGGAAGGCGTTGATGAGCAGGCAGCCCGACAGCAGGGGCAGGGCCAGGAGGCCCAGGCAGTTTCGGCGCACGGCGCTTAGCATGTCCTGCGCTTTGCATTCCCCGTGCCCGGACGCGATTGCGCCGGAAATCGAGGGGGCTGCGAAACGCCCGGCACGCTCCGGCCGCGCGGGGCCGGGCTCAGGGCCGGGGTTTTGACGGCGCGGGCCCCGGACCGGGCAGGACCACGATGGACCCCACGGTCTCCAGCAGGATGCCGCCGGGCCGGGCCAGGTCGGACCGCTCCAGGCCGGGCTCCAGGGTGGTGATAACCGCCCCGCCCACGACCTTGCGCCCATAGGCCCCCTTGCTGCCCGTCCTGAGCCCCCACAGGGCGTGCAGGACCACGGGCCGGCCGTCATGTCGGCCGATGTAGAGCATGATGTGGCCGGGCTTGCGCACCAGGGTCAAAAACGGGGTGGCGTAATCGAGGATAATTTGCTTCTTGACCGCGCGCGTCAGGCCCTCCAGGGGAATGGCCACGCCCGCCCTGGCCTGCTGGCTGGAGTTGCGCGGCAGGAAGATGCCGAACGGCGCCATCAGGTCCATGGTCAGGGCCGAGCAGTCGCGGTCGCCGTACAGCCCGCCCCAGCCGTAGGGGCGTCCGAGCATGGCGTTGGCCAGCCGCGCGAAGTTGGCCGGGGTCGGCGCCAGCGGCATGATCGCGGCGACGTCCCGTCCCAGCCGGGCGCGGTGCAGCACCGCGTTCCCCCGGTCGTCCCGCGCCGGGGCGGCCACCACCAATCCCTCCGTTCCCGCCTCCAGCACCGGCAGGACCATGCCCACCTCGCCGTCGAACAGGAACCGGCCGTCCTCGTCGCGCACCGGCTCGCGGTCGCGGGTCACGGCCGCATACACTCCGGTGCGATAGGCCTCGGCAAAGGCGTCGTCCACCCAGGCCACGTCGCGCACCGGCACCCAGCCATAGGTGTAGCGCGACTCCACCAGCACCCACTGTCCGTCCGCGCTCAAATGGTCGGCATAAAGCGGCGTCCCGGCCAGGACCAGGGAATTCTGCATGTAGTCGAAGGGGTACCCCTCGCCCGGCGTGCCCCACTGATAGAACACGGGCTCGGACGACGGCAGGGCGCGCATTCCCGTGTCGGTCACGGCCACGGCCCGGCGGCTCATCGAAGGATAGTCGTCCATCCGCGAGGCCGCGCGCATGCGGGCAAGCCACCCCGGATCGCGCGCCAGCGTGTTCTCGCCGTACAGGACCTTGCCCGAAAACCGGTCCAGCCCCCAGAACGCGTCCTGCACCGTGGTCACCGGACGGCTGCGCTCCCAGGGCGCGAAGTGCGCGGCCAGGAACCGGGCGTAGGCCCCCTGCTGCACGTCCGCACCCAACAGGGGCGCGTCCGGAGCCAAGCCGTGATACGCCCCGGCGTCCTGGGGCAGCTCGACCAGGTCCCCCACCGGCCCGTCCGTGCGCGCCGCACAGGCGGCCAGTACGAACAGGCAACCGACAACCACAAGCGACCCGGCCAGGCGGAACGGGCGCACGGACGGCCTGCGCATCAACGGACTACTCCTTCATGAACTTCTTGCCGATGTCGAAACCCTTGCCCACCAGTTGGCCCAGGCCGTAATAGCCCCGGCTGCCGGGCGCAAAAATCAGCGGCCGGACCTTCTCCGGATCGGGATTGCCGTCCGCCAGCTTGTCCTCGTCGCACTTCACGTCCTTGATCTCGCCCACCAGCATGGTGTGCGCGCCCAACTCGTAGGAGTGGATCAGCTCGCATTCCACAATGAGCGGGAATTCGTCGATGTACGGGGCCTGCACAACGTCGCTCGCCACCGTCGTCAGCCCGGTGGCGGAGAACTTGTCCACCTTGCGGCCCGACACCATGCCCAGATAGTCGGACTCGGCCGCCAGCCACTCCGGGCACACCGAAATCGTGAACGCCTTGTTCTTCAAGATGCCCGCATACGTGTGCCGCGACGGACGAACCGAAACGGTCATGCACGGCGGCTGGGAACTGCAAATGCCGCCCCACGCCGCAATCATCGCGTTGGGCTTGCCGTTCTCGTCATATGCGGAAATGGCCCACACCGGGGCGGGCTGCGCCAACGTCTTGGCGCCAAGCGACTTCTTCATGACACGCTCTCCTTGAATAGTTGTTCCATGACGCACAGCCTACGGCAATCACGCCGAAAAAGAAACGGCCCCGGATGGTTCGCCGGAGAAGGGGGGCGGGGAATGCCTCCGGAGGCATTTCCCATGCCTGCCTCTCGCTACCGCAGCCTCTCCAGTCCCGGATCGCGTCGCACGGCGATGCGGGCCATGACCTGGGCGCACCATTGGCAGGCGCTGCAGTTCTTGTCGCAGGTGGTGACGTGGTCGATGAAGTCGGGGGGCAGGGCGTTGGCGGGGACGTGGAGGTGTGGAGCGAGGTCGCTCAGGGTATCGAGGAGTTGGAGGAGGTTGCCGGGGTGGGATTCGGCCAGGTAGGCGGCGAGGGCCTGTTGAAGGAAGGGCGCGCCGAGGTTGCGTCCGCAGAGTTTGAGGGCGTCGACGTGCGGGGCGTACCGGTCGGCGTCTTCGGGCCGGATGAAGGGGGAGGCGAGGACGGCGGCGGGGTTGTCGAGGAAGCGGCGGAGGCAGCCGAGGTCGCGGTTCATGGCGAAGGTGCGGTCCGGGCAGAGGCGGGTGTTGGCCAGGGCGATGTGGGCGTCGTGGGCGGGCTTGAAGGGGCAGTGGAGCAGGCAGCCTTCGTTGGCGATGAGCAGGAGCTTGAGGCCGGGGCGGGCGGCGCGCAGGGCGGCGGAGGTCTCGGCGAGGCGGGCCATGTCGCGGTTGAGGGCGCGGTCGAGGACCAGGCGGGAGGGCGGTTTGAAGGCGGTGGCGTCGATGAGGGCGAGCACGGCCAGGGCGGCGGGGGCGGAGTCGAGGCGCGCGTTGACGCTGGGCACGGCTTCCAGGCGGCGGGCGGTGGCGGGCCGTGCGTCGGACAGGGCCTGGAGGAGGTAGGGGTCGGCGAAGACGAGACCGCGCACGTTGGGGTGTTCGGCGAACTGGTCCAGGGCGTCGGCGATGGTGTTGAGGGCGGAGGGGGAGAGGTAGGCGTCGGGCGCGTGCAGGCGGGCGTTGAGCAGGAGGAAGACGTCGGTGTCGGGCAGGGCGTTGATGGCGGCGTGGACGGCGGCCTGGCCGGTGTGTGCCGTGCGGCGCCGTGCGTCGGAAAGGGCTGGGTGGCCGGGGCCGAGGTGCAGGGCGTCCAGGGCGTGGGCGCGGGCGGCGAGGAAGGCGGTCCAGGCCGGGTCCGGGGTGAGGGGGGCTTCCAGGGGGAGCATGTTAGTCGCCGCCCAGTGCGAAGGCGGCCACGGGTTCGGCCCATTGGGGCAGGGGGACGTAGAAGAGGCCGTGGCCCCGGTTGCTGCGCAGGGGAAGTTCGTTGAAGCGCAGGCCCGGCCCCCGGTGCTGGCCGCAGGCCTGGGCGCAGGAGCCCGCCTCCAGGTCGCCGACGGCGTATACCGAGAGGATGTGACCGGCGAGGCGCGCGCCGCGTTTGTGCTTGAGGAACTGCTGGTAGGGGGCGGCGGTCAGGCCCCGGCCGCATCCGGCCAGGATGGCGAAGCGCGCGTCGGGCAGGTTCAGGCTGGAGGCGGCGAGCAGGGCGATGTGGCCGCCCTTGGAGAATCCGGCCACGGTGATGTTGGCGGCCGGGACGCCCTTGGCCATGAGCCCGCGCACTTCCGCGGCCACGCGGTCCGCGTAGCGGTGGGGATTCACCTGGCCGCGCACCTCTTCGATGACGGTCAGGTCCCGGTCCTCGAAGTATTTGACGATGTCGTCATAGCGGTAGACGCCGTAGCGCGGGCTGGAGGCGTTCTTGCCCTGGGTCTCGACGGCGGCCCCGTGCAGGTAGATCAGGTATTTGGCCGAGCGGTCCGGGTGGACGAGGGCCTTTTCGAAGGAAACGGCCGTCGCGTTCCGGGGCAGGGCCAGGAGCGCGGCGGCGATGAGCAGCGGGAGGATGGTTCGGGACATGGGAACTCCTTGCCGGGCAGTGTAGCCCGTGTCCCGGCCCGAGGCAAACGGTCCGGCCCGGCCGCGGGGCCGGGCGCGGTCCGGTTGGTCAGAACCGCTCGAACTCCGCGCCGTTGTCGCCGATGGGTTTGATCGTGCTTCGGGGCTTCCCGGCGGGCAGGGCTTCCTGCCGGGGCCGGGCCCGCCGGGCGGGCGCGCCCTGGCCGACCTTGAAAAAGGTCATGGCCTGGGCCAGGAGCTGGGCCTGGCCGGAGAGCTCCTCTGCGGTGGAGGCCATTTCCTCGGATGCCGAGGCGTTGGTCTGGATGACGGAGTCGAGCTGGCCCACGGCCGAGGATATCTCGGCGATGCCCTTGTCCTGCTCCAGGCAGGCGGCGGTGATTTCCTGGACCAGTTCGGCGGTCCGGCTGATCTGCGGCACCAGTTCGTCGAGCATCTTGCCCGCGCGGTCGGCCACGGCCACGGACTGGTCCGAAATCTCGCCGATCTCCTCGGCGGCCTTGCCGGAGCGTTCGGCCAGTTGGCGCACCTCGGCGGCCACCACGGCGAAGCCCTTGCCGTGCTCGCCCGCGCGGGCGGCCTCGATGGCCGCGTTCAGGGCGAGGAGGTTGGTCTGGCGCGCGATGTCCTGGATGATGGTGATGCGTTCGGCGATGGACTTGAGGGCGTGTACGGCCTCGCTCACGGCCTGGCCGCTGTCGCCCGCGCCCTTTGCCGCCGCCGCGGCGATATCCTCGGTCAGGCGGGCGTTGTCCGCGTTGGTGCGGATGCCCGCGGCCATCTCCTCCATGGAGGCGGAGACCTGTTCGATGGCGGCGGCCTGCTCGGTGACGGACTGCGAGAGGCCCTGGGACGAGGCGGAGAGTTCCTCGGACCCGGAGGAAACCACGTCCGTGGCCGAATTCACGTCGCCCACCACCTTGCCCAGGGCGTCGGCCATGGAGGTCAGGGAGGCGGCGAGCTGGCCCACTTCGTCCGACTGGCTCAGGTCCACCGAGGCGGTCAGGTCGCCGGTGGACACGGTCTGGGCGAATTCCATGCCCTTCCTGAGCGGGCCGATGATGCCCCGGGCGATGATCCAGGCGAGCAGGGAGCCGACGAGGATGGCGGCGATGGCGAAGGCGACCACCCAGGCCAGGGTGGTGGAGGCCGAGTGGAGCATCTGCTGGTCGGTCATGATGTGCGTGGTGATCTGCGCCATGATTTCATTGAGGATTTTCTGCACCTTGTTCAGGGCGGGCATGGTCACGGTGGCGTAGGTGTGGCGGGCCGTGTCAAAGCCCTCCTGCCGTCCGTCGTTGAGGGCGATGACGCCGTCGATGGCCGACAGGGTGCGCTCGGCCAGGGGATTGGTGTCGCCCTCGAAGGTCATGACGGCCGCGTCCCGGTCGGCGGCGAGTTCGCGGTCGATGACCAGGGCGGACGCGTGCAGGGCCGCGTGGGGCTCGTAAATGGCGCGGACCTTGGTGGCGAACTCGGGGTCGGCCTCCATGCGCCCCCTGGTGTCGTCGGAGTATAGCCATTTGCCCAGGCCGCACTGGTGCGGGTCGGCCTGGACGCCCGTGGTGCGCGCGTCCGGGGCGAGGAGGGCGTCCTTGACCTTGCCTATCCAGATCAGATGATCGAGCTTCTTGTCGCGCAGGAAGCCGCCCAGGGCCACGTCTGCCGGGGCGTACTCCTGGCCGATGGTCACGGCGGAGGCGTGCAGATCATTGTGAAATTTCTCGATTTCGGCCAGCAGCGGCTTGATGGCGGGGACCAGCGTTTCGGCCCTGGTGCGGGCGTCGCTGTAATACCATTTGCCGAAGGCGCATTGGCGGGGGTCCGTCTGGACGGTCAGGGTGTTGACGTGCGTGTCGGTCAGCAGCTCGTTGACCTTCTCCGCCCATTTGAGGTGGTCCACCACCCGTTGGGTGAAATTGCCCCTGAGCCTGTTGCCCTCGATGACCTCGCGCGCGTTGCCCACGATGCCCTTGATGCCCATGATGGACCAGCCGCCCAGTGCGACCAGCAGCAACAGCACCGATCCGAACCCTATGCCGAATTTGACGCAGAGCCTGCAATCCTTCCAACGCATGACATCCTCCATGGTCGCCTCGGCGCCTTCCGGGCGTCGCCTTTCCTTCCCCTAGGCAGGCATCCTGTCCAATCAGGCAGCTTGGTACAATTATATTCTCCGCCCCGGCGGCGTCCCTGCCGGCCCCTGTCAAGCTGCCATGTACCCCTTTTTTTACCCGTTTTGCCCCCTCTCGCTGCCGTTTTCCCCTGGGCCGAAAACCGGGGGTATACTGCGCCCACGCCTGGAGGGGACAGCCCGCGAAAGCGGAATAATGAAGGAATAATCAAATGTTGGCTATAATCGGAGCGATGGCCGGATTCCTGACCACGGTGGTGGAGGGCGTCACGGGCCACATGCGGCAGAAGCAGGAGCTGAAGAAGGCGGTCATGGAGAACCGAATGCGGCTCGCGCAGAGCGACAGCGAGTTCAACCACGAGTGGGAGATGAAGCAGTTGGAGAACGCGGGCTGGAAGGACGACGTGCTCTTCTTCGCCTGGATCGGTTTCTTCATCTGGAGCGGCGTGGACCCCGAGGGGGCGGCGGAGGTCATCCGTGCCTGGGAGAACCTGCCCGACTGGTTTCTCCAGATCACCTTCTGGGTGGTGGCGGCCGTGCTCGGGGTGAAGAAGATCGGCGACTACCTGCCCTCGGCCATCCGGGGGCTCAGGGATGCGGCCGGAGGACCTCGATGAGCGCCCTGGACCGCGAGGACCTGCACGACATGCTGGTGCGCATCGACGAGCGCGTCAAGGCCATCCAGGAGGACATCCGCGAGATCAACGAGGCGCGGAGCTGCGTGGGCCACGACGTGAAAATCCGCTCCCTGGAGCGGATGGTCTGGGGATGCGTGGTCGGCATGGCGGGCATGGGCGCCCGGCTGGTCATGGACGCGTTCGGGCGCTGAGCCTAGGGCCGGGCGGGCGGAGGAGGCGGCCGGCGCCCTTCGTCCCCGCCAGCCGGTCCGGGGGCGTCCGGCCCGGGCTCCCCGGCGGGGGGCGCGGGTTTGGGCTCGGGCTTGGCGGGCGCGGACGCGGTCGGTTTGGGCTTGGGGCTCTTGGCTGCGGCTGCGGCCTTGGCCCTGTAGTCCCGGATCATGTCGGCATAGGCGGCCTGGGCCTTGGCGTCCCCCTCGGCCTTGGCCAGGGTCAGCGCCTTGGCGGCTGCGGCCGCGGCTCCGGCATAGTCCTCGGTCCCGGCCAGCGCGTTGGCCAGCAGGGCCGGAAAGGTCGAGTCCGTGGGGGAGAACTCCGAGGCGCGCCGGAAGTCGGACGCCGCCTCCGCGTACTTGGACATGCGCATGTAGAGCGAGCCCCTGGCCAGGAGCAGGTCCACGGACTGGGAGTCCAGGCTCAGGGCCTGGGTCAGGTCGTGGACGGCCTCCGGGTCCCGGCCCAGGGCGGCCTGGGCCATGCCCCGGCCGTAGTACGCGTCGCGGTTGGCCGGATTGAGGGCAAGGGCGCGGCCGAAGTCGGCCACGGCATCCTCGTAGCGTCGGGTCCGGTTGTAGCAGCCGCCCCGGTAGGCATAGGCCTCGGAGATGGTGTCGTCCTGCTCCAGCACGCGGGAGAAGTCCGCCACCGCGTCGGCGTAGTCGCCGTTGTGATACCGGATCAGCCCTCGCGTGAACCGGCCCTTGATGTGGTTCGGGTCGAGCCTGAGGACCCTGTCGATGTCGGTCTGGGCCTCGTCCCAGCGGTTTTTCTCCATGAGCAGGAGCGCCCGCTGGTAACGGGCGGCCGCCAGGTTCGGGTCCAGCTCCACCGCCTCGTCGAGGTAGGAGAGGGCGGCTTCGTCGTCCAGGTATTCGCCGTCGTGGTAGAGCTGCACGGCCTTGTCCAGGGCGTCGGCGGCCATGGCTTCGCGCTTCTGCTGCTCCAGGTCCTGTGCGGCGAGGCCCGGCCGCGCGCCCGCGGGCGTCTTGGCGGAGCCCAGGCACCCGGCCAGGGCGAGCAGGAGGCACAGACAAACAATCGGGGCGGTCTTGCTCATGGCACCAGGATACCCCCGGAGGTCCGACCCGTCAACAAAAGGAATAAAATGAAGTGACAAGCGAACTCTACATACCAAGGAAACACCAGGCCGAAATAGAGGCCGGGATGGCCCGGTTTTCGGTCCTGGTATGTCACCGCCGGTTCGGCAAGACCGTGCTGTCGGTGAACCGGCTGATCCGGGCGGCCAGGGAAACCAAACTGCCCGACTGGCGCGGGGCCTACATCGCTCCGCTCTACAAACAGGCCAAGACCGTGGTCTGGGACGAGCTCAAGCGCTACTGCGGCCTGGGCACGGACGCGTGCGACGCGAAGTTCAACGAGACCGAGCTGCGGGCGGACTTCGCCAACGGCGCGCGCATCCGTCTCTTCGGGGCGGAGAACCCGGACTCGCTGCGCGGCATGTACCTGGACGGCGTGGTCTTCGACGAGGTTGCCCAGATGCCCTACCGGGTCTGGACCGAGGTCATCCGGCCAGCCCTGTCCGACCGGCTGGGCTGGGCCCTGTTCATCGGCACGCCCCAGGGCAAGAACGCGCTGTGGCGCATCTGGGAGAGCGGCCGGGCCGATCCGGACTGGTTCACGGCCATGTACCGCGCCTCCGAGACCGGGATCATCGACCCGGACGAGCTGAAGGCCGCGTCGCGGGAGATGTCGCCCGAGGAGTACGAGCAGGAGTTCGAGTGCTCGTTCACCGCGGCCATCCGGGGCGCGTACTTCGGCAGCCTCATGGGCGAGGCGGACAAGGAGGGGCGCGTCACCGATGTCCCGGCCGACCGGACCCTGCCGGTCCACACGGCCTGGGACCTGGGCATGAGCGACTCCACGGCCATCTGGTTCGTCCAGGCCAGGCCCGGCGGGCGGTACGCGGTGGTGGACTACTACGAGGCCACGGGCATGGGGCTCGACCACTACGCCCGGGTCCTGGACGAGCGCGGCTACAAGTACGGCTCGCACATCGCGCCCCACGACATCCGCGTGCGCGAGCTGGGCACGGGCAAGTCCCGGCTGGAGATCGCGCGGTCGCTGGGCATTCGCTTCGTCATCGCGCCCAACATCCCGGTCCAGGACGGCATCAACGCGGTGCGCGCCCTGCTCCCGGCCTGCTGGTTCGACGAGCGGCGGTGCGCGCCGGGCATCGAGGCCCTGCGCCACTACCGGCGGACCTTCAACGAGCGCATGGGCGACTTCGCGGCCCACCCCCTGCACGACTGGACCAGTCACGCGGTGGACGCCTTCCGGTATTTCGCCGTGGGCTTCCGCCAGCCCGGGACCGGTCCGCGCCCGGCCACGGCCGACAACGACTACCATCCCTTCGGGAGGAACAGATGAGCGTTCGCGAAACCACCGGGAAGCCCGAGGCCCTGGCCCACTTCCCGGACGGCCGCTACCGCTGGCTCGCCCTGCACTGCCAGGGCGAGCCCTACGGCTGGGCCGCCATCGCCGAAAGCGGGCGGGACCTGGAGCTTCACCTCACCCTGCGGCGCTGGGGGCCGTCGGTCCGGCGCCACGTCCGCGAGGACCTGGAATGGCTCAAGGCCGAGGCCCTGCGCCTGGGCAAGGAGCGCATCCTCGGCGTGCGCATCGACGGGGAGGGCCGGTTCAGCCCGGAGCTGTTCCGCTTCGCCAGGCTTTTCGGGTTCGGGGAGCGCATGGTCCTCCAGACCGTGGCCCTGGACCTGGGGGGACGGCAAAAAGACGATCAATCGGCGTGCCGGGGTGAGGAAGGTGTGTGATATCAGAGCATTGTTCTGTGCGATGCGCTTGAGAAAAATTAATCTTCGCTGTTGCCTCGGGATCGGATGTTTGATATCCGACGTACTAGAGGTATTACATCAAAGGACCCCCCCATGCCCGATACCGCCCAGCCCATTGGCGTCGTTACCGTCAGCTACGGCTCCGCCACCGCCGAGGGAGCCGACGGCGTCCGCGCCCTCCAGGCCGAGAGCCCCGTCTACGCCGACGACGTCATCAAGACCACGGGGCCAGGCTCCGCGGTCGAGATAAAGTTCCAGGACGGCGCCCTGCTTTCCCAGGGCCCGAACTCCACCACCGTGCTCGACACCTACGTGTTCGACCCGGACCAGTCCACGGGCGAGATGGCCGTGAAGCTGCTCCAGGGCACCTTCCGCTCGGTGACGGGCGAGATCGTGGACATGAACCCCGAGGGGTTCAAGCTGGAGACGCCCATGGCCACCATCGGCATCCGGGGCACCACTACAGGCCACACGGTCATGCCCGGCGGCCGCGAGATGCATGCGGTGGTCGATTTCGTGGACCGTCCCGTGGTCATCCGGCCCACGTCCGGCGGCCCCATCCGGGTGGTCTCCCAGGACGGCGTGGGCGTGGCGGCCACGCGCGGCGGGCTCAGCCCCACCTTCCAGGCCTCGCAGTCCCAGTTGGCCACCTTCGAGCAGCTTTCCTCCCAGTCGCTGATGCAGGGCGCCCCCAGCTTCGACGCTCAGGGCGCGGAGCAGGACGCCGAGAACGCGGCGCGCGAGGCGGCGGCCAAGGAACAGGACGCCGAAGAAAAGGCGGAAGAGGCCGCCCAGGCGGCCGAAGAGGCCCAGGACGCCCAGGCCACGGCCGACGCGGCCGAGGCGGCGGCCCAGCAGGCGGCGGCGGAAGCTGCGGCGGCCCAGGCGGCGGCGGAGGCGGCGGCCCAGGCGGCCGCCCAGGATGCGGCGGCCCAGCAGGCGGCGGCCGAGGCGGCGGCCCAGGCGGCGGCTGCCCAGGCGGCGGCCCAGGCGGCGGCGGAAGCGGCGGCCCAGGCGGCGGCCCAGGCCGAGGCGGCCCAGGCTGCGGCCCAGGCGGCGGCGGAAGCGGCGGCCCAGGCTTCGGCCGAAGCGGCGTCGGCCCGCGCAGCGGCGGAGGCGGCGGCCACCACGGCGGCGGCCTCCCAGGCGTCCCACATGTCCGGCCCCGTCAACGCCCCTCAGGACAACGGGGACAACGGCGACGACGGCGACAACGGCGACGACGGCGACAACGGCGACAACGGCGACAACGGCGACAACCAGAACGGCAACGACAACGCCGGCCAGCCTCAGGGCGGCGTGAATCCGGAATCTCCCACGGGCGGGAACCCCACGGGAACGACGCCTCCCGCCGGGACGGCCCCCCTCTCCGGAGCCGGCGACGGCACGGGCGACGGCGCGGGCGACGGCACGGGCGGGGACACTCCCCCCGCTGGTCCTGACGATCCCGACCCGGACGACGACGATCAGCCCCAGACCATCCTGGTCACCGAACTGAATCTTTCCGAGTGGGGCGACGGCCTGGTGGTCGACCTCGAAGGCGGTGGCGTCGCCCCGCGCGACGTCGCCTATTACGAGTCCGAGGGCAACACGGACGACGCCGAGGTCCACCAACTGGTCTCCTCCGACACGGTGGTCTACGCCATCCAGACCGTCATCGGGGCCGCGCCCTACCTGGACAGCGAAGAGCAGACCCTCGTCACCCCCTCCAACCGGATCACGGGCGACGCCGCGGACAACGACATCTACGGCGGGGCCGGGGCCAACACCCTGGCGGGCGGGGCGGGCGACGACCTGCTGGCCGTGGGCGACTACTGCACGGAAACCTCCACCTACACCCTGGGCGCGGTGCAGTCTGACGATCATATTTCCGGCGGAGCGGGCTCGGACACCCTGCGGCTCGACGGCGACAGCGACCTGCAAAACGTCACCTCCATCGAGACCATCGTCACCGGGACGGCCGCAGCCGCGCTCTCCAACGTGACCAGCTCCCTCGCGGACGCTGGCGAGACGCTGTACCTGGACGGCTCCCAGTCGGCCGGGGTCACCTTCTCGGCCGCGGCCGACACGGACTCGCATTTCTACCTGCTGGGCGGCGACGGGAGCGACTCCCTGGCGGGCGGGGAACTGGGCGACACCCTGTTCGGCGGCTTGGGCGACGACTGCCTGAGCGGCTCGGGCGGGGACGACACCCTGTCCGGCGGGGCCGGGGCCGACACCCTCCTGGGCGGGGCCGACAACGACGCCCTGTACATGGGGACCCACCTGGACGCCACGGACTCCATCGACGGCGGGGCCGGACTGGACACCCTCTATTTCACGGACAACGACACCGGGGTCAACGACCTCGACGGGGTCGCCGGAGTGGAAGCCATCGTCCTCGGGGCCGCGGCCACCAACGTGACCGTGGGCGCGGGCGGCGTGGCGGACGCGGGCGGCTACGTGACGGTGGACGGCGCGGCCGCCACCTCCGTGACCCTCAATCTCGCCTCCCTGAGCGCGGTCAACTATTTCGACGTCACCGGCAGCGCGGGCGCGGACTCCATCGTCGGCTCGAACTATTCCGAGACCATGACCGGCGGCCTGGGCAACGACACCCTGCGCGGCGGGGGCGACAGCGACAGCCTGGACGGCGGCCTGGGCGCGGACTCCCTGCAGGGCGACGCGGGCGCGGACTATATCGACGGCGGGTTCGGCGCGGACACCCTGGAGGGCGGCGCGGGCAACGACACCTTCTTCTTCAGCTCCCTGGACTCCGGGAGCGGCGAGGTCATCGACGGCGAGGCCGACCAGGACGAGATCAGGGTGGGCGGCGGCGAGATCGTGGACTTCACGGGCGCGTCCATCTCCAACGTGGAGGCCGTGTCCCTGGGCGCTTCGGCCACGGGCATCTTTGACGAGAGCAACTCCGCCTTCACGTCCTGGGCCGTGTCCGGCAACGTTTCCTCCGGCACGGTGGAGACCTTCCAGCTCGACGTGAACTCGACCCTGGGCGGGGCCCTCGACAGCTCCGGCGCGACCTTCTCGCACTGGAACGCGGGCGAGGACCGCATCGTCCTGGACGGCGGCATCGGCGGCGACAACCTGACCGGCGGCGCCATGGCCGAGATCTTCGACGGCGGCGCGGGCGGCGACAGCATCTCCGGCGGGGGCGGCGACGACACTATCGACGGCGGCTCGGGCAACGACGTCATCGACGGCGGCTCGGGAGCCAACCTCATCGACGGCGGCACGGGCGCGGACGCCATCACCAGCTCCGGCGAGGACACCGTCACCGGCGGCGACGGCGACGACACCGTGTACGTGGGCGCAAGCACCGTCTCCGTGGACGGCGGGACGGGCACGGACAAGCTGTTCTTCCAGGGGACCCAGAACGCCTCCTCCCTGGCCATCACCACGGTGGAGGTCCTGTATTTCGACACCGCCGCCTCCACGACCATGGCCGCGTCCCAGCTCGACGGGGCCGGCTATGCCCTGGAGCACGACGGCGGCCTGGTTCTGGCCAAGCCCGCCGGGGCGCAGTCCACGGACCTCTCCGGACTGAACCTCTCCGCCTTCACCGGCTCCCTGACCGTCAACCTCTCCGATGCGGGCGCGTCCCTGGCCATGGGCGGGAACATGTCCGCTCAGGTGGCCGTGGTCGGCGGCGCGGGCGACGACACCCTGTCCTTCACCGACAACGGCTCGGGCACGGACGACCTGCTGGCTGTCCAGGGCGTGGAAAACGTCGTGCTCGGCGACGCGGACACCGAGGCGGTCCTCACGGCCGGCTTCGTCGGCTCCGGCTCCGTCGCCTTCGACGGCTCGGCCATCACCTGTTGCCACACCCTGATCCTGGACGGGCAGGCCGCCTCCAGCTACTCCCTGGAGGTGACGGGCGGCGCGGGCGGCGACTCGCTGACGGGCGGCGCGGACAACGACGTCCTTGCGGGCGGCGCGGGCGACGACACCCTGAAGGGCATGGCGGGCAACGACACCCTGACGGGCGGCGCGGACAACGACGAACTCTGGGGCGGCGCGGGCGGCGACTGGATCGAGGGCGGCGCCGGAGCGGACCTCCAGTACGGCGGCGACGGGGACGACACCTTCGTCTTCAACGGCGACGTCGAGAGCGGCGAGGCCGTCTACGGCGGCGTGGACGGCACGGATGCGGGCACGGATTCCGTGGTGGTCCAGACCAGCACGGACTTCAACCCCATGGGCGACATCGAGGGCATCGAGTCCCTGATAATCGGCGACGGCCAGACCGCCACCTTCGACATGGGCATGGTCGACTTCATCACCGGGCTGTCCACGCTGAGCGGCGGCTCGGCGGGCACCACGGAGACCGTGCTGGTGGAGGGCGGCTCGGGCGCGGACACCTTCGACATGAGCGGTGCGTCCATGGACCGGATGAGCTGGGACGCGGACGACGACTTCATCCTCCGGGGCCTGGGGGGCGCGGACTCCATCACCGGCTCCTCCGGCGTCGAATACATCGACGGCGGCGACGGCAACGACGCCCTGACCGGCGGGGGCGGCAACGACACCCTGGTCGGCGGGGCGGGCGACGACACCCTGATCGCCTCGGCCACGGGCAACGCCTCGGCCATCCTGGACGGCGGGGCGGGCGACGACTCCCTCTCGGTCACGGGCGACTCCTCCGGGGTCATGACCATCGACGGCGGGGCGGGCCGGGACACCCTGGCCGGCGGCTACAACAACACCAACCATTTTCTGTTCAACACCGGCGACGTGGAGGCGGGCGAGGTAATCCACGGCGGCGACTCGGGCTCCACGGACGTCATCGTGGTCCAGACCTCCACGGACTTCTCCGGCGCGCTCATTTCGAGCGTGGGCCAGGTCCGGATCGAATCCGGGGCCACGGCCTCCTTCACCGAGAACGAGTACGACCCGGGCTGGTCCGTGAGCGCCAACGGCGCGGGGACCGCCGAGGTGCTGGAGATCAACCTCCAGGCCGCCTCGGAACTCTATCTGGGCGACATGTCCGGATTCGTCTCGGGCCAGGACTACGTCAAGGTCGCTGGCAGCGCCGACGGAGACGTCATTCAGGGTTCCACCGTGGACGACAGCCTGTCGGGCGGGGCCGGGGCCGACTCCCTTGTCAGCACCCAGGGGGTGGACACCCTGGAGGGCGGCGCGGGCGACGACACCTTGCGGGTCGCGGGCAACTCCGACGTGGCCGTCATCGACGGCGGCGACGGCGCGGACACCCTGGAGCTCTATGCCGATCTGGACCTCACCGGAGCTTTCATCAGCAATATCGAGACGCTGCACTTCCAGTCCGGCTCGGTCAGCTTCGCCAGGACGCTGCTGGACGGCGCTTCCTTCGTGGTCACCAGCGACTCCCAGTCCGCCCAGCTTCAAGTGGCGGGCACCTCGGGCGACGACGTCCTGAATTTCTCGTCCCTCGACCTTTCGGGCTTCTCCCAGACCCTGGCCGTGAGCCTGGACGGCGGCGACGACCTCCTGACCATGGGCGTGAACATGAGCAACGGCACCCATGTCGCGGCGGTCGCCGGCGGCGCGGGCGACGACACCCTGGTCATGACCGACAACGGGTCCTCCACGGCCCTGAACAACGTCTCCTCCATCGAGAACGTCATCTTCACGGACGCCGCCACCACCATCGTCCTGTCGGGCGACATGGCGGACTCCGGCTCCACCCTGACCATCGACGGTTCGGCCCTGACCGCCTACAGCAGCCTGAACTTCGACGGCTCCAACGCCACGGGCAACGACCTGGTCATGACCGGCGGCCTGGCCGGAGACTCCCTGACCGGCTCCGGCGGCACCGACTGCCTCATGGGCGGCGACGGCAACGACACCCTGAACGGCGGGTTCGCGAGCGACACGCTCGTGGGCGGCGACGGCGACGATTCCATCACCGGCGCGTCGCTGAGCACCTTCGACGGCAACGACGTCATGCTGGGCGGCGACGGCAACGACACCATCAAGGGGCAGTACGGCAACGACTCCATCGAGGGCGGCGACGGCGACGACCTGATCTACGGCGAGGGTTCGTCCGGCCTTTCCGGCAACGACACCATCCACGGCGGCGCGGGCGACGACACCATCTACGGCGACGGCGGGACCTCCTCCTCCGGCGCGGACCTGATCTACGGCGGGGAAGGAAACGACTGCATCTCAGGCGGCGACGGGAACGACACCATCGAGGGCGGCGCGGGCGCGGACACCCTGTCCGGCGGCGCGGGATCGGACGTCCTGTCCTACGCGTCGGACACCGTGGGCGTGGTCGTGGACCTGTCCACGAAGACCGCCTCGGGCGGCGACGCGGCGGGCGACAACCTTTCGGCCGGGGATTTCGAGGCCGTCATCGGCGGCTCGGGCGGCGACTCGCTGACCGGCACCAGCGGCGACGAGTCCCTGTTCGGCGGATCGGGCGACGACACCATCACCGGCAACGGAGGCGTCGACTCCCTGTCCGGCGGCCTGGGCAACGATCTCTTCCACTTCAGCGGGGCCATGGGCTCCGGCAGCTCCCTTGACGGCGGCGACGGCGCGGACACCATCTACATGAGCCTCGCTGAAGAGGTCTTTACCGGGGCCCTCTCCATCACCGGGATCGAGGACCTGACCTTCGCCTATGAACTGGGCGACTCCTTCGCCTCCTTCAACGTGGCCGACCTCGCCTCCTGGACCGTGGACGCCACCGCCGCGGCCAGCTCAGGCATCCAGACCCTGCACATCGCGGGCACCACCGGCGACGACGTCATCAACCTTTCGGCCTTGAGCTTCGGCGGGAACTGGGACACAGGCATCGACGTGGTCGCGGCCGACGCGGACGACGGCGACGACCTGGTCCTGGCCTCGGCCTCCCTGGACAGCCTCGATGGCGGTATGGGCGTCGACACCGTGAACTACGCCAGCTCCACCACGGGCGTGGCGGTGGACCTGGACGCTGGCGTCGGCTCGGCAGGCTGGGCTCTCGGCGACTCCCTGACCGGGTTCGAGGCGGTCATAGGCTCCGATTTCGGCGACACCCTGGCTGGCGCGGACGACAGCGACAACTACTTTTCGGCGGGCGACGGGGACGACAGCCTTGTCATGCAGGGCTACCTGGACTCCGAAGACACCCTGGCGGGCGGCGACGGCGACGACTCGCTGGGCTTCCTCTACTCCGGCGATTCGAACTCGCTGCAAAACGTCACCGGCGTGGAGCACATCACCCTGGGCGACGCGGCCACCACCCTGTCCGGCCACGACAACCTTTCCGACTACCTCTCCACCCTGACCGTGGACGCCACGGGCCTGACCGGGACCAACAGCCTGACCTGGGACGGCAACTTCATCGCCAACATCCACCAGAACATCCTGGGCTCTGACGCGGGCGACTCCCTGCGGGGAGGGTCCAACAACGACACCCTGTCGGGCGGCGCGGGCCAGGATTCCCTGGAAGGAGGCACGGGCGACGACCTGATCGACGGCGGGGACAACTCCCAGGCCCTGCGCGAGCTGGATGTGGCCAAGTACGCGAACGAATCGGCGGGCATCAACGCCGACCTGGCCACCGGGCTGGTCACCGGCGGGGGGGGCGACGACACCCTGACCAACGTCGAGGGCGTCTGGGGCACCGCGTTCAACGACACCCTGACCGGCGACGACTCCTGGGTGAACATCTTCATCGACGGCGGGGGCAACGACCTCATCGACGGCGGCTCGGTCCACGACACGTTCACGGACACCGGCTACGACATCGCGGCCTACTACGAGTCGAGCGTGGGCATCAACGTGAACATGACCGGCACCTCCGGCACCGTGACGGTGGGCGGCGATATCGACACCCTGACCGACATCGACATGGTCTGGGGCTCCACCCTGGGCGACACCATGACCGGCGACGCCGGCGACCAGGAATTCGCGCCCGACCAAGGCTCGGACCTGATCGACGGCGGGGGCGGCGGCGAGGACGAGGACTCCGTGTCCTACTGGCACCTGCTCTCCGGCGTGACCGTAAACTGGGACGACATCAACAGCCAGTGGAACGTGTCCGGGACCGGCTGGACCGACACCCTGACCGACATCGAGTGGATCGAAGGCTCCCGGGGCAACGACGCCTACACCGGCAACGACGACGACAACGGCTTCTCCGGCTGGAAGGGCGCGGACACCATCATCGGCGGCGGCGGCACCGACTGGGCCGACTACTGCGACGACATCTCCGGCGTCGTCGCGAACCTGGGCGCGGGCACGGTGGTGGACGGCTGGGGCGACACCGACAGCCTCTCCGGCATCGAGGGCGTCTCCGGCTCCAAGTTCGCCGACACCCTGAACGGCTCGGTCGGCAACGACCTCCTGGACGGCCTGGCGGGCGACGACTCCATCAACGGCATGGGCGGCGCGGACACCCTGACCGGCGGGGCGGGCGACGACACCTTCTTCTTCAACGACTCGCCCTCCGGGGCCGTGGTTGAGGGCGAGGAGGGCGCGGGCGACGAGATCCGCACCTCCGTGGACCTCTCCGGCCTGGTTTCCGCGACCGACGTGGAATACCTGACCATCGAGGCCGGGACCGACACCACCCTCAACGGGTCCGTGGCCACGAACCAGGCCTGGGAGGTCGCCTCCCTTTCGGATTCCGGTTCCGGCGTCTCCCTGACCGTGGCGGTGGGCGCAGGCCAGACCGTGAACACGTCGGCCTGGACCTATGGCGGCTGGAACTCCTACGGCAACGACACCCTGCGCCTGACCGGCGCCAACGACACGCTCGCGGGCGAGATCATCGCGGCCAGCGTGGCGGCGGAAATACTCATCGGCTACATGGGCGACGACACCCTGACCGGCGGCGAGGGGGCCGACTCCTTCGGCTACATGTCCTCCTCGGACGTGCTGGTCACCGGCGCGAGCGGCGACCAGATCACCGACTTCATCAGCGGTACGGACTCCATCTGGTTCAATGCCGACTTCGGCAACCTGACCTGGTACATGGAGGACAACTACGACGGCGTCATCGCCGGAGCGTCCAACAACAGCGGAGCCGTGGTCTGGGACAGCGCCAACCACAAGCTCTGGTACGACGCCGACGCCACGGTGGCCGACTCCGCCGGGGAAGGCGTAGTCGCCAACCTGGGCTCGAATTCCCTGGTCCTGGATGACCTGATCCTGGAAGACGGGACCATCGTGGACGGCGCAGGCGGGGCGGGCGGCGTCGGCCAGCTCATCGAGGGCACGGCCAACGACGACACCCTGACCGGCGCCTCCTACGACGACACCCTCATCGGCTACGAGGGCGACGACAGTCTCATGGGCGGCCTGGGGGCCGACTCCCTCCTGGGCGGCGACGGCGACGACACGCTCTGGGGCGGCGACGGCACGCTCCTGGCGGGCGACGTGGCCGACCACCTGGAGGGCGGCGAGGGCAACGACTTCCTCGGCGGCGAATACGGCGACGACGTCCTGATCGGCGGCTCGGGCAACGACACCCTCTGGGGCGGGGACGGCGACGACACCCTGACCGGCGGCGAGGGGGCCGACCAGTTCCTGTACCAGTACGGCTCGGCCGTGCAGATGTCGGCCGACGGCGAGACCATCACCGACTTCGACCTCGATCATGACTACATCTGGCTCTCCGGCGACCTGGGCTCCCAGGACTACCTCTGGCTGGAGACCTCGTCCTACACCGGTCAGGACGGCGGCTCCGCCGTGACCGGGCTGGTCTACGACTTCACCACCCACTCCCTGTGGCACGACGCGGACGTCACCGCCGCCGGCGACGACGGGATCATCGCCACCTCGTCCCTGGGCTCGGAGATCATCTTCGGCACCGTCTTCTCCGAGGGCGGAACCATTACCGGCCAGATGGGCAACACCGCCACCGCCGGAACCATCGGCAACGACGAGCTCTCCGCGCCCGACGGCAACTTCAACGTCCTCTTCGGCTACGACGGGGACGACGCCCTGATCGGCGGCACGGGCATGGACTTGCTCATCGGCGGCAAGGGCGCTGATTCCTTTTACGGCGGAGACGGCGAGGATACGGTGTCCTTCTGCCACGACGACGACGGCGTCACCGTGGACCTTTACGGCGCGGGCGGCTTGGGCGGCCTGCAGGGCGGCCAGAGCGCCATCGACGGCGAGGGCCACATCGAGGTCATCCAGAACGTGGAGAACGTCTTCGGATCGGCCTACGGCGACATCCTGGGCGGCAACAACTCGTCCAACTTCATCTCCGGCCTGGCGGGCGACGACTTCATCTACGGCGGCCAGAACGGGGCGAACATCCTCTGCGGCGGCTCGGGCAGCGACACCTTCGCCATCTACGGCACCTCCGCCGACGCCCAGGCCTTCAACGACTTCGACGCCGGGGAGGACATCCTCGGCATCAACAGCTCCAGCAGCCACTTCGCGAGCCTGCTGCCCGACGGCTTCGATCCGTCCAAGTTCCACAATGTGGAAAGCGCCACCTATACCGGCTCCATCTCGGGCGCCACCGGCGCGGGGCTGGTCTACGTGAGCGCCACCGGGGCGAGCACCGGCATCCTCTACTATGACCCGGACTGCGCGACGGTGGGCGGCAACGAGCAGATTCTCGCCACCGTCACGGAGATGAACGGCGGCATAGTGCAGGACAACGACCTGACCGCCGCCTGTGTCGAGGTGGTCGACGTGCCCGCCTTCTAGGCGCGGCGCATTCCGAACAAAAAGGGCGCGCCTCCCCGGCCGGGGAGGCGCGCCTTTTCTTTTTCGCTTCGGGTCTAGGCGTGGCCCACGATGATGGTCCCGCCGGTCCGCTCCGGGGCCTGGAGAGCCTCGATGCTGACGTTGCGGGCGTTGTCGAAGACGTTGGTCACCTGCTCCACGGTGATGAAGTTGATCTCGCGGCCGTCCACGATGTTGGTCACCGAGTTGTCCTGGGTGACGTGGTTGAAGTCGTTGTCCAGGTTGATGCGGGTGGAGTTGTCGTTGTCCACGTACCGCTCCTGGGTGGTGGCGAAGGTCACGGAGCGGTTCTCCACCAGGTTGGTGTCGCTGTCGTCCACGTAGGTGACCTTGCTCTGGTCCTGGTTCACCGTGGTGAAGGTGGTGGACTGGTCGATGATCCGCGACTGGTCGAAGTTGTTCTCCACGGCCCGGGTGTCCGAGAACGAGAGCGCGGTGTTCTCCACAAGGTTGGTGGTGTGGTTGGTCTGGCTGGTGTGGACCGAGTTGTCCTCCTGGCGGAAGTTGTAGGTGGAGGACTGGTCGATGATCCGCGACTGGTCGAAGTTGTTCTGGACCGAGTGCGTGTCCGAGAACGAGAGGTTGGTCTCGTCGCTGACGTTGGTGGTGTGGTTCTCCACCTGGGTGGAGCGGCTCAGGTCCTGGTCCACGTACCGGAATTCGGTGTTGTTCTCCAGGGTGGTGGAGTAGGAGGCCTGGCTGAAGTAGCTCTGGGAGCCGTCGAAATTCAGGGTGTGGGTGGACTCCTGGCTGACGTCGTTGTCCGAGACCGTGGTGTAGGTGGCCAGGTTCAGGTTCTCGGTGGGGAAGGCGTAGTCGGCGTTCCAGGTCACGGAGTTGTCGCTCTGGTTGACCCAGGTGTCGCTCATGGACAGCTCCGCGTCGCGCGAGTTGTCCACGTTGCTTTCACGCACGAAGGTCTGCTCGTGCACGGAGCGGTCCTCGTTCGAGAAGTTGATTTCGTTTTCCTGGCGGTAGTCCTGGGAGTAGTCCTCGGTCCGGTTGACCGAGTTGTCGTTGACCACGGTGGTGTTCGACCGCTCCACGTTCTCCACGGACTGGTTGCGCGTCTCGCTCGCGTCCACGGGGTGCTCCTCGCTGACGGAGGTCCGGGCGTCCACGGCATGGTTCTCGGTGACGCCGTTGTCGTTGGCGACGCTGGTGCGCTCGGGCAGGTTGACCGTGTTGCTGGTCTCCTGGGCGTTGGTCACGGTCCGCTCCTCGCGGACCACGGTCTGCAGGTTGGTGGTCTGGCTGTCGGACTGCGAGTTCTCCAGGGTGCGGTCGTAGCTCAGGGTCTGGCTGTGGCTGGAGGAGTTGTCCATGGAGAACTGGCTCGACTGGGTGCGGTTGTTGTAGGCGATCATCTCCATGGACTGGTCGATGTGCTTGTCCACGTTCGAGGGATAGGTCAGGGAGCTGTTGACCTCCTGGGTGGCGCTCATGTCGATGTTGTAGGTGTTGCGCGGCGCGTAGTCGAACTGCCTGGCGGGCGCGTCCGGGTAGTCCACGTTGATCTCGGGGCGGCGGAAGGGCTCCACGTAGCCGTCCGCCGTGGGAATCCACGGGGGCGTCTGCTGCCTGGCCGGGGTGAAGGCGGTGGAGTGGACCAGGTGGTTGAAGGTGTCGCTGGGCCAGTTCTGGGTGTGGCCGAAAAAGGTGCCGTGGGGATGGGTAGAGCGGAAGGCCTGGACCTTGCCCGCGGGCGGGATGGGCACCACGCCGGTCAGGGTGGGCATGGAGACGCCCACGCCCGGAACGAAGGGCACGTGCCCGGCAGGGGAGATGGGCTGGATGCCCATGGGCGGCGCGATGGGCACGTCGCCGGTGCTCTTGTCGGGCTTGATGAGGGATTGCTCGTTGGGGCCGCTTCCGCCGCCGCTCCCGGTGGAGCCCCCGCCGGTGCTGGGGGAGATCGCGCCGCCCCCGCCGCTCTGGCCTGCGGAGCCGCCGCCCGAACTCCTGTCCCCGCCGCCTCCGCCGCTGTTGACCGAGGGCGCGCCCGCGCCGCCCGCCAGGGAGGAGCCCGCGCCGCCGCCCTGGATGGCCGATGCGCCGCCGCCCGTATTGCCGGAGGAGCCGGAGCCGCCGCCCTCGATCATGCCCGCGCCGGAGCCGCCTCCGCCGCCCGCCGAGATGCCGCCGCCCCCGCCGCCGATCATGCCCGCGCCGCCGCCCACGCCGGAGCCGGAGCCGCCGCCACCGCCGCCACCGCCGCCCCCGCCGCCGGTGTAGCCGGGACCGGCCAGGGACCCGCCCTGGCTGCTCAGGCCAGCGGCCGGGGCATAGGGAATGCGCGCCGGAGACGTGTCGATGGGCACATGGGCCGGGGTGGTGTCGATGGGGACGTGACCGGGCTCGCCGGTTATGACGTGTCCAGGGCCGCCGGCCATGAAGGAGCCGGGCGGGCCCGCCGTCACCTGGCCGGGAGGACCGGCCACGATGAAGTCGGTGAAGCTGGTGGACACTGGGAAACTCCCTGCCAAGCCGACCGTCCTTGGTCGGCGCGATGCCGCGGGGGCAATTGGCGCACGTATAGTATACGCCCGCAAAAAACCGCGTCAAGTCCGGGATTCCCGGTCCCCGGCCGACCGCTTGGCGGAGCGGCGGGCCGGGCGGCGCAAAAAAGGGAGGCCGCCCGTCCGGACGGCCTCCCCGATTCGGAATCGAATGATCCCGGCAGGTTAGAACTTGACGTTCTTCGCCGCCTCGATGGTCTTCTCGAAGTCCTCGTCCGCGTGGGCGAAGGAGGTGAAGGCGCACTCGAACCCGGCCGGGGCCAGGTAGATGCCCTGGTCCATCATCTGCCGCCAGTACGTGGCGAAGGTCTTCTGGTCCGCCTTGGCCGAGCTGGCCATGTCGGTGACCGGCTGGTCGGTGAAATAGAGGGTGAAGGCCGAGGCGATCTGCTGGACGCAGACCGGGTGGCCCTTGGACGCGAGGATGGCGGCCAGTTCGTCGGTGAGGGCCTTGGTTTTGGCCTCCAGGGCGTCGTAGTCGCACTCGGCCAGCCGGTTCAGGGTGGCCAGCCCGGCGGCCATGGCCACGGGGTTGCCGGAGAGGGTCCCGGCCTGGAACACGCCGCCCACCGGGGCCATGTGCTCCATGATCTCGCGCCTGCCGCCGTAGCAGCCCACCGGGAAGCCGCCGCCGATGATCTTGCCCATGGTGGTCAGGTCCGGGGTGATGCCGAAGCGCTGCTGCGCCCCGCCGGGGGCCACGCGGAAGCCGGTGATGACCTCGTCGAAGATGAGCAGGGCCCCGTACTTCGTGCACAGGTCCCGGAGGCCCTGGAGGAAGCCGTCCCTGGGCAGGACCAGCCCCATGTTGCCCGCCACGGGCTCCACGATGACGCAGGCGATCTCGTCGCCGCAGGCCTCGAAGTGGGCGCGCACCGCGTCCAGGTCGTTGTACTGGGCGAGCAGGGTGTGCATGGTCACTTCCTCGGGCACGCCGGGCGTGCCGGGCACGGTGGCGGCGGCGGAGCCCGCGGCGGCCAGGAAGGCGTCGGCATGGCCGTGGTAGTTGCCGATGAACTTGACGAACTTCTTGCGCCCGGTGCAGCCGCGCGCCAGCCGCAGGGCGGACATGGTGGCCTCGGTGCCCGAGGAGACCATGCGCAGCATCTCCATGGACGGGACGAGCTTCGTGATGGCCTCGGCCAGGGTGACCTCGCCCAGGCAGGGCGCGCCGTAGCTGGAGCCGTGGTCGATGGCCGCGTGGGCGGCGGCGGACACGGCCGGGTCCTGGTGGCCCAGGATCTGCGGGCCCCAGGAGTAGACGTAGTCCACGTACTTGCGGCCCTCCACGTCGTAGAGGTACGCGCCCTTGGCGTTTTCGATGAACACGGGCTCGCTGTTGACGTAGCGGCAGGCGCGCAGGGGCGAGTTGACGCCGCCGGGCATGAGGGTCTGGGCCTTGGCGTAGAGGGCTTTCGAATCCATGGGTGATGTCCTTTTATTTGAAGTAGACCATGGAGGTCTTCTTGAGTTCCTTGAGGGAGTTGAGCACGCAGTTGTCGGTCAGGCCGGTCAGCTTCTCCAGCACGGCCACCACCTCCTCGGCGTGGCCGGGGCGCTCGCCGTGAATCATGGTGTAGAAGTTGTAGGTCCACTCCGGATAGGTGCGGCGGATGTAGCAGTGGGAAATCTCAGGCCGGGAGCTGAATATCTCGCCCACCTCGTCGCGCCGCTCGGTCGGCACGCGCCAGGCCACCATGGCGTTGTGGCCGTAGCCCGCCTTCTGGTGCCGGAGCGTGGCCCCGAAGCGGCGGATGATCTTGCGCCGCTTGAGGTCCGCGATGAGGTCGATGACGGTCTGCTCGTCCACGCCCGCCGCCTCGGCGATGGTCAGGAACGGCCGCTCGGTATCCGGCAGGTCGGTGCCCGCCAGCGCCAGGATCTTCTGTTCGGTCTCGGTGAATTGTATGGCCATGGCTGTGGTCTATACCGTTCCGGGAGGCGGGATGCAACCGGTGCGCGTCCCGAATCCGGCGCATTGACCCTTGCCAGCGGAGGGCGCGGCACGTAACGTTGCGTCCCCAATGCAACATCCAAGGAGAGATCCATGAAAATAGCCGTACTCGGGGCCGGAGCCTGGGGCACCACCCTGGCCGACATGCTGGCCAAGACCGAGATCGAGACCGTGCTCTGGGCGCGCGAGGCGGATGTCGTGGCGGACGTCAACGAGCGCCACGAGAACGCCGCCTTCCTGCCGGGCGTGACCCTGACCGACCGGCTCCGGGCCGAGAGCGACCCGGCCAGGGCCTTTGCCGGGGCCGACTATTTCCTGCTGGTCATCCCCAGCCAGTTCATCCGGCCCGCCCTGGCGGGCTTTCGCGACGCGCTGCCCGACCGGCCGGTCATGGTCTGCGCCTCCAAGGGCATCGAGCTGGACTCCCTGGCCCCCATGAGCCGGGTGGTGGCCGAGGCCCTGGAGGGCAAGCGGCCGCGCTACGCCTCGCTTTCCGGCCCGTCCTTCGCGGCCGAGGTCAGCCGGGAGATGCCCACTTCCGTGTCCCTGGGCTGCGAGGACCACGAGCTTGGGCGCGAGCTCCAGGCCGCGTTCTCCACCCCGTTCTTCCGGGTCTACTTCACCCCGGACTACCGGGGCGTGGAGCTGGGCGGCGCGGTCAAGAACGTCATCGCCATCGCGGCGGGCATCGCCGACGGCCTGGGCTTCGGCCACGACGCCCGGGCCGCGCTGATCACGCGCGGGCTGTCCGAGATGTCCCGCCTGGGCATGGCCATGGGCGGCCAGCAGCGGACCTTCATGGGCCTTTCCGGCATGGGCGACCTGGTCCTGACCTGCACGGGCGACCTGTCGCGCAACCGCCAGGTGGGCCTCAAGCTCGGTTCCGGCATGAAGCTCGACGCCATCATCGGCGAGATGCGGGCCGTGGCCGAGGGCGTCAAGACCACCCGCGCCCTTTATAATCTTTCGCAGAAGCTCGAAGTGGAGTTGCCCATCACCGAGCAGGTCTATAGTATCCTGTATGAGGACAAGGACCCGGCCCGGGCCGTCAAGGACCTGATGAGCCGGGACCTCAAGGACGAATAGCCAACCCCGAGGAGCCGCCATGCGCCCGTTTCTCCTGATCTGCCTCCTGCTCTCCCTGCTGCTGGCCGCGAGCTGCTCCAAGCAGTGGTCCAACCCCGAATCCGGGGACAAGCGCCAGTCCGAGGCCAAGTTCAAGCAGGACTCCCTGGACTGCGACGTCAAGGCCGGCGAGCGGTTCCCCCTGGACAAGCGCCGCCAGCTTGAGGTCTACGACCAGTGCATGGAGGACCGGGGCTGGGCGCGCAAGGAGGCCGAAATCCGTTTCGGCAGGCATTAACGGCCCTGCGGCCTCAGGGGAGGGATGATCCCATGGACGAACGGCCCGTGCTCGTGCTCGGCTCCACCGGCTACGTGGGTGGACGGCTGGTGCCGCTCCTGCTGGAGCGGGGCCATCGGGTCCGCGCGGCCGGGCGCAGCGTGGAGAAAATCCGCTCGCGCCCCTGGGCCGACAACCCCATGGTCGAGGTCGTGCGCGCGGACATGCACGACGCGGCCTCCCTGCTGGCCGCCGCAAAGGGATGCCGGGCGGCCTTCTACCTGGTCCACTCCATGAGCCGCCCCAGCCGCGACTTCGCGGCCGAGGAGCGGGACGCGGCCTACAACATGGTCCGCGCCGCCTCGGGCTCCGGCCTGGAGCGGATCATCTACCTGGGCGGCCTGGGCGAGGACCACAAGGACCGGCCGCTCTCCAAGCATTTGCGCTCCCGTGCCGAGGTGGCCCGCATCCTGGCCCTTTCCCCGGCGCGGGTGACCACCCTGCGCGCCGCCCAGATCATCGGCGCGGGTTCCTCCTCATTTGAACTCATCCGCTACCTGGGCGACCGGCTGCCGGTCATGCTCACGCCCGAGTGGGTGCGCACCCGGACCCAGCCCATCGCCATCCGCAACGTCCTTGGCTACCTGGCGGGCTGCCTGGAGAACGACGCCACCGCCGGGCTGACCCTGGACATCGGCGGCCCGGACGTCCTGTCCTACACCGAGCTTTTCCACCTCTACGCCGAGGTGGCCGGGCTGCCCCGGCGGCGGATCATCCCCGCGCCCTTTCTGACGCCCCGGCTCTCCTCGTTCTGGGTGTCCATGTTCACGCCCGTGCCCATGTCTCTGGTCCGCTCCCTGGTGGAGGGGCTGCGCAACGAGGTGGTCTGCCGCGACAACGCCATCCGCGAGCTGGTGCCCCAGAAGCTCCTGACCTGCCGCGAGGCCATCCGCCGCGCCGTGGACAAGACCGCCCAGCAGCAGGTGGAGACCTGCCTCTTCGACGTGGGCAGCGCCTGCATGCCGGAGTGGGCCGGGGTGAACGACCCGGACTATGCGGGCGGCACGCGCTACGAGATGGGCTACCGCGCCCGGCTCCAGGGCGATCCCGAGCAGGTCTGGCAGACCGTGGCCCGAATCGGCGGCGAGAGGGGGTGGTACTACGGCGATCCCCTGTGGCAGCTCCGGGGCTTCATCGACCGGCTCCTGGCCGGGCCCGGCACCCGGCGCGGGCGGCCCCACGGCGACGGCGTGCCCAGGGTGGGCGACGCCCTGGACTTCTGGCGCGTCATCGCCAGCGATCCCGGCCGCAGGCTGCTCCTGCTGGCCGAGATGCGGCTGCCGGGCGAGGCGTTGCTGGAGTTCAGGCTCAAGTCCCAGTGGGACAACGCCGTGGATCTGTCCATGACCGCCAAGTTCCTGCCCAAGGGGCTTTTCGGCATCCTCTACTGGAAGGCCATGTACCCCTTCCATCTCCTGCTTTTCAGCAACATGATCGAGAACATCTCCCGCCGGGCGGGCACTTTCCTCTACGAGCCGCCGGAGCGGATCGAGTCAAAGAAGTGACCGGAAATACTACTGAAAACGTCACCGACGTGCTGGCCGGGGAGACGACCCGCGAGCTGCGCGCCGGGCGGACCACCGGCACCTGCGCCACGGCCGCGGCCATGGCCGCGCTGCGCTGCCTGCTCACGGGCGAGCGGCGGGCCGCCATGTCCGCTCCCCTCCCCGCGGGCGGCGTCCTGACCGTGCCCGTGGCCCGCATCGAGCGCGAGGGAGCGGCGGTGCGCGCAACGGTCCTCAAGGACGGCGGCGACGACCCGGACGCCACCCACGGCTGCGAGATTCAGGCGCTGGTTGCCCTGGAGCCCGGCGACGGGCCGCTCGCGGTCGCCGTCGACGGCGGCCGGGGCGTGGGGCGGGCCACCCTGCCGGGGCTGCCGGTGCCCGTGGGCGCGGCGGCCATCAACCCGGACCCCCTGCGCCAGATCGAGGCCGGGGTGCGCATGGCCGCGTCCGGGCTCGGCTCGGGCCGGGTCCGCGTGCTGGTCGAGGTCCCGGAGGGAGAGGCCATCGCGAAAAAGACCATGAACCCGCGCCTGGGCATCCTGGGCGGCATCTCCATCCTGGGCACCCAGGGCATCGTCCGGCCCTATTCGCACGACGCCTGGACCGCCACCATCGAGGAAGGCATGGACGTGGCCCTGGCCCTGGGGCTCGACCACGTGGTCCTGACCACGGGCCGCCGGTCCGAGCGGCTCTTCCTGGACGCGCATCCCGGAACCCCGCCCCAGGCCCTGGTCCAGGCGGCGGACTTCTTCGCCTTTTCCCTGCGCGCGGCGGCCCGCCGGGGCTTCGCCCGCGTCACCTGGTCCCTGTTCTTCGGCAAGCTGGCCAAGCAGGCCCAGGGCATGGAGTACACCCACGCCAAGTCCGACCCCGTGGATTTCGCCCGGCTGGCCGACTGGTGCGCCGAGGCGGGCTGCGACCCGCGCCGCGTCGAGGCGACGCGCGGGGCCAACACCGCCCGCCAGGTCCTGGACCTCCTGGCCGACGACCCGGCCCGGCCCGCCCTGGTCCGCCTCCTGGTGGAGCGCGCCAGGGAGTCCGCCAACGCCTTCGGCGGCCCCGCTCTGGCCGTGGGCTACGCGGTCTTCGACTTCGACGGCGCCCGGCTGGGATAGCCCGCCTTTTTCCTCTTCCGCATCGGGCCGGGAACTGGTACCAACGGGGGTACCATGTCAGCAACCGTCGCCTGCTACGCCCTGACCCGCCGGGGGCTCGAACTCGCCGTGCGCCTCGCCCAGCGCCTCGGGGGCGAGGTTTTCGCCCCGCGCCGCTTCCGTGGCGACATGGCCGCCCACGCCTTCGACTCCCTTTCCGAACTGGTGGCCGAAACCTTTCCCCGTTACCGCGCCCATGTCTTCGTGGCCGCCTCCGGCATCGCGGTCCGGTGCATCGCGCCCCACCTGCGGGGCAAGGACGTGGACCCGGCCGTGGTCTGCCTGGACCAGTACGGCCGGTTCGCCATCAGCCTGCTTTCCGGCCACCTGGGCGGGGGCAACGAGCTGGCCGAGCGCTGCGCGAACATCGTCGGGGGCCAGGCCGTCATCACCACGGCCACGGATTCGGCCGGACTGCCCTCCCTGGACATGCTGGCCGTGGCACGAGGGCTGTCCATCGGCAACCTGGACCGGGTCAAGACGGTCAACGGGGCCATCCTGGACGGCCGGGCCGTGCAGGTCTTCGATCCCGACAACTGGCTGGGCGCCAGGGGCGAGCACTGGGCCGCGACCGTGGATTCCTCGGCGGACTGGTGGCCGGGCGAGCCCGGCGTCTGGGTCTCGGTGCGCGAGGATTGCCCGGACGACGGGGCCCTGCGCCTCTATCCGAGGGCGCTGATGCTCGGCGTGGGCTGCCGCCGGGGGACCGGGGTGGACGAGATCTTCAGCCATATCCAGACCGTGATGCGGAACAACCACTTCCCCCTGTCGGCCGTGGGCGGGCTTGGCAGCGCCGAGGTCAAGGCGAACGAGCCGGGCATCCTGGAGGCCGCCGCCCGCCTGGGCGTGACCCCCGTCTTCTTTTCCCCGGAGCGGCTGGACTCCGTGAACGTGCCCAGTCCGTCATCCATTGTACGCCAGCACATGGGCGTCGGCTCGGTCTCCGAGGCGGCGGCCCTGCTCCTGTCCGACGGCGGGGAGCTGCTGGTGCTCAAGACCAAGACCGAAACCGTGACCCTGGCCGTGGCCAAGGTGAAAAGGCAGGCATAGATGCTGACAGCCGTGAGCCTCGGCCCCGGCGATCACTCGCTGCTCGCCCCGGCGGCCCGCGAGGCCATCGAGGCGGCCGAGGTGGTGGCCGGATACAAGGGCTATGTGGAGCTGGTGGACCCGGTGCTGCTTGAGGGCAAGACCGTCATCTCCACCGGCATGACCGGCGAGGTGGAGCGGGTGCGCCGGGCCGTGGCATGCGCCCGGGAGGGCCGCCGCACCGTCATGGTCTGCAGCGGCGACGCGGGCGTCTACGCCATGGCCGGGCTGCTCCTGGAGGTCCTGGAGGCCGAGGGGCTGCTCGGGGCCGTGCCCTTCGCCGTGGTGCCGGGCGTGCCCGCCTTCGTGGCCGCCTCGGCCCTGCTCGGCGCGCCGCTGATGCACGATTTCGCCTCCGTGAGCCTGAGCGACCTGCTCACGCCCTGGGAGGTCATCGAGAAGCGGCTCAGGCTGGCGGCCGAGGCCGATTTCGTCCTCGCGGTCTACAACCCCCGCTCGAAGAAGCGGCGGGACCACTTGGCGCGCGCCCTGGCCGTTGTCGGCGAACACCGAGCCCCGGAGACGCCTGTGGGCATCGTGGAGCGGGCCTACCGCACGGGCCAGGCCGTAACCCTGACCACCCTGGGTGGGGTGGACCCGGGCGTCGTGGACATGCAGACCGTGCTGGTCATCGGCAATTCCGCCACCCGCCGGGCGGGTGATTTTCTACTGACCCCGCGCGGTTACGACCGCAAGTACGACCTCGCCGCAGACCCGGGCTCCCAGGAATAATCCTTGCCTAGGAAGGGCTTTTTCAGGTAAAAGCAAGCGTCTACGATGCCACCCCCTGCTTGACAGGGGGGGGATACTTATTTATCCCGCATAAGTAGAGAGTGTGATTGTTCATTTTTTTGCAACAGGAGGAAGTAGGTTCATGAAAAAATCTCTGATGATTGGCCTGATGGTCGCGGCTCTGGTCTGTGCTTTCGCGCTGCCGTCCGTCATCGCCGGCAACGCCCCGGCTGACACCATGACGCTGGCCGTGCCCGCCGGCGCCAAGGCCACCAAGACCGCGGTGACCTTCCCGCACAAGAAGCACGAAGCCGTTGCCGACTGTCTGGTCTGCCACCACAAGGCCAAGGACAAGGCCGCCATCAAGGGCTGTGTGGCCGAAGGCTGCCATGCTGACGCCGCCGCCGCCGCCAAGAAGGATCCCAAGGGCTTCTACCAGGCTTGGCACAACAAGGATGCCGCCAACTCCTGCCTGGGCTGCCACAAGGCCAAGGGCAAGGGTCCCAAGGGCTGCAAGGACTGCCACCCCAAGAAGTAGTTCCATAGGGTGATTCGAGGGGGGGCTGTCACACAGCCCCCCTTTTTTCCAACCGCTTCCAGGGAGGAATCCATGACCCCGGCCCCGCCGCCTCCGCCCAAAGACGATACCGTCGATGTCAACGACCTGTTCAGCGAAGCCCCTGAAAACGAGGCGCTGGACACCGACAATCTCGACGCCGATTTCGAGCAGGAGCTCGAAGACCTCTTCTCCGACGATCTGGAGGAGGAGCAGGCGGCCGCCGACGAATCGGACGACGTCGCGGACGAGCCCATCGTTCTGGACGACCTCATGGCCGATGACGGGGGCGCGCAGGATGACGACCTGCTGGTTCTGGACGACGAGGCCGCGGATGAGGCGGCCGACGACGACCTGCTGACGCTCGACGACGAGATCGGGGGCGAGGCGGACGACGACCTGCTGATCCTGGACGACGTGGTGGCCGAAGAACCCGCCGTGGAGCCGGACGCCGACGAGGTCGCCGCCATGGTGGACGACATCGCCGAGGACAACGAGCTCCTGCCCGAGCCCGATGCGACGGCCGACGAGGACGTCATCGAGCTGGACGACCTGCTGGAGGAGGCGGAGGACGCTCCCGAGCTGGACGACCTGCTCGGCGAGGGCGGTGAAGAGACCCTGCTCCTGGACGACGTGATCGGGGAGACCCCGGCCGAGCTGGAACTGCCCACCGAAGAAGCGGAAGCGGCTCCCGAGGAGCCCGAGTTGCTGCTGGACGACCTGGCCGAGGAGCCCGCTCCGGAACCCGGAATTTCCCTTGATGGCCTGGCCGATGAAGCGGCCCCGGAGGAGTCCGAGTTGCTCCTGGACGACCTGTCCGGGTCCGGCGAGGACGAGGACCTGGCCGACGCCGCGCTTGAGGACGAGATTTCCCTGGACGCCTTGGCAGACGAAGGCGCGGAAGAAATTTACATCGAGGACGAGGATGCGGGCGACGCGGCCCTGGCGGAGGACGCCGGGAGCGACCTGCCCGTGGACGAGGTCATGTCCGACGACGAGATCGCCATGCTTATGGACGAGCCGGAGGCCCCCGCCGAGCCCGCCGTCGATGACGGGCCGGACCTGGACATCGCCGAGCTGGCCGGGGTGGAGCGGCTGGAGGACGACGACGCCATGGACGACATGGAGAGCCTGCTCGACAACGTTGAAGTGGACGTCTCCGACCTTGTGGACGAGTCCGACGACGCCGAGCTGCCCGATGTGGATGTCGAGGGCATGGACGTAGAGGGCATGGACGTGCCGGGCATGGAAGGGGACTCCGTCTCCGACATGATCGCGGCCGAGGCCATGCCGCCCGACGCTGGCGTGAACCTCTCCGGCGACGTGGAGGTTAACCAGCTCCTGGCGGACGTGCGCACCGAGCCCGCGCCCGACGTGGCCGAGCTCCAGGCCAAGGTGGCCTCGCTGGAGGCGCGCGTGGAGGAGTTGGAGCTGAGGCTGCGCGACGAGATCGCCCAGTTGGTGCCCGCCGAGGCGGCCCGCATCATCCGCGAGGAGATCGCGGCCCTGGCCAGGGACCTGGACGACTAGGCCGAACAAGACCCGCCTTTCATGGCCGGTCCTTCCGCATGGAGGGACCGGCCTTTTTGTTGGGCTGCATCTCCAATGTCCCTCGCGCGCGCCAAGCGGGGGCTCGACAGGCGCAAAAGGACGCGCGCCGTCGTCTTCGGGTTGCGAAGGCAAGGTGCGCTCCCCGCCAACGGGGGAAGGCCCGTTCCCGCCGCCGTGGCTGCCGCCATTGGGACTGCGCGGGGCGAAGAAAAGCCCCGTCCCCTTGCGGGGGCGGGGCCGGAATGGACGGTGCTGTGCGGGCTACTGGACGTAGACCTTGAGGCGCTGGCCCGCGTAGATGGTGCTGCGCGAGCTCAGGGCGTTCCAGCGTT